>NZ_CP094461.1:702130-1053196 GCF_022809715.1 Burkholderia pyrrocinia
CGTACACGCGGTTTTCCGGCACCGTCTGCAGCGGGTCATACTTCGGCGCCTGGGTGTGCCAGTAGAGTTGCATGTTCACGCCGCCCGGCCAGCGGACGATCGCGTCGCGACCGATCGGATCGGGGAACGTGTCGACGATCACGTCCGCGCCGTGCGCGCGCGCCGACTTCACCGCGACGTCCATGTCGGTGACGAGATAGCCGGTGCGCTCCTCGCAGAACGGATACGGAATCGGCGTCTTGAAGCCGAACACCGAGACCGTGCCGACCGGCGTCAGCACCAGCTGCGACATCGTCTGGCTCGGCGTCGGCGTGACCTGGAACACGCCCTGCTTCGACTTCTTGCCGCCGAACGTCGCGACGAAGCTGTCGGTGAAGCGGTCGAAATCCTCCGGTGCGACGCACACGTGCGTCGTGTCGTATTGCGGGCCGACCGCGACGGCCGGCACCTTCGCGGACGAGGTCTCCAGCAGGCGCGTCTCGTCGGCATGAGCCGGTGCGGTCGCCAGCAAAGCGCCGAGCACGGCCGTCGACGCGGCCGTCATCCGCAATACTTGTCGCAACTTCAGTGCAAACATCGAATTCTCCTTGAAAGTGGCAAGCGCAGCCGTATGCTGCGCGCGCATTCAGCGTGACGTCGGCCGCGTGTCGGGCCGACCGGATTGATAGGCGAGGAAGCACAGCGCGGCGAGCGGCAGCGCCAGTGCCCAGAAGGCGGCGAACACATAGGCCGCCGCCCCCGCGCCCGCCCCGAGCGCAAAGCCCGCGACCGGCGGCAGCGTGCGCCGCAGCCGCACCCGCGCGGCGTCCCGTTCGACAGGCGCTGCGAGCGGCACGAGCCAGTCGAACGCATCGATCACTGCCTGCGTGACATTGCCCGTCATCACCGTGTTGGCGACGACCGAGCGGGCCGTCAGCCGGCCGTGCGCGTTCTGGACACCCATCGCCGCGGCGCCGAGCAGGCCGCACAGGATCGTCCTCGGCGCGTCGGCGTCGGCGATCGGCGATGCCATCACGCCGGCCAGCATGAACCCGGCCAGCAGCACGGCCTGCAGCGCATACAGCGAACGTGCGCGCACGCCATGGCCCAGCACGCGCATCCGATGGTCGAGCACGCGCGCGCCGACGATGCCGGCGATGAAGGCCGGAAACGCGAGCCACTTGATCACGAGCCCTTGCCCGACGCCCGCCAGCCCCGAACCGATCAGGATGAAGTTGCCGGTGACGTGCGCAGTGAACAGGCCGAACAGCGCGACGAAGCCGAGCGTGTCGACATAACCGGCGATCGACGCGAGAAACACGTCCTCGCCGCGCACGTGATCGGGCGCGGCGGCGGCGGCGCCCGCGGTTACTTGCTGCGAAGGCATGAGCCGGTTTCCTGGAATGTGTCGACTGCGCCGGCGCCCGACGAGATCAGATAAAGCATGTTCCGCTCCGGTTTCGCCGACGGGTCCGGCTTGCCGACTGGCATCCGGCCCATGCGGCGGTTCGGAAGCTAGAGTAGTGAAGGCCGGCCTGAATGTCTTGGCGGCGGCCTGAAATTTTCTGAATCCGCCGGCTCGCGCGCAGGACGGAGGCGCCGGTCCGGTTCGACGCAGGGCGATACCGCAAGGAATTCAGCGCCGCAACAAAAGCCGCGCTGCAAACCGTATTCGCGGCCCCGATCGTGTTATTTTTCGATCGATAGTTTAGGCATGCGCGCCATCAGGAGCCGACGAATGACCGAAAGAAAACGCAGCACGCCGGCCCGCGAGCCCGGGACCGACACCGACGGCAACGCCGTCACGCCGGGCCGCCGGCTCGCGCCGGAAGCGCGCGAGCGTCAGATCGTCGAGAAGGCGATCGAGCACTTCGCGACGCACGGCTTTTCCGGCAGCACGCGCGAGCTCGCGCGGCAGATCGGCGTCACCCAGCCGCTGCTGTACCGGTACTTTCCGAGCAAGGAAGCGCTGATCGATCGTGTCTACGACGAGATCTATACGTGGGATCCCGACTGGGAAAAGCTGATCGCCGATCGCGCGGTCCCGCTGCAGGAGCGGCTCGTCGCGTTCTACCGCGCGTACGCGCAAACCATCCTGCGGCGCGAATGGATCCGCACCTTCATCTTCGCAGGGCTCAGCCGCGAGGGGTTCAACACGCGCTACCTGTCGCGGCTGCGCGAACGCGTATTCCTGCCGGTGCTGCGCGAGCTGCGGTACGAATACGACATCGCCACGCCGGCGACGGAGGCCCAGCGCAATGCGGAAATCGAACTGGTCTGGAGCCTGCACGCGAGCATCTTCTATTTCGGCGTCCGCAAATGGGTCTACGGCCTGCCGGTGCCCGACGATCTCGATACCGAAATCGAACGGCTGATCGACGCATTCCTGCACGGCACGCCCGCTACGCTGAAGCAGCTCGCGTCGGGCGCGACCGGCCGGCGCCGCCGGCGCGCGTGACGCGGCGGCGGCCGGCGATCGCGCGCGGGTCGCGTGCAACTGCGGCGCGACGGTCGATGACGGTCGATGACGGTCGATGACGGTCGATGACGGTCGAATCGGCATCCGGCATTTTCGCGCCCGGGCTCCTTGGTCGGTCGCGCCGACCGTCGGACCGCCGCTTGCGGCGCGAATCACGCGAGGATCAGGAAACACCGGCCATCCGCTGACAACGTGATCGTGATATAGCGGCCGATGCCGGCCGCGCGCACCACCAGACGAATTCAGAACAATTTATCCGGCACGCCGCGCGCTTCGCCTATCCTCGACAAGTATTCGCGCCCGCGCCTGCCGTGCGCGGGACGAACCGGACAGGGACCGTCACATGACCATCGCCACGCCTTCGATCACCCATCACACCGTCACCGCGAACGGCATCCGCCAGCATTACATCGATGCCGGCAGCGGGCCCGTCGTCGTGCTGCTGCACGGCTTCCCGGAAACCAGCTTCGCGTGGCGCTTCCAGATCCCCGCGCTGGCGCAGCGCTACCGCGTGATCGCGCCCGACCTGCGCGGCTACGGCGAAACCGACAAGCCGGCCGCCGGCTACGACAAGCGCAACATGGCGCGCGACCTCGCCGAACTGCTCGACACGCTCGGCATCGGCCGCATCGCGCTCGTCGGGCACGACCGCGGCGCACGCGTCGCAACGCGTTTCTCGAAAGACTTCCCCGAACGCGTCGACCGGCTCGTCGTGATGGACAACGTGCCGACGCGCATCGTCGCGCAGAACATGACCGCGCAAACGGCGCGCGCGTACTGGTTCTTCCTGTTCCACCAGGTGCCGGACCTTCCCGAGGCGTTGATCGCCGGCAAGGAAGCCGAATGGCTGAGTTATTTCTTTTCCGACTGGTGCTACAACCCGCACGCGATCTCCGGCGACGCGTTCGACACGTACGTGCGCGCGTATCGACGCCCGGGCGCCGTGCGCGGCGCACTGGCCGACTATCGCGCGAACGCGGAAGACGTGAAGCAGGATCTCGTCGATGCGGACGTCCGGATCGCATGCCCGACCATGGCCATCTGGGGCGAGGATTTTTATGCGGTCGGCAAGATGTTCGACATGAAATCCGTGTGGGAAAGCATGGCGACGAACCTGCATGCCGAGCCGATCGCGCAGTGCGGACACCTGCCGCAGGAGGAACAGCCGGAGCGCGTGAACGCGCTGCTGCTCGACTTCCTGAAGCACTGGGAAGGCTGAACCGCCGCGCGTGCGACGGATCATCGGGAGGAAGCAATCATGAGCGACGTTTCGGGCCCGCTGGCGGTCGTCATCGGCGGATCGGTGGGCGGGCTTTTCACGGCCACCGCGCTGCGGGCAGCCGGATGGCGCGTCAAGGTCTTCGAGCAATCGCCGAACGACCTCGACAGCCGCGGCGGCGGCATCGTGCTGCAAGCGCCGATCGAACGCGCATTCACGTTCGGCGGCGTGCCCGTGCCGCGCGATGCGGGCGTCGATTCGGTCGACCGGATCTATCTCGACGAACACGACCGGATCGTGCAACGCCTGTACATGCCGCAAACGCAGACCGCGTGGAACGTGATCTACACGGCCCTGAAGCGCGCGCTGCCCGCCGGCGTCGTGCACGCCGGCGTATCGTTCGAGCGGTTCGCGCAGGAAGGCGATCGCGTGATCGCGCATTTCACGGACGGCCGCGTCGAGCAGGCCGACCTGCTGGTCGGCGCCGACGGCGGCCGCTCGAACGTCCGCGCGCAACTGCTTCCCGACACGCGGCCCGCGTACGCGGGGTATGTCGCGTGGCGCGGGCTCGTCGACGAGCATCTGCTTCCCGAAACGGCACTGCGGGTGCTGCGCGACCGCTTCACGTTTCAGCAAGGCGACGCGCATCTGTTCCTGACCTATCTGGTGCCCGGCCGCGGCGGCGCGATCGAACCGGGCAAACGACGCGTGAACTGGGTCTGGTACCGGCGGCTCGCAGCGGATCGCCTGCCGTCGCTGTTCCTCGCGCAGGACGGCACGCAGCGCGACGGGTCGCTGCCGCCCGGCGCGATGCGGGACGACAACCGGCTCGAACTCGTGGATGCCGGCCGCCGGATGCTTGCGCCGACGCTCGCCGCGCTCGTCGATGCTACGCAGGCACCGTTCGCCCAGGCGATCCTGGATCTCGCGGTCGACCGCATGGCGTTCGGCCGCGCGGTGTTGCTCGGCGACGCGGCCTGCCTCGTCCGGCCGCACACGGCCGCCGGCGTCGCGAAAGCGGCGGAGAATGCGGTCGGTCTCGCCGACGCGCTGCGCGGCGTCGTGCGCGGCCCTGCGTTCGACGCCGCGCTGTCGCGCTGGGAGGCCCGTCAGCTTGCCGCCAATGCGTCGCTGTCCGAACTCGGCATCTCGCTCGGCACCCGGATCATGGGGCGCGCGTGACCGGTCATCGGATGCGCGGTGCGTCGTTCGATCATGCGATGGTCTTCGACATACCGCCGTCGACCTGCAACGCGGTGACGAACCTCTTATTTTTCAGATGCTCGAACCGGGCGCCGATTTCACTCGAACGCGACGACGTTCTCCTGATCCGGTCGCGCCGGGTCGCCCGACGAGGCCCACGTCGGGCTTGAAACCGTGAAGCCACACGGGCGTCTTACCGCTGCACCGCCTCAACCCGCCGCAACCAACGAATTAAACGACGTATCCCAGAACGGCGCGACATTCGCCGGTCCGTCCAGCACGCCGATACGAGCGAACACATCCGCGACCTGCTGATGCTGCGCCACCACGTCGGGCGTCACCGGCAGCAGCGCATAGTCGTCGCTGCGCTGCTCGAACATCGCGACGAGATCGGCAACCGGCACGCGCGTCTCGCGGTTCTGCACGAGCGCATAGTCGCGGAAATGCCCGTTCGCCCACGCATACGCACGTCGGAACCGCAGCAGCAGATCGCCCGTCGCTGCTCGACGGCGCGCATCGTCGAGCGTGCGCGGGTTCGCGTAGACCGGAAAATTGCCCGACAGATAACCCTTCCCCGTCTTCAGCACGCGCGCGCCGTAGCGATTGCGCGCGAGCTGGCCGTTGTAGCCGTAGATCGCCCACGCGTCGATGTCGCCGCGATCGTAAGCGGACAACCCATCCGTCGGCGACAGGTTGATCGGCTGGATGTCGTCGAAGCTCAAGCCGGCCTCCGCCAGCTGGCGATACAGGAAATAGTGCGACGTCGTCGCGCGCACGTAGCCGACGCGCTTGCCCTTCAGTTCCGCGATGCCGCGGATCGGCGTGTCCTTGCGCGCGAGCGTGACCTGGTTGTTCAGGTCTTCGCGTGCGCGGGAGATGAACCGCACATTGGCCTTCTGGCGCGCCGCGAACACCGCCGGAATTTCGCTACCCGAACCGATATCGAGCGCATCCGCATTGAGCGCCTCGATATGCAGCACGCCGTTGTTCAGCTCGCGCCATTCGATCCGGTACGGTGTGTCGCCGAGGCCGGCCGCCTGCAGCAGCGCGCGCCAGCCGCCCTTGTAGGTCGCGACGCGCAAGGTCGTGCCGGCGAGATCGGCATTGACGGCCGGCGCAGCGAACGCGGCCCTTGCGGAAAACGGGGCCAACGGGGCCGACACGACCGCGGCACCGGCGAGCAGCAGGCGGCGGCGTGCCGCCGAAATTGACGACATCGGATGCTCCTGTCAGTCGGATCAGAATCGGATAAGAAGTGAAAACCGTCGTATCAATGAAGCACCGGAAATCCGTGGCGTTCGGCCAGCAGTTCGAGGATGCGCCGCGCGTCGGTGACGAAGCGCACGTCGCCGAGCGTCTGCGCGTCGTCCGGCGCCGGCTGGTCGCGGCCGAGCACGAGCACCGGCAGGCCCTGGTGCGCGTCGTCGAGCGCGTCGATCACCGCATGCCGCGGCCGCTCGAAACCGATGCGCTTCACGTCGATGCGGCCGGCATGGTCGGGCGCGCTCGCCAGCAGCCCTTCGATCGACAGTCCATGCGGACAGACGAAGCGTCGGCCCGGATGCTTCGGATCGCTAAAGCCCGGTTCCAGCAAAAACAGTACATCGCGACTCATGTCAAACGGCTCCCGTGTTCGTTGTACGACCGGGACGAACGAGCGCATCGGCACCCTCGTGTTCCCGGAGCATGCCGGCCCGCGACCGGATGCCCGACTCTACCGTCACGCATCGCACTGCCCTACCAACGTTTTGCGAAATCGATATGCGGCCGCGCATAGCGCATCGGCCGTTCGCCGCACAAGAGTCCGTTGCATAAAAGCATCGCGAGCCGAACCGCATGCATTGCGGACATCGAACGATTTCATCGATCGATATGACCGCGGCCGCGTGTTTCCGGCGCTCGACGTTCGCCGTCGGGGCGATGCGTTCGCCGCAGCATGCGCGCCGGACGCGATCGCGACGCACGTGTCGAGCGTGCGGCAACGCACATTGCAAATCCGCCGCGCCGCGATTTACAAACCACGGATCGACCGTTCAGCGCAGCGCCCGTCGTCAATAGCATCGTGATCCTCGCAGACGTAGTCATAAAAACAGAGGATGGTCATGATCAAAAAATCGGTAGTCCTGGGTTTGGTTTCGATCGGTTCGGCCGGCGCGCATGCGCAGAGTTCGGTCACGTTGTACGGCGTCGTCGATGCCGGTATCGCCTATACGAACAACCAGGGCGGCGCGAGCAACATCCAGCAGACGAGCGGCAAGCTGAGCGGCAGCCGCTGGGGCCTGAAAGGCGCGGAGGATCTCGGCAGCGGCCTGCAGGCGGTCTTCACGCTCGAAAGCGGATTCCGGCCGAGCGACGGCGGGCTCGGCCGGGGCGGCCGCCTGTTCGGCCGCTCCGCGTACGTGGGCCTCGCGAAGAAGGGGCTCGGCACGCTGACGTTCGGCCGCCAGTACGAGCCGATCACCGATCTCGTCGCGCAGTACTCGGGGTCCGGCTTCTGGTCGCCGGCCACGCACGTCGGCGACAACGACAACCTGAACCAGAGCTTCCGGCTGAACAACGCGGTGAAGTTCCGCAGCGACACGGTCGCCGGCTTCACGGCCGACCTGCTCTATGCGTTCAGCAACCAGGCGAACGGCGGCGCGGGCACCGGTTTCTCGAACAACAACGCGTGGGGCGTGTCGGCGAACTACGTGAACGGCCCGCTGTCGGTCGGCGGCGGCTACGTGCGGCTCAATCATCCGAACGCGACGTCGAATACCAGCGGCGCGGTGGGCGGCGCGACCTCGACCACCGGCAACGACTACAGCGGCGCGTTCTTCTACGGGCTGAACGGCGGCGTGCTCAAGCAGCAGATCGGCGCCGTGGGCGCGAACTACGCGCTCGGCCGCGCGACGCTCGGCTTCGCATGGAGCCACACGCAGCTCGACTATGTCGACGGCTCGTCGCGCAAGTTCAACAACTACGACGTGAACGCGCGTTATCAGATCACGCCGGCGGCCACGCTGATCGGCGTCTATACGTTCACCGACGGACGCGCGAGCAGCCTGCCGGGCACCGGCGGCCAGACGTTGAAGCCGCGCTGGCACCAGTTCACGCTCGGGTTCGACTATGCGTTGTCGAAGCGCACCGATCTCTACCTGTCCGGCATCTACCAGCTCGCGGCCGGCGATCCGAGCACGGCAACGTCGGGCGGCTATCGCAAGGTCGCGGCGATCTCGAACATCGGCAGCGCGTCGTCGACGAACCGCCAGGTCGCGATCGTCAGCGGGCTGCGCGTGAAGTTCTGACGGCACGCGCAGCGGGCGCCGCGCAACAAGCACGATAAGCAAAGCGGGAATCGTTGTTTGCCGCGTCGCGCCCGGTTGCCGAGAATGTCCGTTTCCCCGCGTGCGGCCGCCGCACGCGATACGCGTTCGACCATGACCGATTCCCGTTTTCCTTCCCGCCCGCCGCGCACCGGCCGGCGCGCGGCGCTGCGCCAGCTCGCGGGCGGTTGGGCCGCCGCGCTGCTGCCTGCCGGCGGCGCGCTCGCGAGCCAGCCGCTCGCTCCGCTCTCCCCGCTGGACGTGCCGCCGTGGACGCGTTCGCCGGGCGCGCCGCTGCTGTCGCCGCCGTACGGCGTGCCGGGCCCGCACGAACGCGACGTGATCCGCCGCAGCGCCCGCACGCCTGCGCTGCCCGGCTCCGGCTCGTCGATGACGCCGCTCGCGGACCTGTTCGGCGACCTCACGCCAAACGGCCTCGTGTACGAGCGTCATCACGCCGGGGTGCCGGACATCGATGCGCAGCGCCATCGCGTCGTCGTGCACGGCCTCGTGCGCGAGCCGCGCGTGTTCACGATCGACGACCTGCTGCGCTTCCCGTCCGAATCGCGGATCCACTTCCTCGAATGCTCGGGCAACACCGGCAGCGAATGGAACGGCCCGAGCGGGCTGCCCGTCCAGTTCACGCACGGGCTGCTGTCATGCTGCGAATGGACGGGCGTCCGGCTGTCGACGCTGCTCGACGAAACCGGCGTCGATCCATCCGCGCGCTGGCTGCTCGCCGAAGGCGCCGATGGCGCCGCGATGACGCGCAGCCTGCCGCTCGACCGGATCCTCGAGCGCGCGCTCGTCGTCTATGCGCAGAACGGCGAACGGCTGCGCCCCGAGAACGGCTACCCGGTGCGGCTGATCGTGCCGGGCTTCGAAGGCAACACGAACATCAAGTGGCTGCGGCGGCTGAAGCTGGTTCGCGCGCCGGAGATGACGCGCGAGGAAACGTCGAAATACACGAACCTGCTGCCCGATGGCTGCGCGCGCCAGTTCGTGTTCGAGATGGACGCGAAGTCGGTGATCACGCGGCCGTCGGCCGGCCATCGTCTCGCTGCGCACGGCTATCACCCGATCGGCGGCTATGCGTGGTCGGGCCGCGGCCGGATTCGCGCGGTCGACGTATCGACCGACGGCGGCCGCACGTGGCGACCCGCGCGGCTCGCGGGCGACGTGCGCGATCGCGCATTGACGCGCTTCGAGGCCGACTGGGTCTGGAACGGCGAACCGGCAGACCTGCAAAGCCGCGCGACCGACGACACGGGCTACGTGCAGCCGACCCGCGATGCGCTCGTCGCCGCGCGCGGGCTCAATTCGCAGTACCACTACAACGGCATCCAGAACTGGCGCGTCGGCACGGACGGCGAGGTGCGCAATGCGTAAGCTGCTCGCCTTTCTCGTCGCCACATCCACGGTCGTATCAAGCGCGTTCGGCGCAGGCTTCGGCCTCGGGCAGCCTGTTGATCGCGCGGCGCTCGCCGCGTGGGACATCGACGTCGCACCCGACGGCAGCGGCCTGCCGCCCGGCGCGGGCACGGTCGCGCGCGGCGGCCATGTGTTCGCGGACAAATGTGCGATGTGCCACGGCGCCGGCGGCGAAGGTGGCGTCGGCGATCCGCTCGTCGGCGGCATCGGCTCGCTCGCGGGTGCAAAACCGAAAAAAACCGTCGGCAGCTATTGGCCCTACGCGACGACGCTGTTCGACTACATCCGCCGTGCGATGCCGTACAACGCGCCGCAATCGCTGAGCGCGGACGACGTCTACGCGGTCACCGCATACGTGCTGCACCTGAACGGCATCGTGCCCGATGACGCGCGGCTCGACGCACGCACGCTGCCGCGCGTGAAGATGCCGAACCGCGACGGTTTCGTGCCCGATCCGAGGCCGGGCCGGTTATGACGCGGCGCGATCCGCTCGCCATGCAATCCGCAATCGTTCCCGCGCGAACCGCCGCAGCGCGTGCGCCTCGTCTTCGTTCGGCTTCAGCGTGCACACTCCTCGCAAGGAACCCGTCATGAGCGAAACCACCCTCGCCGCCCCCGTCGCATCGTCGCCGTTCGTCGACGTTCGCTCGCCGGCGGATTTCCCCGACAGCCCGGTGTCGCGCGTGCTCGCGCAACCGCTGATGCTCGGGCTGTTCCTGCCGATCCAGGCCGGCGGATGGAGCGCATCGACGCTGCCGCGCTCGACCGACTGGACCTTCGACTACAACGCCGACCTGGTCGCGCGCGCCGAAGCGCTCGGCTTCGATCTCGTGTTCGCGCTGTCGCAGTGGCTGCCGAAAGGCGGCTACGGCGGCGTGTTCGACGGCCAGGCACTCGACTCGTTCATGACGCTGGCCGCGCTGACCGCGCGCACCGAGCGGATCATCCTCGTCGCGACGAGCCATGTGCTCTACGGGCCGTGGCATCCGCTGCATTTCGCGAAATTCACCGCGACGCTCGATCACATCTCGCGCGGGCGCTGGGGCATCAACGTCGTGACCGGCCATCGCGCGATCGAGCACGAGATGTTCGGCTGGAACCGGATCGAGCACGACCGGCGCTACGAGATGGCCGCCGAATTCGTCGACGCGGTCCAGCAGTTGTGGGCGCAACCAGACAATTTCAGCTACGCGCCCGCACTGTCGAGCTGGCGCCTGGGCGGCGCATTCGTGACACCGAAGCCGCGCTACGGCCGCCCGCTGCTGATCAACGCGACCGGCTCCGACGCGGGCATCGATTTCGCGGCGCGCTATTCGGACATCGTATTCGTCACGAGCCCGGCCGGCCCCGACGTCGATCGCGCGCTCGACGCGCTGCCCGCGCATACCGCACGCGTGAAGGCGGCCGCCGCAGCACGCGGCCGGACGATCCGCACGCTGCTCAATCCGCTCGTGATCTGCCGCGAGACGGCGGCCGAAGCGCGCGCGTACCACGACGCGATCGTCGCGCATGCGGACGAAGGCAGCTTCCATCGCTTCGACAGCGACGCGCATGCGTGGCGCGGCGGCTTCGAACAGCGCTCGCAGGCTGCCGCACGCGCGATCGGCGGCAATATCTCGATCACGGGCTCGCCCGACCAAGTCGCCGACACCATCGTGCGACTGCACCGCGCGGGCATCGACGGGATCCAGTTGAGCTTCTACGACTTCAAGCCCGACCTCGACTTCTTCGGCGAGCGCGTGCTGCCGCTGCTGCGCGACGCCGGGTTGCGGCACTGAAGTCAGGCGGCCGATGCGTCGCGCGCCGCGGCGCACGGGCCGCGGCAACCCGAGGTGGTCGCGCAGCTTGCGGCCCGCATGGTCGCTGCGAAACAACCCGCGGCGGCGCCAGCTCGGGCAGCGTCGGCGCCATCACGTTGTAGCCGTCGGCGCCGTAGCGCACGAACCGCTCCTCGAGCGGGTCGACGATCTGCTCCGCCGTGCCGACGAGTTGCGCATGGCCGCGCGCGGCCGGATCAGAACACGCGCCCTTCGGTCAGGTGCGTCGTCACGCCGTTCAACTCGTAGTCGCCGATCACGCGCGCCTTGTGCAGCAACGGGTTGTGGCTGAAGATCGTGCGCAGGTTGCGCCAGTGCCGGTCGAGGTTGTGTTCGCGCGCCGTCGCCGACGCGCCGCCGACTTCGAACAACCGCTCGGCCGCATGCAACGCGAGCTTGCTGACGATCAACTGCGTGCGCGCGGTCGCGAGCGCGCTGTCGAGCACGAGCGCATGCGCATCGGCGTCGCCGGCCTCGATCGCGTCGGCGGAGCGGTCGAGCGCCCGCGCGTTTTCGCGCACGAGCCCGTCGATCGCGTGACTGTGCGCGGACAGTTCGCCGACGATCTGCTGGATGAAATGATCGTCGCGCGCGGTCGGCGCCGGGCTGTGCAGCGCCGGGCGGCCGTGCGCGAGCACATAGCGGCGCGCATCGGCGACCACGTTGCGCACGATGCCCGCACCCGTCGCAACGAGATGAAGCTGCCGCAGCGCACCGCAATGGCGGCCGACGAGCGACGAACCGTCGCGCGCGGCCACTTCGTCCGCGAACACCTGCACGTCGTCGAGCAGCAGGCTGCCGCTCGCGGTCATGCGCTGCCCCATCCCGTCCCAGTCGTCGAGCACCTGCACGCCGTCGCGCGCGACCGGAATGATCACGGCAAGCGCGTCGCCCTGCTCGTTCTCCACGTTGATGCGCGCAAAATCGGCAAACGCGGTGCCCGTCGAATAGTATTTGCGGCCCGTCACGCGATGATGAGCGCCGTCCCGGCGCAGCACGGTCGTGTTCTCGCCGGGCCGCGACGTGCCGCGCTCGGTCGACGCACCGCCGAAGATCGCGCCGGCCAGCGCACGTTCGAGCTGCACGTCGTTGAACGGCGTGCGCGGCGACAGCCTCAGCGTCTCGGTCATGTCGTAGTGGATGCGCAGCGCGTGCGCGAGATTCGAATCGGCCGCGGCCAGCGTCGCGATCGTGTCGAACAGATCGACCAGCGTGCCGCCGAGGCCGCCGCGCGCCACCGGAATCCGCAGCACGCCCAGCGCCGAGCGCCGGAAGATCGCGAAGCCTTCGAACGGCAGCTCGCGACGCGCCTCGCGTTGCGCGGCATCCTGCCCGATCGCGTTCGCGAGATCGGGCAGCGCGGCGAGCGCGTCGCGCAACGCGTCGCGCGGGTCGACGGCATCACGGGCAGTCATTCGGCGGTTCCTTATGCGAGAAGATCGGGAGCGTCGCTGCGTGGCGTGGTCGAGGCATTCGCGACACGGCGCACGCGCGGCACCGCAAAGTATAGGGACGCACCCGCCGCGCGCGAAAAACCTATTTCAGCTTTTGTTATGCGTGCGCCGGGAATGGCGGCGCACCATCGCATCAGTGCTGAATGCCCCAGCGCCGCACGGTCGCGCGTTCGAGCGTGTCGAACACGAGGTTCTCGACGAGCAGGCCGATCACGATGACGGCCGCGAGACCCGCGAACACGCGGTCGGTATACAGCTCGTTGCGGTTCTGGAAGATGTACCAGCCGAGCCCGCCCTGCCCCGCGCTCGCGCCGAACACGAGCTCGGCCGCGATCAGCGTGCGCCACGCAAACGCCCAGCCGACGCGCAGGCCCGACAGGATCGACGGCAGCGCGGCCGGCACGAGGATCAGCGCGATCTGGCGCAGGCCCGTGAGGCCGTAGTTGCGCCCGGCCATCCTCAGCGTGGCCGGCACACCGGCGAAGCCCGTGTACATGCTGAGCGCGAGCGGCCACAGCACCGCGTGCACGAGCACGAACAGCAGGCTGCCGGTGCCGAGCCCGAACCACAAGAGCGCGATCGGCAGCAACGCGATCGACGGCAGCGGATTGAACATCGACGTGAGCATCGTCAGCAGGTCGCGGCCGATGCGCGTCGAAACCGCGAGCGACGTCAGCGCGAACGCGAAGAACACGCCCAGCGCGTAGCCGCGCAGCAGCACCGACATCGAGATGCCCGTCTTCACGAGCAGTTCGCCCGACTCGATGCCCTGCACGAACGCGGCCAGCGTCGCGCCGAAGGTCGGCACGAGCAGATCGTTCGCGACGATCCGCGCGACGATCTCCCATGCGGCGATCAGCACGAGCGCGATGACGCTGCGGCGGAACCAGCCCGCGCCGGCGATGCGGCGCGACAGCGGGGCCGGCGCCGCGCGTTCGGCGTCGGGCAGCGTGTCGAGCGTGCGTTCGTATTCGGCGCGCACGGGCGGCAGCGGCGGCAGGACCGGATCGATCGTGCTCATGATGCGGCTTCCTCCGTCGTCGGCGCGTTCGTTGCATCGGTATCGAACAGCAGGCGATGGATCCGCGCGACGTTGTCGCGGAAGTCGCCGGTGTCGACGCTGTCGAGCGAATGCTCGTGACTGTTGAGTTCCGCGCGCACGCGGCCCGGATGCGGCGACAGCAGCAGGATCCGGTTGCCGACGACGAGCGCTTCCTCGATCGAATGCGTGACGAACAGCAGCGTGAAGCGAAACTCGTCCCACAGCCGCAGCAGTTCCTGCTGCATCTTGCGGCGCGTGAGCGCGTCGAGCGCGGCGAACGGTTCGTCCATCAGCAGCACGCGCGGCTGCATCGCCAGTGCGCGCGCGATCGCGACGCGCTGCTTCATGCCGCCCGACAGCGTGTGCGGATACGCATCGGCAAATGCGCTCAGCCCGACCTTGTCGAGATAGTGCAGCGCGCGTTCGCGTGCTTCGGCACGCGACAGCTTCGCAGCGGCGCGCAACGGAAACGCGACGTTCTCGACGACCGTCTTCCACGGCGGCAACTGGTCGAACTCCTGGAACACCACGATGCGGTCGGGCCCCGGCCCGCGCACCGGCAGGCCATCGAGCGCGATCGAACCCGACACGGGCTCGATGAAGCCGGCAATCGCCTTCAGCAGCGTCGACTTCCCGCAACCCGACGGGCCGAGCAGCACGAAGCGATCGCTGCCGTACACGTCGAAGCTCACGTCGTGCGTCGCGCGAACGATCCGCACGCCGCTGCGGTATTCGAGATTCACGCGGTCGATGGCGAGCAGGCGTTCGCTGTGCGCGCCGGCCTGCGCGGGCCGGATCGCCGCGCGCGCGTCGGGCGCGGCCTGGGCGGCGGGCGACGCGCCGCCGCGCGCCGCATACGGCGGCAGCCAGGTTCGGGGAGAAGTGGCGTTCACGATCGGATCTCTTGCGGGTAAAGCGTCAACATACGGCCGGGCATCGCGCGGACCAACCAACGATTGCGCATATCGAAACCGTGCCGACGCATAAGCGTCGATCGCGGCGTCGAAGCGGCGGCACCGCTCAACTGCCGCCGGCGGTCGCCGGATCGTCGAAGAAGTAGTCGCGCCACGACTTCGGCTCGTTGCGGATCGCGCCGGTGCGATGCATGAATTGCGCGAGCGGCAGCGTATTCTGCGGCGCGGTCTTGAACTGCACCTGCGGATTGCGCAGGATCTTCAACAGCAGCGCACGATCGATCTTCGATGCGTTCACGCGGATATAGGTATCGGCCGCGCGCTCGGGGTCGGCCGCGATCTGCCGCGCGGCGTCCGCCAGCGCGGCGACGAACGCGCGGTAGGTCTTCGGGTTGTCGTCGCGGAATTTCTCGGTGGCGTACAGCACGGTCGCCGAGCTCGGGCCGCCGAGCACGTCGTACGAATTCAGCACGATATGCGCATTCGGGTTGCCGGCAAGCTCCTGCTCCTGGAACGGCGGATTGCCGAAGTGGCCGGTGATCACGCTGCTGTTCGCGAGGATCGCGGCCGTCGCATCGGGGTGCGGAATCGCCTGCGTGAGCGCGTCGAGCTTGTCGAACTGCTTGTCGCCCCACTGCTTCGCGGCCGCGTACTGCAGCACGCGCGACTGCACCGACACGCCGACCGCCGGCACCGCGATGCGGTCCTTCGCGCCGAGGTCGGCGATCGTCTTCACGTTCGGGTTGCTGCTGACGAGGTAGTACGGGAAATTGCCGAGCGACGCGACACCCTTCACGTTCTGCCGGCCGCGCGTGCGGTCCCACACGGTCAGCAGCGGCCCGACGCCCGCGCCCGCGATATCGACCGCGCCGGACAGCAGCGCGTCGTTCACGGCCGCGCCGCCCGACAGCCGTACCCAGTCGACCTTGATGTCGAGGCCGGCCTTGCGCCCTTCCTTTTCGATCAGTTGCTGGTCGCGCGCGACGTTCAGCATCAGGTAGACGACGCCGAACTGCTCGGCGATGCGGATGCGGCCTTCCGCGTGCGCGGCGTGCGGTGCGAGCGTGCCCGCAAACGCGAGCGCGGCAGTGAGCGTGGCCGCCAGCGCGCGGCGCGCCGGCAAAAACGAAAACGACATCGGAACTCCGGTCAGGATGGGGCGGAAGAATGACGCGGCACGCGGCTCAGAACGGCGCGTCGCCTTCGATCGTCGTGCGGTACAGCTTGCGGCGCAGATGGTCGGGCGTGCCGGCGGCGAGATGCATCAGCGAACGGTTGTCCCAGAACACGAGATCGTGCTCGCGCCAGCGGTGCCGGTACAGGTGTTCGGCGCGCACGCTGTGCGCGAACAGTTCGTCGAGCAGCGCGCGGCTTTCGTCGTCGGGCAGGCCGACGATGCGCGTCGTGAAATGCTCGCTGACGAACAGCGCTTTGCGGCCCGTTTCCGGATGCGTGCGCACGACCGGATGGACGACCGCATCGACCTGCGCGATCTGCTCGGGCGACAGGTTCGGCCGCCACGGGCTGCGCGCCTGCAGTTCCGCATAACGCGCGAGATACGTATGCTCGGCGCGCCGCCCGTCGACCGCGCGGCGCAGGTGGGCCGGCAGCGTGTCCCACGCGAGATGCATGTTCGCGAACAGCGTATCGCCGCCCTCCGCCGGCAATTCCTGCGCGTGCAGCAGCGAACCGAGGCTCGGCTTCTCCTTGTACGACAGGTCGGAATGCCAGAAATGGCCTGCGTCGCCGAGCCCGATCGGCTTGCCGTGCTCGACGATGTTCGACACGATCAGCACCTCCGGGTGGCCGGCAAGCGCGAACTGGTGCAACACGTGGATCTGCAGCGGGCCGAAGCGGCGGCTGAATGCGATGTGCTCGTCCGGCGTGATGCGCTGGTCGCGAAACACCAGCACGTGATGGTCGAGATGCGCGCGATGGATGCGCGCGAAACCTTCGGCGTCGAGCGGCCGCGACAGGTCGAGGCCGACCACTTCGGCGCCGAGCGGCGCGTCGAACGGAACGATGTCGAAGCGTTGCGCCGCACCGCCCGGCCAAGATGCGGGCGGATGCCCGGCGGAAAGCGTTGCAGCGTCGCGGATGGCGGTAGTCGTCACGGCACGGCCCCTGATTCGGTCAAAACGCGAATCTACGAGTGCGTGCCGGACTGCGTCAACGAAGCGATTCGGATACGTTTATCTGCTGCGGTCATAAAGATCGCTGCTCGGGCATACGGGCGGCAACGGGCGGTTGCGCCGCGCACGAAACCGTCCGATCGGGACCTTCAGGATTGCGTCGATGAATCCGGCACGCGCACGACGCCATCCGGATACCCAAGGCCGATCAACCCGTGTTTGTCGCGGATGCTCATCGACGACACGACCTCCACGCTCGCGCGATCGACGCCGTCGCAAACGGCCAGGTTCGTGTTGGTCCGGTAGTAGACGCGATGGTCGTCGACCGCATAGAACCGCGTCAGAAAGCGCAGGCTTTTCGCGTCGATCCCCGGCAACGGCTTGCGATAGCTCTGCCCCCACAGCACGTGGCCGTCATCGTCGACCAGCACGTCGTGAAAGACGGCGCGCGCCGTCTCGACGTCGATGCCCCCCGGCTTGGTCACGATCTTGCCGTCGTAAAGAATCTGCGCGCCGAGCCGTGCATACCGGTAACCGAGGCTGACCACGCGGGCCGGATCGGCGATGCCGCGCTTGCGCACGCCGGCACAGAACAGGTGCTTCGCATCCCGCGCGTACGCGCCGCCGATATGGGTCAGGCTGGCGACGTCCGCGTTGACCACGGTCAGATGCCATTCGCCGCGATCGTAGATATCAGGGCCGAAATAGTAGGCCTGCCGTGCATCGCGATACCAGTCGCCGCCCAGCGATTCCAGCGTCGCGGCATCGCCGTCGGCGATCAGCCCTTCGCCTTCGTCGTCGTAGCCGAACGCGGCGCCGCTCGCGTAGTAGCGCAGCCCCGACGCATCGACGGCAAAGTTGTCGACCAGATGCCGAAAGCTGCCGAGATCGAAATTGTTGAGCGCACGATACCGATGCTCGCTGCCGATGCGGGCCCATACGCGTTCGCCATCGGTATGGAACGGCCCGCCGAGCGGCGCAAGCGGCTCGGTCCGCGTGTCGCGCCGGCGCCGGGCTTCGGCCTCCTGCTGTCGCTGCGCCTCCTCGGCGTCGTAGCTCGCCTGCTGCTCCGGCGTGACCGCCGATGCGTCCAGATGCCGCTGCATGTGGAGCGCATGCAGCGACTGCACGGTCGCGATGCAGGACACCGCATGCGGGATCGAGCGCAGATACAGTGCCCAGTCCTCGTCGTCGCATCGGTAGAACCAGTGCACCGCCTCGCCGTCCCATCCGGCCGGGTCCGTGCGCGCGAGCAGCGCCGCCTTGACGTCCTTGACCTTGCCGGGCACGACGAAAGAGAGGCTGTAGCCGGTCTCGCCGAAGACTTCGAGACTGTCGTCGTCGAACAGGCTTCGCATCAGTTTTTCGAGTTCTTGTACGGTCATGGGTTCATGTCGATCGGGTGACGGGTCACGGAATGGGCCGCTGTGCCGCGGTCATTCTAACGATGTCGACGCGCGCTGCCGACCGCTGCACAGCGGCGTTGACGCACGCCGTACGATCGTCGGACGGACGTGCACGCTCATGTCGGTCCGGACGAGCACAACGTAGCGTCAGCGTCGATGCGCGCCGTCCCGTGCCCGGGTTGCACGCGCGGCCGGCTCCGTCCTGCGCGCCAATCACGTATCCGCTCGGATACGGAAATGCCGTTGCCTGCGATTCGATGCCATCCGGTTCCCGCTCGGGAACGAAACGATCATCCAGTCACCCGTGGAGCACTTTCGTTTCCGAACGGATACGAATCAATGCCCGAACCCGCAAGTTGTGCAATACTGTTCCCGCTCAGATACGAAGCACGGAGAACGTCATGCCGGAGACTCGGTCCGTCAACACGATCGGCGCCCTCGCCAACCTCATTCGCGCCGTGCGGCTCCAGCAGGGGTTCACGCGGGACGAACTCGCGAACGCCACGGGGCTCTCGCCGAAATTCATCAGCCAGGTGGAAGCCGGGAAGCCGACCGCGCAAATCGGCAAGGTGCTGCTGCTGCTCGGCGAACTGGGCGTAAGCCTGTTCGCGCAGTCGTCGATCGAGATTTCGGCGGAAAACGCGCTCAAGGCCGCTCGACGCCGCAGGAGCAGCCATGGCGGCTAGAACGTTGATCGCGTCCGCGAACGGGCTGCGCATGGGCACGCTGACCGACGACAAGGGCATCTGGTCGTTCACGTACGACGCGCAGTGGCTCGCGTCGCCGCACGCGTACCCGCTGTCGCCCGCGTTCGCGCTGCGCGCCGGTACCTTCACCGACAGCTCGACCGATCGCCCGGTCCAGTGGTTCTTCGACAACCTGCTGCCCGAAGAAGGCATGCGGACGTCGCTCGCGCGCGAGGCGAAGGTCGATGCCGCCGACGCGTGGGGCCTGCTCGCCTACTTCGGGCGTGAATCGGCCGGCGCGCTCACGCTGCTGGCCGAAGGCGAGCAGGAAGCGGCCGGCAGCATGCAGCCGCTTGGGCTCGACGAACTCGAGCGCCGCATCCAGGCGATGCCCGAGCACGCGCTGACGGCCACCGCGCCCAAGCGCATGTCCGCGGCCGGCGCGCAGCAGAAGCTGCTGCTGATCCTGCGCGGCGACGCGCCGGACTACGCGCTGTTCGAACCGGTCGGCAGCGAGCCGTCGATGCATCTGCTGAAGCCGGACATGCGCGCCGCCGGCTATCCGCATTCGGCGATCAACGAGTTCTTCTGCATGAAGCTTGCGAAGCGGATGGGCCTCGACGTTCCGGACGTGCATTTTCTTCGCGCACCGTCCGCGTGCTACGTGATCGACCGCTTCGACCGCGACACCGCATCGCAGCCGGCCGGACGCCTGCACACGATCGATGCGATGCAGCTGCTGAACTACGATCGCGGCTTCAAGTACCAGCGTGCGAACGCGGAGGAGCTCGCCCGCGCGATCGGGCAGACCAGCACGCGCGCCCTCGCGCGCCTGTCGGTGTTCCGCTGGACGATCTTCAACGTGGTGGTCGGCAACGGCGACGCGCACCTGAAAAACCTGTCGTTCTTCGTCGACGCGCGCGGCTACCGGCTTGCGCCGTTCTACGACATCGTCAGCACGGTCGTCTATCACACGCCCACGCACCGGCCCGACCATCGCGGCGACCACTGGCCGCACTGCGAACTGACGATGCCGCTCGGCACGGCGACGCGGTTCTCCGATATCGACATGGGCGCGCTGATCGCGTTCGGCAACGCGCTCGGGCTCAAGGAGAAGGCGGCCGAAAGCGAGCTTCGGCGCTTTCTCGAACCGCTCGATCGCAGCGTCGCGCAGACGCTCGACGAAGTGCGCGAGATCGCCCGCCCCGATGCCGGGGAAATCCGCCTGCTTAACTCAATTGCGTCGATGCCGATCGCGGAGATGGGTCGCGCGCTTCGTCAGGCGCGCGGATGAGCGGATGAGCGCGGATATCGATTTCGCAGCGGCACAAACGCCGTTCGCCGGCCAGGTATCGCCGACGCCATGATTCCGATCGGGACGAACGTCGATCATCGAACCCTTCACCTTGGTTCTCAAGCCCGCTGGCACAGCCATCCGGAAGCGGCCATCGTCTCGACGTCGTTCACGTTCGTCAGGCTGATTTCGAACAGGTCGCGGCCAAGCATGACCGGCACCGTGACGGACATGCCGCAGCGATCGTCGGCCAGCGGCTTCAATAGCTGGTAGCTCGTGTGGGCCCCGCCGTCGGCGCTGTAACCGAACACCACATAGCCCCGCAACGCGTCCAGGCTGCCGAGCGACACGCGCAGCTTGCCGGGCGGGGACACCGACTGCGCCGACTCGTTGATCACGTTCCATGACGAATTCACGCGCGCCTGCCACGCGGGGTCGAGCGCCGCCAGTGCCTGCAGTTGCTGCGCATACGGCGCGACGCGAAACACATAACCCGAGTGGTCGATGACACGCTTGGTCAGGTACCGGTTGCTCACCGCATTGCCCGCGTCGTCCGTGCCCGGCAGGATATCGAACCGGTACGACGTGGTATCGCCGTCGCTCCACCACCAGCCGTCGCTGCGATACCGGTAGGGTGTGGCGTCGGGGCCGAGCTGCGCCCACCCGGTGCCGCTCCATTTCGTCAACGCCAGACTGCCGTCCGCGTTCACGGCGACTTGCACCGGCGTCGATTCGTTACCGTAAACGCCATTGACCGCGGAAACGTCCGGCGACGGCGCCGCCGACGGCGCACTCGTATTCACGCGTGCGGGCGCGGCGGCGATGCTGCCGTCTTCCTGCAACGCCTGCAGCAGGATCGCAGGCGCGATGCTGCCCGCGTCGTAGCCCATGCTGCCCGTGATCATCAGCGCCATCCGCGCGGCCGGCAGCACGTAGAAATGGCTGGAAAAGAACTGCGTGCCGCCGCTCTTGTACGCCGCCGCGGCACCGGCGGCGCGCAGCACCGGATCGTCGACGTCGTCCCAGCCGAGACCGAACGCGTACGCATAGCCGAGCCGGGTCGACTTGATCTGCCACCGGTCGGTCTGGTCCGTCAGCATGTCGGCAATCCCCGCCGCCGACGCGATCCGCTGCCCCTGGAACAGGCCGTTGCCGATGAACATCTGCGCGAGGTTCATCATGTCGAGCGGCGTCGTCGCCAGGCCGCCCGTTGCATACGCGTTCGTGATTTCCTGCCCGTACTGGGTTCCGTTCGCGTACCCGAGCGCGAATTCGCCGCGGGTCGGCACGCTGGTCAGAAAGCCGGAATTCGTCATGTTCAGCGGCGAGAGGATATTGCGCTGAACGAAATCCGTGAAGCTTTGCCCGGTGACGGCCGCGACCACCAGTTCGAATATCGTGAAGCCGTCGTTGCAGTACACCGCGAACTGGCCCGGCAGGTGATTCAGGTGCTCGTTGGCGAGCACCTTCTGCGCCGCCGCCGCGTAGCCGGGGATCGGCACATACGAAAACATGTCGTTCACATTCTGGCCGGGCAGGCCCGACGAATGCGACAGCAGATGACGCGACGTGATCTGCGCGTACTGCGGCGACAACATCGAGAACGACGGCACGTAGCGCACGATCGGCGCGTCCAGGTCGATCAGCCCGCGATCCTGCAGGATCACGCCGGCCAGCGCCGCGATGACCTTGGTGACCGAGCCGATGTTGTAGCGCGTCGTCGGCGTGGCGGCGGCGGCCGGGCTGACCACGGCATTGCCGAAAGCCTCGGCCCACACCACCTGGTTGTCCTTCAGCAAGGCAACCGAGATGCTCGCGACGTTCTGCCGGTCGGCGTCGAGCGCGGCCTGAATGGTTTGCCGCCCCACGGCAATGGTTGCGCCATACGTCGGCTGCTTCTGAATGCTGTCCGACCCGCCGCAACCTGGCAGCACCGCGGACAGCAATCCCGCGCCGGCATACTCGAGAAACTGCCGGCGACCGGTGCTGGCCGGGACGGCGCCTGAATGCGGATCATGCGAATCGCGTGTATTCGGCATAGGTGTTTTCATTGTTCTCACTCCGATGTCATTCGGTATCCCGGACCTCGATTCCCGGTCACTCCCGGCCCCCGCGCGGACACGACATGGCGCCCGGCATCGCAGCGCGGTGGGTCGGCGTATCCGTTGCTCAAGAAACCTGCTGTGTCGCGCGCCGCGCGTCACGCGTCGTCAGGAAACTGCCGTCAGGGCTCCAGCCCGGCGGCCGGATCAGGTAATTGATCGCAGTGCGCAGGTCCCCGGCCTTCGCGAGATCGCGCGCGATGTTGCCCCACTCGTAGAACGCGATCCTGAACGGATTGTCGGTGCCGATGCTCGACGTCAAACCGTAGTGCGGCGTGAATCGCTCCGGCGTGTACGACCCGAACAGCCGGTCCCAGATCATCGTGGTGCCGGCGTAGTTCGTATCCAGATAGTCGAAATCGCTGCCGTGATGGACGCGATGCTGCGACGGCGTGTTCAGCAGCGCCTCGAACCAGCGCGGCATCTTGTCGATCGCTTCCGTGTGAATCCAGAACTGGTAAATCAGGCTCACCGACTGCATGAACAGGATCATCTTCGGATGGAACCCGAGCAACGGCATCCACGCCCAGAACAGGAACGATCCGCTGATCGTGCCCGTCCAGGTCTGGCGCAGCGACACCGACAGGTTGTATTGCTCCGACGAATGGTGCACCGAATGCGAGGCCCAGAACCAGCGCACCTCGTGACTCAGGCGATGGAACCAGTAATAGCTGAAATCGTCCGCGAAGAAACACAGCACCCACGCCCACCAGACGTTCATCGGGATCGTGAAAAGCCGGTGCGCGTACACCCAGCTCAGCACCGTCAGCACCAGCCCGCCGGTCAGGACGCTGGCGACGAACGCGCCTGCTGCAAGCGCGAGATTCGCCAGCGTATCGCGGGTCCGGTACAGCCGCCTCCCGAGCATCGCGGCGAGCACGACCTCGACCGCGATCAGCACCGCGAAAGCCGGCAACGCGGCCACCATGATATCGGGCAGGTTTTGCATGACCGTTGCGCTCCAGGCCGGTGGGCGATGGCACCAAGGCCATTGCCGTTCAAGAATTCGACCGCGATCCGCCGGTCGGCTCATGCGCAAGGTGAACGCGATTCAGGGTGCAGGCACGGCCCCCTGTCGCGATGCTTTCAGAAAGTACTGCGCCCGGACAAATCGGCCGCGGCCGGTCCGACCGGCTCTTCCGCCACATCGGGCCGTGCCGGCGACGTGCCGATCCGATCGGACGTGCGGCCCGGCCGCCGTCGCGATCGGGCCGGCCAACTGCCCGCCGGCCCGAACGACAGGTTGGTCTCCCCGGCTATCCAGGCTTTCTTCGATACCCCGCGCTGCTGTTTTTTTACGATTGCCAGCAGGTGCGAAGGTACTGCACGCGATTCGCTTGGGTAAATACCGCATATGCAGTATTCGCCGCACCGGCCGACGCGTCGAATGCCTCACGCCCGTGCACCGGCACGGGCGGGAACGAGGCCGTCAGGCCGATCCGTCGATCAGCGCCTGCATTTCCTGCGGATCGAGCGGCTTGTGCATCACGCTGAAGCCGCTCGCCGAAGCGGCATGGATGCCCTCGGGCGACGTATCGCCGGTAATGATGATTGCCGGGATCTCGCGTTCGATGACCCGAAACACCGCGTGGACGACATCCGCGCCGGTCACGTGCCCGGCCAGCCTGAAATCGGTCACGATCATGTCCAGCTCGGCACGACGGGACGCGGCCAGCTCGATTGCGCGCTCCAGCGATTGCGCGGCGACCACGGTGTGGCCCCAGGTTTGAAGCAGGGTTTGCATGCCGGCCAGCACGTCGCGATCGTCGTCGACGACAAGAAAGGTTTTCCGCGTTCGCCCGCGTGCGGATTCCGGGCCCCTGCTCCGCAGATCCATCGCGGCCTCGCGCAACTGCGCTTGCCGGATCGCGGCAAGCCGCACGGAGAACAGCGAGCCGCGGCCCGCTGCCGAGCGCACCTGGACGCCGGCCCCGATCAGCACGGCCGTGCGCTGCACGATGGCCAGCCCGAGGCCCAGCCCCTGTTCCCGGTCGCGCGCCGCATTGCCGATCTGGTAAAACTCCCGAAAAATGTTCGGCAGCTGATCGGCTTCGATGCCGATGCCGGTATCGAAGACCTGGATTTCGACGTCCGTGCCGCGCGGGCGGCAGCCCACCAGAATGCCGCCGCTGCGCGTATAGCGCACCGCGTTCGACAACACGTTCGACAGGATGGTATGCAGCAGCACCGCATCGGTTTCCAGCCAGATCGACGTCGGCCGGATCCTGAGCGTCAATCCTTTCGCCAACGCGGCCTGACGAAACTGATTGTCCAGTGCATCGAGTTCCTGCTGCAGCGGAAAGCGGCGCGGCTCGGCATCGATCACGCCCGCATCGAGCCGGGAAATGTCCAGCAACACGTTCAGCAATTGCGACATGCCTTTCAACGCGGCCCGAAGCCGTTCGGCAATATCGTCGAGCGCGGTTCCGTCGACGGTCGGCGCCCGGGCCATTGCACGCAGCGTCGCGATGTAGAGGCCCAGCGCATGCGTCGGCTGACGCAGGTCGTGGCTGGCGGCAGCCAGGAATTGCGACTTGCTTCGATTCGCGAGTTCGGCGCGCTCCTTCTCCGCAGTCAGCTGCCGGATCAGGTCGACGTTCTCGAAGCGCAGCGATACCGCGTCCCGCACGGTACGCTGCAGCGTGCGGCTGAACGCGAGATTGACCGCGAGCAGGAACAGCGACAGCAATCCGAGCACCGAAAACAGCGCATTGCCATACTCGAACGACCGAATCGCGAACGGCAGCACGGTCGGCAATGCGTAAGCGACATAGGTCGGCCACCACGATGAAAGCGACGCCACCGAGCCGCCGGTCATGCCGGCCAGCACGATGCAGATCAAGGCTGTCACGATCGTGTTGTGCGGCGAGAAAAACAGGACGCCCATGGCGCCCCACAGGCAGCCGGACAATCCCGCGAACAACACGTATCGCCGCGCGCGGCCGCTGGCCGTCTCGACGGGATGCTCGCCCGCGCGGCGATCGCGCCAGACCATCACGGCGCGGATCGCGGTCAGCACGCAGATCGCCGCGGCCCATCCGAGCAGCGTGCGTCGCGACACCTCGTTCCACAGCAGGAAGGTCGTCAGGCTGACCACGGCGATGTTGCCGAACAGGATGGGCGGCGACTGGCGGTACAGCGTATTGACCAGTTCCAGCCGCACGTTGGCACGATATTCTTGCGCTATGCTTTTTGCCATTTCAAAGTCGCGTAGCAAATCCGGCGTTAAACTGGCCTGGTGTCGATCGGGTCCGCCGCGTGACGCACCGGCAACGGGGATCGCGTCGTATTGTCGCAAAGGAATGCACTTCCGGGTGATCCGGGAGAAGGCGAAAGAAAAATGAAAAGCATCGTGCTTGCCGAAGACCACGCCATTATTCGCGACGGGTTGAAGTTGTTGCTGCAAACGCGCGCCAACTGGCAGGTCGTGGGGGAAACCGGAGACGGACAGATCGCCGCTCGAATGGTGCGCGACACGCAGGCGGATTTACTGCTGCTGGATCTGGATCTACCGGGCTACCCCGGCATCGAACTGGCGAAGCAAATCAAGACGCAATCGCCGCAGACCCGGATCCTGGTGGTCACGGGCAATCAGAACCCCGTCACGGTGCGCGCGGCTGTGGCGATCGGCGTCGACGGGTACATGCTCAAGCACGAAGACGGCGACGAACTGCTGCATGCCATTTCCCTGGTGCTGTCGGGTATCCGCTATATCAGCGACGCGCTCGCCCATGTGCTGGAGAACGCCGGCGGCGGTGCCGCACCACCACCGGTCACCGCGCGGGAGAAGGAAATCCTCGTGCTGATCGCCAACGGACACTCCAGCAAAGAGATTGCCACCCGGCTGAACCTGAGCGTGTTGACGGTACGCAAGCATCGTCAGAATCTGATGACGAAACTGTCGTTGCATAACGTGGCCGAAGTGACCGCGTATGCGATACGCGACGGCCTCGCCGAATTACCGCTTCCCGGCAACCTTCGCGCCGAGGAATTGCTGCGCTGAAGGTCCGTCGGCCGAAGGCGACACGCTTCGCGCCGACCACGAATACCGCCATGCAAGCCCCCGTGCCCTCAAGCGCGATCAGACGGCACGCGATCGTCCGATAAACGGGGGGATCTACCCGACTCGCCGCACGTTCATCGGCATCCGACCAGTACCATCGGGATAAGTATTCTTATCACAACACCTCGATTACCGAATCAAACTTGCATTCACGAAAACGCCCCGCATGCTGCGGGGCGTGCCCCGCTCAACGCCCGATCGGCAATCCGGTCGGTTCGATCCAGCCGAGCTTGTACGCGATCAGCAGCGACAGAAACAGCGTGACCGACAGCCCGACGCGTGCCGCGAGCGACCACGCCATCCGCTTGGACTTGCCGCGATCGTGATTCATGAAATACAGCGCGAAAATCAGGCTCGCGATGATCATCGCGAATGCCACGGAGACCAGCAGGGTTTTCATGGGTGTTGCCTTTGAAGATCCGAATCGGCCTGAATCAGTTCGGCCAGTTTTTGTCGTTCGTCCGCGATGTCGCCGACGCCTGATGCCGGCCAGTCCAGCGCGACGCCGTTGCCCAGCGAATCGCGCACGAGTGCCTGGTAGTGCCGGTCGTTGATCCGGCCGTGGTCCATCGCTTCCGAGATCTCGTGCCGGAACGGCAGCGGGAAACTTGCATACGAACGCGACAGCGCCGCATATTGTCTCGCATCGATCTCTTTCGACGATGGTATGACGGTCCAGATCACCACGGCCACGATGGCCGTGAAAGGGATCGCCGTGTAGCGAAGAATGAATTTGACAGGTGTCATGAAGCAGGAGTCGAAGTCATGGCGAACGAGCCGGATATCCGGCTCGCCAGCCGATAAAAGCGGGGATGAAAACAGGATTCTGCCGCGTTCCCCGCGCCCGTCGCGCCGCACACCCTGTCGCGGCACGATGATCGCAGGATCCCCGAACGAACGCGCTGAAAATCGCCACGTCCCCGCCTCGTCAAGCGCCGCGCGCCCGGCAGGCCGCCAGGATCCCGCGCAGCAAATCGCGAGGCGGCGGCGGGCAGCCGGGAATCGTCACGTCGACCGGCAGGATCGACGCAACCGGGCCGCACACCGCATAGCTGTCGGCAAAGATGCCGCCCGTGCACGCGCACTCGCCGGCCGCGACGACGAGCTTCGGCGCCGGCGTCGCGTCGTATGCGGCGAGCACGGCCGCCCGCATGTTCAGCGTCACGGGCCCGGTCACGAGCAGCAGGTCCGCGTGGCGGGGACTCGCGACGAACTTGATGCCGAGCCCCTCGATGTTGTAGTACGCGTTGTTCAGCGCATGGATCTCCAGCTCGCAGCCGTTGCAGGATCCCGCGTCGATCTGCCGGATGCAGAGCGCCCGCCCGAGCAGATCGAGAATGTCCTGCCGGATGCGCCGCTCCTCGCGACGCCACGCGTCCTCCGCGGCCGGCACGGGCTCGTCGGGAAAATCGGTGCGCGCGAATTGCCGGATAAGCTGCCACATCAGAGGTCGTGCCCCGCGTAATTCAGGTTGAACGATTTGTTGATCAACGGAAAATCGGCAACGATATTGCCGATGATCGCATGTTCGAGCGCCGGCCAGTTCTGCCACGACGGGTCATGGCAATGGCACCGCGCGATCGCGTCGCCCGCTTCCGTCTCGAGCGCGACGAATATATCGCCGCGCCATCCCTCGACCCAGCCGATCCCGCGGGCAGGCGCCGCGGCGGGCGCCACGTCGACGGCGACCGGGCCCGCCGGCAGATTCTCCAGCAGCACGCGCATCACGCGCATCGATTCGTCGATCTCGGCGAACCGCACGGCCACGCGCGCGGCAACATCGCCGCGCGGATCGCTCGCCGCGTTGACGGCGACCTCGTCGTACGGCACGGACCGCATCGCCGCGCGCACGTCGAACGCATGAGCGCTGGCGCGGGCGGCCAGGCCGCGCACGCCGAAGTGCGCGACGACCTCGGCGGTCAATCGGCCGGTGCCCACGAACCGGTCCTGCAGCCCCGACTGGTCGTCGTAGATTTTCCGCATGACACGCACTTCATGTTCGATGCGTTCGCACGCGTCCGACAGGCTCGCGACGCTGTCGGGCCCGACGTCGACCGCCACACCGCCGGGCACGATCCGGTCCATCAGGTATCGATGCCCGAACGCGCGATCGTTCATCCGGACCCAGTCCTCCTTGAGCCGTGAAAACTGCGCGAGACCGAACCCGAACCCGGCGTCGTTGCCGAGCGCGCCGAGATCGCCCAGGTGGTTCGCCACGCGTTCGCGTTCGAGCAGGAGCGCGCGCAGATACAGCGCGCGCTTCGGCACTGCGGTGCGGCATGCATGCTCGAGCGCCATGCAATAGGCCCACGAGAACGCGACGGTCGAATCGCCGGCGATCCGGCCCGCGACCCGATGGCCGTTCGATGCGGCCGTCCGCTCGAACAGTCGCTCGACGCCGCGATGCACGTAGCCGAGACGCTCTTCGAGGCGCAGCACCTTCTCGCCGACGACCGAGAACCGGAAATGTCCCGGCTCGATGACGCCGGCGTGGATGGGCCCGACCGCGATCTCGTGCACGCCGTCGCCGGCCACCGGCACGAACCGGTAGTTCGCCTCGTTCGATTCGAACGTTTCGACGCCGGTCGCCGATCGTTGCAGCGGGAAATAGTCGTCGGGCCAGTTGCCGTGATTGAGCCACGGCCGCGTGTCCTGCGCGCCGCGCGCGCTCAGGCCGGTCAGGTCGAAGATCGCACGCTGCATCCGGGCGGCGGACGGAAACAGCGGCGCCAGATCGGGAAAATCCCCGCCGGCGTCGGGCTGCCGCCCGGTCGCGAGACGCACCCACAGGATGCCGTCGTCGCATTCGTACGCGGCGTTCACCGCGAAACCCGCGTCGCGCGCGTCGCCGCCCCACATCGCGACGAGCCGGCTCCGCTCCGATCGCGCGACGCGCGCCGTCTCGAGCCACCCCGCCGGGTCGACTTCCATCAGCGCCGCGCGAACCTGGCCCGCCCGGCATTCGAGCGGGACCGCGGCCTCCCTGGGTATCGATTCGAGTCGCATGCGTCACCCCGCCAGCATCGTCGCGGCCTGGCGATACCAGGTCGCCAGATAAGGCGGCACGTACAGGCCGAGCATCAGGCCGAGCGCCAGATGGACGAACACCGGCAACAGCGCCGGCCGGTGTCCGAGCGGTTTCGCCGTCGTCGTGCCGCCGAACACCATCCGCTGCACGCGCGCGAAGATCGCCGCGAAGGCGACGGCGAGCCCGAGCAGCAGCAGCGGCGCGGTCCACGGCAGCGTGTTCATCGCGGTCGTCAGGATCAGGAATTCGCTCGCGAACACACCGAACGGCGGCAGGCCGAGAATCGCGAGCGTGCCGAGCATCATCCCCCAGCCGACGGTCGGACTGACCTGCAGCAGCCCGCGAATGCCGTCGATCGCCTGCGTGCCGGCCTTCTGCGCCGCATGGCCGACCGCGAAGAAGATCGCCGACTTGACGAGCGAGTGCACCGTCATGTGCAGCAATCCGGCGAAGGTCGCGACCGGGCCGCCGAGGCCGAAGGCGAACGTCACCAGCCCCATGTGCTCGATCGACGAATACGAGAACAGCCGCTTCACGTCCTTCTGCCGGAACAGCGAGAACGACGCGACCAGCACCGACACGAGCCCGAACCCGACCAGCAGCCGCCCCGGCAGCCCGTTGCCGAGCGCGCCGTCGGCCAGCACCTTGCAGCGCAGTACCGCATACAGCGCGACGTTCAGCAGCAGGCCGGACAGCACCGCCGAAATCGGCGTCGGACCTTCGGCATGTGCGTCCGGCAGCCAGCTGTGCATCGGCACGAGGCCGACCTTCGTGCCGTAGCCGACCAGCAGGAACACGAACGCGATCGACACGATGGTCGGGTCGAGGTGCGCCTTGACCGCGACGAGGCTCGTCCACAGCAGCGCATCCCCGCCGGCCAGTTGCCGGCTTGCGGCGAGGTACAGCAGGATCGTGCCGAACAGCGCCTGCGCGATGCCGACGCCGCACAGGATGAAATACTTCCACGCGGCCTCGAGGCTCGCGGCCGTCCGGTAGACGCTGACGAGCAGCACGGTCGCCAGCGTCGCCGCCTCCATCGCGACCCACAGCACGCCGAGGTTGTTGGTCAGCAGCGCGAGCAGCATCGCGAACATGAAGAGCTGATACATCGTGTGATAGAGCCGCATCCGCGCGGCCGTCATCCGGCCGCGATCCTCCTCGACCTGCATGTACGGACGCGAGAACAACGACGTCGTCCAGCCGACGAACGCGGTCAGCGCGACCAGGTAGACGTTGAGCGGATCGACGAAGAACGCGCCGTCGAACACGCTCGACGGGCCGTTTTCGACGGTGTGCGCGGCGAGCACGAGCGTCGCCGCGAACGTCGCGAAACTGAAGCCGGCGTTCAGGTTGCGCGCGACGCGGCTGGACCGCACGCACACGAGCGTCGCGGCGGCCGCGAGCGGCAGGCCGAGCACGGCGAGCACGACATGGGCCTCATTCATCTTTGAGCGTCTCGAGGTGATGGATGTCCAGGCTGTCGAACTGCTCGCGGATCTGGAACATGAACACGCCCAGGATCAGGATGCCGACCAGCACGTCGAGCCCGATGCCGAGTTCGACGATCATCGGCATCCCGTTGGTCGCGGCCGTCGCCGCGAAAAACAGCCCGTTCTCCATCGACAGGAAGCCGATCACCTGCGGAATCGCCTTGGCGCGCGTGATCATCGCCATGAACGACAGCAGCACGCAGGCGAGCGCGATGCCGAGCGCGCCGCGCGCGACCGAGGTCGCGAGCTGGCTGATCGGCGATGCGACGTTGAACGCGACGATCACGAGCACGATGCCGATCAGTTGCGTGGTCGGGATGTTGATCAGCGGCTCGACGTCGGCGCACACGTCGAGCCGGCGCACCAGCCGATACAGGAGCCACGGGATCACGCCGACCTTCAGCACCAGCGTCAACCCGGCGGACACGAACAGGTTCGCATCGCCCGTCAGGACGCCGAGAATCAGGTTGGCCGACACGAGCGCGACGCCCTGCAGCGTATAGAGATGGATCAGCGACAGCGTGCGTCGCTGGCTCAGCATCGCGAACGACAGGATCAGCAGCAGCGCTGCCAGGAAGTTGATCAGTTGCGTCGCGTAGCCGTGCATTCACGCCCCCAGCAGGATGTGCACGAGCATGCCGATCACCGCGAGCAGGAACGCGGTGGCGAGAAACTCGGGCACCCTGAACAGCCGCATCTTCGCATTGACGGTCTCGACCGCGGCGAGCGCCGCGCCGCCCGCCATCAGCTTGACGAACAGCACCGGCACCGCCAGCAGCAGCGCGAGCGGGTTACCGGCCTCGGCGATGCCCCACGGGACGAACAGCGCGAGGCCGATGCACGAATAGGCGAACAGCTTGAGACTCGCCGCCCATTCCATCAGCGCGAGATGCCGCCCCGAGTATTCGAGCATCAGCGCCTCGTGGATCATCGTCAGTTCGAGGTGGGTGGCCGGATTGTCGACGGGCAGCCGTGCGTTTTCGGCGAGCGACACCAGCGTGAACGCGATGCCGGCAAACGCCAGGCTCGGATAGAGCGTGAGCTCGCCGCGCCCGAGCGTGCCGACGATACTCGTCAGCAGCGTCGACTGCGTGATCAGCGACGCGGACAGCAGGACCATCAGCAGCGCCGGCTCCGCGAGAAAGCCGATCAGCATCTCGCGCCGCGCGCCGAGCGTGCCGAATGCCGTGCCGATGTCCATTGCGGCGAGCGACAGCGCGACGCGCGCGAGCGCGAACAGGCCGACGAGCGCGATCGCGTCCGCGGCGGGCGACAGCGGCAGCTCCGTCGACAGCGTCGGCACGATCGCGCACGCGAGCGTCATCGCTGCCCAGACGACGTAGGGCGCGCCGCGGAACACCGCGCTCGCGCCGTGCGCGACGACCGATTCCTTGTTGAACAGCTTGTGGAGCATCCGGTACGGCTGCCAGACCGACGGCGCGCGCCGGTTCTGCAGCCACGCGCGGCACTGGTTGATCCAGCCGGACAGCAGCGGCGCGGCGGCGAGCGCCACCACGATCTCGAGAATCTGCGATACCACGCCGGAGACGGTCACCATCTTCTCACCAGCATCAGGAGCAGGATCAGCACCGCGAAGCTGTAGGTCAGGTAGACGGCGATCCTGCCCGTCTGCAGCCGGCCCGCCCATTCGGCCGCGCGCAGCGTGATCGCGGCGATGCGCTCGTAGAGCAGCCAGGTGCGATCGGCGACCGACACCCGGTACGCGGGCTGTGCGTCGAACGGCGACGGCACCTGCCGCTCGATGCGCAGCAGCGGCGCGAAGATCTCGCGGATCGGCTGCCCGAACCCCTCGGCCGTGTCCTGCATCCGCGTGGTCGGAAACGGGAAGCCGCAACCCCACGGCGCGGCGCGGCGCAGCCGGCCGTGGTAGAAGCGCCGCACCAGCAGCCATGCGAGCCCGCAGCACGCGACGAAAAACAGCATGAACACGGCCGGCATGTAGCTCGCGCGCGCGGTCGACACCGGCACGAACAGCAGCCAGCCGTGATTGTCCGCGCCGACACCGGCGCCGACGAGCCCGCGCGTGACCGGATCCAGCAGCTTGACGAACTGCGCGGGCATCAGCCCGAGCAGCACGCTGACCGCCGCGAACCAGCAGAACGCGAGCCGCTCCCACGCATTCGCGTCGCGGGCGCGGCTCAGCTTGGCTTCCCTCGGCTGCCCGAGAAACACGATGCCGAAGAACTTGACCATCGTGTAGCCGGCGAGCGCGGCCGACATCGCGACCAGCGCGGCCGCGATCGGCACCGTCATCGCCAGCACCGAATCCGGCAGGCCGGGCGTGAACAGGAACGCCTGCAGCAACAGCCACTCCGCGACGAAACCGCTCAGCGGCGGCAGGCCCGCGCTCGCCGCGACGCCCACGAGCACGGCCCAGGCCGTCCACGGCATGAAACGGATCAACCCGCCGAGCTTGCCGAGATTGCGTTCTCCGGTGGCGTGCAGCACGGCGCCGGTCCCCAGGAACAGCAGGCTCTTGTATGCCGCATGCGCGACGACCTGATAGAGCATCGCGGTCAGCGCGAGCGCCGCCAGGGTCGTCATGCCGAACGCGCGAAACAGCACCGCGAGCCCGAGCGACACGAACATCAGGCCGATGTTGTCGATCGACGAATAGGCGAGCAGGCGCTTCATGTCGACCTGGATCGTGCTGAAGACCACGCCGAGCAGCGCGGTGCCGCCGCCGAGCACGAGCAGCAGCACGCCCCACCACGCGATCTGCACGTGCAGCAGGTCGAACACGGTGCGCAGCAGCCCGTAGAGCCCCACCTTCAGCACGAACCCGCTCAGGAGCGCCGACACGGGGGACGGTGCGGCCGGATGCGCGTCGGGCAGCCACACATGCAGCGGAAATACGCCCGCCTTCGCGCCGAAGCCGACGAGCGCGAACAGGAACGCGAGCGACGCCCAGGTTGCATCGAGCGACTGGGTGCGCATGTTCGCGAACGTGTAATCGCCGGTGCGCGCCTGCAGGATGCCGAAGCACAGCAGCAGCGCGAGCGCGCCGACATGCGAAATCAGGAAATACAGGTAGCCCGCGCGGCGGATTTCGCCGATCCGGTGATTGGACATCACGAGGAAGGTCGCGGACAGCGTCAGCGTTTCCCACGCGACCATGAACGCGTACGCGTCGTCGGCAACGAGCACGAGCGCGATGCTCGCGACGCACACGTGATATTCGCAGCAGATGAGCCCGGGCGCGGCGCCCTCGCCCTTGCGGAAGTAGCCGGCGGAAAACGCGCCGATCCCGGCACTGACGAGGCCGAGCACGAACAGGAAATAGCCGGACAGGCGGTCGAGCCGCAGATGGAACGGCAGGTCGGGCAGCCCGATCGGCAGCACCGCGACGGACGGCTCGGCAAACACGCCCGCGAGCCCCGCGGCCGCCAGCAGCAGCCCGCCCAGCGCACCGAGCGGAAACAATCCGTGCGCAACGACCCGCGTGCGATGCAGCGCCCCGAGCCCCAGCGCGCCGATCGCGAGCCAGGCGGCCACGACCAGCAGCACGAAATGGACGACCGGCACGGATGCCATCCGGATTGTCTCCAGTACGCTCGGGTTGAACGGGGGCATGGAACGGCGACGGCAGGCGCGCCGGCTCCACATGCATTATTGCATCGAAAGCCAAATCTGGCTAACAGGATATGATAATGGCATTATCATACAAGCCACATGATTCGAGGAAGCCGGCGACTTCGCGGGCCGCCCGTTCGGCCCGCAGGGCGCCGTCCGGCACGTCCGCGCCCGCGATCCCGGCGATTGAGCGAAACCCTTATGCCAGCGCAGTACTTTCGAAGCCTGACGGGTAAACACCGCAGCGCAACCGCGAACCGCCAGCTCGGCTTTTCGCTCGCGTTCGTCGCCGGCGCGACCAACGCGGGCGGCTTCCTTGCGGTCAGGCAATACACGTCGCACATGAGCGGCATCGTGTCGGCGATCGCCGACCAGGCGGCGCTCGGCGACATTCCGCTCGCGCTGGCCGGCATCAGTTCGCTGGCGTCGTTTCTCGTCGGTGCCGGCTGCTCGGCGGTGCTCGTCAACTGGGGGCGCCGCCGCGGCCTGCAGAGCCAGTACGTGCTGCCGCTGCTGGTCGAGGCCGTGCTGCTCCTGCTGTTCGGGCTGCTCGGCAGCCACCTCGCGCTGTGGGAGGCGTTCTTCGTGCCCGTGACCGTGATCCTGCTGTGCTTCATCATGGGGCTGCAAAACGCGATGATCACGAAGCTGTCGGGCGCGGAGATCCGCACGACGCACATGACCGGCATCGTGACCGACCTCGGCATCGAGCTGGGCAAGCTGTTTTACTGGAACCGCTCGGCCGTCGACGTGGACATGCATGCGGTCGTCGCCAACCGCGCGAAGCTGAGGATTCACGCCACGATGCTGGCGTCGTTCTTCGTCGGCGGCCTGGCCGGTGCGATCGGCTTCAAGTATGTCGGCTACGTGTCGACGGTACCGCTCGCCGGCATGCTCGTCATGCTCGCGATCGTGCCCGTGGCCGACGACGTGCTGACCTGGTTCTGCCGGCTCGATCGCCGGCCCTGAGCCGGCGCGAAACCCGACCCGTGCGCGAACATTCCGGCGGGCCGTCCGGATGGATGGCCGGACCGCACGGTGGATTCAACCGGCCGGACAACCCGTTTCGGCCGTGATGCCGAAAGCAGATGTATTATAATTTGATTAACATATCCGCCGACCTGTCCGCGCAATGGAAACGAAGACCGCCCGCCTGACCGTCCTGATCGATCCCGCCAAGAAGGAAGCATTCGAGATGCTCTGCGCGGCGCAGGATCTCACGCCGTCGCAAGTCGTCCGTCAGTTGATCCGCGAGTATCTCGAGCATCACGGCGTGACCTACAAGACCAAGAGCCCGCTCGGCAAGCGCATGAAGTAACCGCGGGTCAAGCCCCGATTTCCCAGCGCCCGGCTTGCTCGCGCCAGGCCAGCCGCGCCGGATCGATGCCCGCGCCGCCCTTCAGCCGCCGGGCCGTGGAGGCCAGCTTCAGCTCGCCGGCAACGGCGAACTGAAGCGCGCGCTCGAGCAGGATGCGCAACGACGGCAATCGTTCGCCGCCCTTCCATGCGAACGCGATGAAGTTGTTGTCGTCACCGCACGGGACCAGCGCATACGACGTACCGAACACGTCGCGCAGCCGCTCGAGGTACAGCGGCAGCGCCGGATCGTCGTCGGTGAAGTTGATCGCGAGCACGCCGGCCTCGTTCAGCCGCTCGCGGCACGCCGCGAAGAAGGCGGCGCTCGCGCACCGGCCCGGCATGCCTTCGGCGACGAACGCGTCGTGCAGGATCACGTCCGTGCGCACGTCCGTCTCCATCATGTAGTCCGCGCCGTCGGCACACACTACCCTGAAGCGCGCATCATCCGCAGGAATCCTGAACACGTCGCGCAGCGCGATCACCTCGGGATTGATCTCGACCGCATCGATCGCCGTATCGGGCAGATGCCGGTGACAGTATTTCGCCAGCGAGCCGCCGCCGAGCCCGAGCATGCAGATGCGCACGGGCGCGGGCTGCAGCAGCAGGAAGCCCATCATCACGCGCGTGTAGCCGAGCGCGAGCGCGGCCGGATTCTTCAGCGACATGAAGCTCTGCGTGGCGAGATGATCGAAGTGCAGCGACACCGCATCGCGCGTCTCCAGCACGAACGGCCGGCCATCGTGCAACGGCGTCGACAGGAATCTGACGAACGCATCATAGGAGGTTCGATCCTCTGCCATGCTGGTTATGCCCGGGTAGTCAAACAGTCGAAGCCGCTCGAAGCACGGGCGGCCGGCCGCGCGAACGAAGCGCCGCCGCGGCGGCGCACGCGCGCAATCACACCTTCTTCAGGAAGCAGGCCTTCAGCATGAAGCCGCCGGCGTCCGTCTTGCAGTCGACTTCGTGATCGCCGCCGACGATCCGGATGCTCTTGACCTTGGTGCCCATCTTCAGCGTGATCGACGAGCCCTTCACGCGCAGGTCCTTGATCAGCACGACCGAATCGCCGTCCGACAGCACGTTGCCGTTCGCGTCCCTGACGACGTCGCCGGCCGCTTCATCGCCGGCTTCGGCGCCGGCCGTCGCCGACCATTCGTGGCCGCAGTCCGGGCACACGTAGAGCGTGCCGTCCGGGTAGGTGTTTTCCATCGCGCATTGCGGGCAGGCAGGGGCGGCGTTCATTGCAGCTTCCATCGGGTAAGGTTCGAGTCGAAAAAACGGGGGCGTGCAGCATCTGGTGCACACGGCATTATAATACAATACACATGTTTTCCAGCGCTGTACTATAATCCTCGCTTTCCGCCGTTCATCGGACTTGCAGGCGGTTTCGCTGAGGATGTCGACATGTTCGAGCTGGATGGTGCACTGCTGCGGCCCGATCGGCGCCCCGTTACCCTTCGGGAACTCACGGAAAACCGGCCGCTCGTCGTCGTGGGCGTCGGGCGCGGCGTCGAACGCGGCTTCCAGCTGATTCATCGCTTCCACGACGTCGGCGCACAGCTGGCGGCGGCCGAGATCCACCTGGCTTTCGTGTATCCGGCGGAATCGGCCCGGCATGTGACGGACCCGATCTCGGTCGCCTGCGTGCGGTTCCGGCGCCATCCTCACCTGCTGCTCGACGCCGACGACCATTGCTTCGCGCGCGGCGTGCCGCCTCGATCGCTGCGCGCCGTGTTCGTCAGCCCGGAAATGGAACGACTCGCCGGCATCGACATCGACTTGCGCGACGCCGCGTGGGAAACCGCGTTTCGCGCGTTTCTCGCGCACTGCGGGCTCGGCGCCGCGCACGGCCCCCGACGACTCAACCAGAGGCTTTCGTAGAAAACGTGGCAACCGTCGTCTACCTACAAATCGGCGCCGCGTGGAACCGGACCCGCGCAGGCGCGGCCAGGGACGCCGTCGTCGCAGTTGCACGCCGCTTCGAAAGCGACATCGTGCTGATCGTGAACGGGTGCCGCGGCAACGCGAAAAACGGCGACGCGATCGCGTCGCTGGAGTTGCGCGGCGGCACGTCCGCCCAGGTGCTGGCCGCCGGGCCCGATGAGGAGGCGGCGCTTCAGGCGCTGCTGCCGTTGCTGCAGGAGGGTTGACCCGCGTGCCGCCCTCCGCCCCGTCGCGCGTCGACCCGCTGCTGTCGATGCGCGCACGCCGCGAGACACGCGCCCGATGACGGAATGCCTGCCGCCGCATTCCGCACCCACGCTGCCGCGATCCACACCGTATACCCATTCCCGGAGGAAGTCATGAGCGACCAAGACACGTCAAACGCCCCCAACCTGTCGGCGTCCGCCGTCTGGGCACTCGAACGCCTCGCCGACGTTCGCTACGGCCGGGATGCGCCGGCGCTCGGCTGGTCGATCGCGCGGGAACTCGTCGGCGCAGGTTTCGCCAGCCATCCGCCGCACGGCCGTTCCGGCATTTCGATCACGTCCGCAGGACGGTCCTTCCTGAAAAGCCTGAAGTAGCGGCCGCGCGGGCGGATTCCGCGGTATCGTACCGGCACGTTCCGCGCGGCCGGTCCGCGTGCCTCCCCCTTCCTGCCCATGGAATGCCCGATGACGTCGAATGTCCCGCCGCCCGTCGCCTCCCCGCCCGTTCTCGACACGCCGCGCCTCGTCCTCGAAGGCCATCCGCTCGGCGACTTCGACGCGCTCGCCGCGATGTGGACCGAGCCGGACGTCGTCGCGCACATCTTCAACGGCGAGCCGTCCGCGCCGCGCGATTCGTGGATGCGCCTGCTCGCGTATCGCGGGCTGTGGCCGCTGCTCGGCTACGGCTACTGGGCGATTCGCGAGAAGGCGTCGGGCCGTTATGTCGGCGATCTCGGCTTCGCCGATTTCCACCGGCTCGTCGAGCCGTCGATTCGCGGCGTGCCGGAAGCCGGCTGGGCGCTGGCGACGTGGGCGCACGGCAAGGGCTATGCGACCGAGGCGCTCGCGGCCGCGCTCGCATGGCTCGATGCGCAGCAGCGGTTCGAACGCAGCGTGTGTTTGATCGCGCCGACCAACGTCGCGTCGATCCGCGTCGCGGAGAAAGCCGGTTATGGCGATCCGGTGCGCATCCGCTTCAACGACACCGATTCGTTGCTGTTTTCACGCGCGAGCCGGTAAGCGGAAGGCCGCGCACTCGCGCGCGGCCGATACCCGATATGCAACGCGGCGCCGTCACTTGCCCGCTGTCTTCTCGCCGAACGCGGTCACGGCCTGTTCCGGATCGCGCGCAAGCCCTTGCGCGAACACCTTCAGGCCTTCGAGCAGCGGCGTCAACGCATCCCACAGCGCGTCGTCGTGCAGCAGCCGGTACGCGCCGCGCACGCCGGGCGCGACGTGCTCGTGCTGCGCCGGCTGCCACGCGCTCACGTGATGCAGCGCGTCGGCCGCCGCGAACACGGCCTTGGCGAACTGTTCGGGCGGAATGCGCGACAGCGCCATCAGCAGCGCCGCGAGATTCTGCATGCCGCTCTGCATGCCGGGCTTGTCGAACGCATCGACGAACGTGTCGGCCAGCCGCGCGTTCGCGCTGACGACCTCGTTCGCGAAATGCAGGAAACCATGCCGGTGCAGGCTGCCAAGCAGGTGTTCGAGCGCATCGTGCGCACTGGGCTCCGCGTGCGGAGGCGTGATGTCGGGGGGCTGGCGTTCGGTCATCGGCTCGTCTCCGGATGGGGCGCCGCGTTGCCGCCGGGGCGGCGGTCACGCGCACGCCGACTTCGTCTCGTTCATCCTCCACTGCGAGGCGACACCGCTCGCGACGGCCCGGGACCCGGTTTCTTCGACCTGCGTTGTCGGACACATATGTCCGTACCCGACGGTCACGAAATGACAAGCATTTGAAAAATCCGGATGCTCGGCCCGATAGCGAAGCATGCATGCGCGCCCGTCACGATTCCCGCCGGGTTCCTGGCTGATCGTCGGCCGTTCCGCGATCGTCGCCGGTGCCCGGCGTGCCCTCGCTCGCGGCGGCCCGCTTCGCCAGTTCGAGATAGTTCCGGGCAAGCTCGCGCAACTTGTCTTCCGACGCATCCTCGATCCCGATCAGCTAATCGTTCGCCGCGCGCGTCACGGCGACGAGCTCGTCGAGCTTCAGGTGCAGCGCAACGCTGTCGCGGTTCTGGTTGTGCTGCAGCAGGAACACCATCAGGAACGTGACGATCGTCGTCCCGGTATTGATCACGAGCTGCCACGCATCCGAATAATGGAACAGCGGCCCGCTGACGAGCCACACGACGATAACGGCGACCGCGCTGCCGAACGCGACCGGCGAACCGGCCCAGACGGTCACGTGCGACGCCAGGCGTTCGAATGCACGCGTAACGGGATGCCTGGCCGGCACAAACCGTGGATCGGCCGCCGCTCCGCCGCCAGCGCGTGGACGGCCGCGGGATGAATCGTTCGATTCGCGCATGGTGCCTCCCGGATGAGACTGTCGATCGCGGCGCGTGCGGCACGGGGTTCGGCCCGTATGCGGGCGCCGTCGACGAACGAGTATTTCGACGAGCATTTCGCGTGCCCGGCGGGCTCGAACCGCGGCCTCCGGTCATAAAGCGCAAATCAACGCGCGCCAAACCATCCCCTGCAATTCACCCGCCGCGCTTGCATAGCCTGCCCGGTCCCGGCTGTTCGGGAATGCGTCGAATGCGGTTCGCCGAGGGTTCCACGCGTCCGGGCTGCCCACGCTCCGTTACTTCGTACACGAAACCGACTTCGACCGTCCCGCCCCGTCAACCGAATGAAAGCAACCGACCGGCGGACTGATTGAACATAGCCTCGTGCGCAACCTGCGAACTGGAGCCTCCGCGGGATCGACAGGTTGAAGCCCGCTCCTGCAACGCGTCACTCCGGCAGCACCGCCACCGCCTTGATCTCGACGATGTAACCGGGCGACCCGCCCAGCATGTGCGCGCCGACCGCCGTCCACGCCGGCTTCGGATGCGCATCGACGTAACGGTCGCGAACCTGCATGAACAGCGGCAGGTCGCGCATGTCGGTATGGAACGTCGTCAGGTCGACCACGTCGTCGAACGATGCGCCGGCCGCCTCCAGCACGCGTTTCAGGTTCTCGAACGCCTGCACGATCTGCGCTTCGCGGCCTTCGACCAGTTGCATCGCCGCATCGCGGCCGATCTGGCCGGACACGTAAAGCGTATCGCCGACCTTCAGGCCCGGCGCGTAGCCGATTTTTTCGTACACCGCTTCCATTCCGGCCGGAACGATGGCTTTGCGATCACCCATGAATGTCTCCGTGGCCGGCGTCTCGGCGCCGGCCGGTTGGTTATCGATGAACACGTGCAAGCAGCTTCACCGCGCACCGCTCAGCCCGTATCGCCGCCCGCGACCGGCAGCACCGTGCCGGTGATGTAGCTCGCTTCGTCGGATGCCAGGAACAGGATCGGTGCGATCTGCTCGTCGAGGCTGCCGTAACGCTTGAAGAACGTCGAATCGGTCACCTGCCGCACGGCTTCGCTCATCCACGCCTGTTCCTGCTCGCTGTCGCCGGCCGCATTGCGCGGCACGCGGCGCGGCGGCGCGCTGGTGCCGCCCGGCGCGGTCGCGACGACGCGGATGTTGTGCTCCGCGTATTCCATCGCGAGCGCGTGCGTCAGCGCATTGACGCCGCCTTTCGCCGCCGAATACGGCACGCGGCGGATGCCGCGCGTCGCGTTCGACGAGATGTTGACGATCGTGCCGCCGCCGCGCGCGAGCAGGTGCGGCAGCGCCGCGTGGCACGTATAGAGCGTCGGCATCAGCGAGCGGCGGATTTCCGCGTCGATCTGTGCCGGCTCGAATTCGGCGAACGGGCGCATGCGTATCGCGCCGCCGACGCCGTTGATCAGGATGTCGATGCCGCCGAACGTCTGCACCGCACACGCGATCGCCGCGTGCGCGCCTTCGTAGGTTTCGAGATCCGCGACGAATCCGGCCGTCTCGCCGCCCGTCGCTTCGGCCGCCACCTCGGCGACGAAATCCGCGCGATCGACGAACAGCACCTTGCCGCCTTCGGCCGCCACGCGCAGCGCGACGCCGCGGCCGATGCCCTGCGCCGCGCCGGTAACGACGACGACCTTGCCCGAGAATCGTTGCATGATCATGCCGCCTTTGCCGTGACGTTGGGGGTGAACTTCTCGTAGTGGAAGCTGTTCGGCTTCACGCCTTCGTCGTCGAAGTACGTGCGCACCGCGTCGACCATCGGCGGCGGCCCGCACAGGTACACGTCGACGTCGCCGTCGTTCAGCGCATCGGCCGGAATGTGCTGCGTGACCCAACCCTTGCGCGGATGGCTCGACCCGGCGTCCGCGACGACGGTCGCAAAGCTGAAGTTCGGCAGTTTCGCCGCATACGCCTCGATCGCGTCGACCAGCACGAGATCGAGATCGCGCGTCACGCCGTAGATCAGGTGCACCTTCTGCTGCGAACCGGTACGCGCCAGCACCTCGAGCATCGACAGGAACGGCGCGAGGCCCGTGCCGCCCGCGAGGAACAGCAGCGGCCGCTGCACGTCGCGCAGGTAGAAGCTGCCGAGCGGCCCGTGCAGGTCCAGCTTGTCGCCCGGCCGCGCCGATTCGAGCCACGTGCTCATCACGCCGCCGGGAATCTTCTTGATCAGGAAGCTGACCTTCGCGTCGGCCGGCGCCGACGAGAAGGAATACGAACGGTGCTGGCCGCTCGCGGGCACGTCGATGTTCACGTACTGGCCCGGCAGGAACACGGGCGCGGCCGCGCCGACGTCGAGTTCGAGCACGACGGCCGCATCGTTGTGCTGCTCGACCTTGGTCACCGTCGCGGCGAACCCGCTGTGGCCGGTCTTGCATGCGACCGACGACGTCGGCACCGCGATCACGCAATCGCCTTGCGGCACCATCTGGCAGGTCAGCACGAGGCCGCTGTCCTTTTCGTCTTCGGTGAGCGCGTCGTCGATGTAGTCGTCGCCGAGGTCGTAGCTGCCGCTTTCGGCGCGGCACTTGCAGGTGCCGCACACGCCGTCGGAACAGTCCATCGGCAGGTTGATCTTCGCGCGGAAGGCCGCGTCGAGGACTTTCTCGCCGGCCTTGCAGTCGATGAAGCGGGTCACCCCGTCCTCGAAATTCAGTGCAATCTTGTAGCTGGACATGGAATCACCTCCACTTCCCTTCATGACAAAACAACGGCGTCAGACGTGATAGACGTCGAGCACCTGCCGGATGTAGTCGTTCTTCAGCAAGATCTTCTTGTACGAGATCAGCCATGCGTCGCCCGCCTTGCGCAACGTGACGAACATCGTGCCGAAGAAGTGATCGGTCACGCGGTAACGATGGTTCAGCGTGTGAAAGTTGTAGCGCACGTCCACCTCGTCGCCGCGTTCGGCCAGCACCTCGACGTTCGTCACGTTGTGGCTGGTACGCGGCTCGGGCGTCGATGCGCCGCTGCGCTCGGTCTTGATCCGAAATACGCGATCCTCGAGGCCGCCGCGATCCGGGTAGTACATCAGCGAGATCTGGCTCTGGTGGTCGTCGGTCGGCCGATCGTCGTCGTCCCACGCGGGCATCCAGTACGTGACGTCTTCCGCGTAACAGGTCAGCCACTCGTCCCACTGGCGATCGTCGAGCAGGCGCGCTTCGCGATACAGCGCGGCGCAGATGGTTCGGTAATCGAAGTTCATGCCGCCACCTCCCCGCGTTCCTTTTTCAGCGCATCGCGCATCACCTGCACCCAGTGTTCGTGCTGGCACACGAACAGCCCTTCGTCCTCGCTGCGCTCGCCCGAGATGCGCGGGTTCATTCCCATCTTCCTCGCGTTCTCGTCCGGGCCGTCGACCCACAGCGGCGCACCGCGCGACAGGTCGTTCCACATCGCCGTAATGCCCGCATAGCCGGCCTGGCATGCACGGAACTCCTCGAGATCGTCGGCGGTGCCCATGCCGGTCACGTTGAAGAAATCCTCGTACTGGCGAATGCGGAGCGTGCGGTCGGCTTCGCTCTCGCCCTTCGGCGCGAAACAGAAGATCGTGACTTCGGTCTTGTCGACGCCGAGCGGCCGCACGACGCGGATCTGCGTGCTGAACTGGTCCATCAGGAACACGTTCGGGTACACGCACAGGTTGCGCGTCTGGTTGACGATGAAATCGGCCTGCACGTCGCCGACGCGCGCCTTGATCTCTTCACGGTGCTGGTACACGGGCCGCACTTCCGGGTTCATCGTTTTCGTCCACAGCAGGATGTGGCCGTTGTCGAAGCCGTACACGCCCGCGACCGACTTGCTCCAGCTGTTCGCGTCGACGGCCTTGGTGCCGTCTTCCTTGCGGCGGCCCATCGTCGCCGCGTAGTTCCAGTGCACGGTGCTGACGTGGTAGCCGTCGCAACCGTTCTCCATCTGCATCTTCCAGTTGCCTTCGTAGATGTAGGACGAGTTGCCGCGCAGCACTTCGAGCCCGTTCGGCGCCTGGTCGACGATCTGGTCGATGATCACGCGCGTTTCGCCGAGGTAGTCCTCGAGCGGCAGCACGTCGGCGCTGAGGCTGCCGAACAGGAAGCCGCGATAGTTCGCGAAGCGCGCGACCTTCTTCAGGTCGTGCGACCCGTTCGTGTTGAACTGCACCGGATACTCGGTCGTCTTCTCGTCCTTCACCTTCAGCAGCTTGCCGGTGTTCGAGAACGTCCAGCCGTGGAACGGGCACGTGAAGCTGCCCTTGTTGCCGTGCTTGCGGCGGCACAGCATCGCGCCCTTGTGGGCGCACGCATTGATCACCGCATGCAGCTCGCCGGTCTTGTCGCGCGTGACGACCACCGGCTGGCGGCCGATCCACGTCGTGTAGTAGTCGTTGTTGTCCGGGATCTGGCTTTCGTGCGCCAGATACACCCAGTTGCTCTCGAAGATGTGCTTCATCTCGAGTTCGTACAGCTCGGCATTGGTGAAGATGTCGCGGCGGCAGCGGAATACGCCGGCCTCCTTGTCATCCTGCACGGCGGTGGCGAGCAGGTGATCCAGTTCGTTGGCTTGGTCGAGGGTGGCGGACATGTTGGCTCCTCCCATGCGCGTGCCGCGTCCTGCAACGCACGCTCGCATCGGTATCGGTTGAATCTCGAGGGGACCCGGCCGGCGGCGGCGCATCCGCGCCGCGCCGGCGGGCGGTCAGGCCGTCGCGGCTGCGCGCAGGCGGTGGACGATCTGGTTGTCCTTGCCCTGTACCAGCGGCGTCAGCACGAAGTTGAACTCGATGTCCTGGTACGCATCGGCCTTCATGCCGAGCGCCGTGCCGCCGGTCTTGTCGATCACCGGCGGGATCAGTTCCTCGCGCGTCGCGTACGCGAAGTCGTCCCAGATCAGCGGATCGCCGGCGATGTTGAACTGCGTCGTCAGCTTGCGGTGGTCGTTGCTGTCGACGAAGAAGTGCACGTGCGCCGGGCGGTTGCCGTGGCGGCCGAGGCCGTTCAGCAGCTGCTGGGTCGCGCCCTGCGGCGGGCAACCGTAGCCGACCGGCATCAGCGTGCGGAATTCGTACTTGCCGTCGGCGCCCGTCCTCACCGCGCCGCGCAGGTTGAATTCGGTCTGCGCGCCGGTCGGGTCGAAGTGCGAGTAGAAGCCCTTCGAGTTCGCGTGCCAGCATTCGACCACCGCGCCCGCTACCGGCTTGCCGTCGAGGCCGGTCACCGTGCCGTGGATCACGAGCGGACCCGCGCCTTCGTCCGCGTCGAGGTCGATCTTCGATACGCCGTCGCGCACCGGCGCGCCCGCCACATACAGCGGCCCTTCGATCGTGCGCGGCGTGCCGCCGTCGAGGCCGACCGCCTTGTCCTCGGCGTCCATCCGGATGTCGAGATACTTCTCGAGGCCGAGGCCGGCCGCGAGCAACGCTGCTTCGCCATCCTGACCAAGCTTGTTCAGGTAGTTGACGCCGGCCCACACTTCGTCGGGCGTGATGTCGAGATCGTCGATCGCCTTGAACAGGTCGCCGAGCAGGCGCAGCACGATCTGCTGGGTACGCGCGTTGCCGCCGTTGCCGCCGGCGTTCGACGCGGCCTTCAGCAGATCCTGCACTTCCCGGCTATCGAAAACTTTGACGCTCATGATGATGTCTCCATGTGTATTTAGGGGAATGACGGCTTTGCGTGACTCGGGTTACCGCGCGACTTTCGTCAGCCCGTCGCGGGTGAAACGCCTGACCTTGTCCTCGTCGAGTTCGATGCCGAGACCGGGGCCGTCCGGCACGGTCAGTTCGAAATCGCTGTAATCCAGCGGCTGCGTCAGGATCTCTTCGGTGATCAGCAACGGCCCGAACAGTTCGGTGCCCCACTGCAGGTTCGCGCAACTCGCGAACAGGTGCGCGGAAGCGACCGTGCCGAACGCGCCTTCGAGCATCGTGCCGCCGTACAGTTCGATGCCGGCCGCGTCCGCGATCGCGGCCACACGTTGTGCTGCGAAGAGCCCGCCGCTCTGCTCGATCTTGATCGCGAACACGTCCGCGCCGTGATGCTTCGCGATGTCGAATGCGCTGTCGGGGCCCTGCAGGATTTCATCGGCCATCAGCGCGACCGGGAAGCGGCGCATCAGGCGCGCGAGCGCCGCGGCCGACGCGACCGGCTGCTCGACCAGCTCGCAGCCGGCATCGGCCAGCGCCGGAATCGCGCGCACGGCCTGCGTTTCGCTCCAAGCCATGTTCACGTCGACGCGCACCGACGCGCGATCGCCGACGGCCTTCTTGATCTCGGCCACGTGCCGGATATCCGCGTCCGGCGACTTCGCGCCGATCTTCAGCTTGAACACGTTGTGGCGGCGCAGGTCGAGCATGCGTTCGGCTTCGGCGATGTCGGTGGCCGTGTCGCCGGAAGCGAGCGTCCATGCGACCGGCAGGCGGTCGCGCCGGCGCCCGCCGAGCAGCTCGCCGACCGACACGCCGAGCCGCTTGCCGTGCGCGTCGAGCAGCGCGGTCTCGAGCGCGCTCTTCGCGAAGTGGTTGACCTTCGCGAGCTTGCCGACGAATGCCATCAGCGTCTGGATGCGGGTCGCGTCCTTGCCGACGATCGCCGGTGCAAGGTACGTGTCGATCGCGAGCTTCATCGCCTCGGGGCTTTCCGGGCCGTAGGCCATCCCGGCGATCGTCGTGCCTTCGCCGATGCCCGTCGCGCCGTCGCTGCAGAACACCTTCACGAGCATCAGCGTCTGGCCGTGCATCGTCGCGACCGACAGCTTGTGCGGGCGGATCGTCGGCAGGTCGACGAGACGGGTTTCGATGCGTTCGATGGTGACGGTGGACATGGGGCGCGCTGCGTGTGGGGAGTTCATGGAACGGATTTATACGCGCCGGGCAAATTCACCGTCCAATACTTTTAGGCGTGTTTTTCGATACCTTACAGGTATTGAAATAGGACTGGATACGCGAAATATTGCGATGCGCCATACCTTGTGTGGATAGGTATATGGGCCGGAAGGCTTGATGGCGCGGGTTGCGCGCGCTCGAGCCACTGCTTGCGCGAGGGCGTGACGCGGCGGCGCTCCGAGCCGGGGAATCCGGCCGAAATCCGTGTCCCACCGGGACGGGATCAGGGTTTTCCTGATGGAACAACGGCGTGGTTGGCCTTCCGGATTGCGACTTCGACTTCGGTGAACGCGATCGGCAGGAAATCGGTACGCGGATACCGACGTGCTCGCCGATTCGTGCGGCGACACCCGCTGTTTCGCTCGACGGCGCGCGTCCCTGCCGCCGTGACGGCGGAAACGACACGCCGTTCGCACGGCGGTATCGGAGTGTTCAGTTTCCGCACACGTCGACGCGTGCCCCCACCGGCCGGCGCGGGCACGGCGGGTGGGAACAAACCCGGATGGCTCCGCTTCCTCTCGGCCGCCTACCCTCGCGCGCATGCCGGTCGGCGCAATGCAAGGCCCGATCCGGCGGGTCGGAATTTCCTCAGGAGCGTACATGGATAGCAGCAGCAACACGGCACTGTTCGACGCCGGCGTCTGGCACGGCAAGACTTTCAACGGGCGCTGGCACGCCAGCCCGCACGCGGTCGACGTAATCGAACCCGCGACCGGCAACACGCTCGGCCGCGTCGGCCTCGCGGACGGCGCGGCGGTGGCCGATGCGGCAGCCGCCGCGCATCGCGCGCAGCCCGCGTGGTTCGGCCTGCCGTACGACGAACGCGCGGCCGTCCTGCGCCGCGCGGCGGCCGTCGCGGAAACGCACTTCGATTCGATCGTCGACTGGCTCGTGCGCGAAAGCGGATCGACGCGCGCGAAGGCGTCGTTCGAAACGTCCGTCACGATCAAGGCGCTGCACGAGGCGGCGGGGTTGCCGTCGCGCGCGGCCGGCGAAGTCCTGCCGTCGGCGGCCGGCCGGCTGTCGCTCGCGCGGCGCCGCCCGCGCGGCGTCGTCGGCGTGATCTCGCCGTTCAATTTCCCGCTGTACCTGGCGATACGCGCGGTCGCGCCGGCGCTTGCGCTGGGCAACGCGGTCGTGCTGAAGCCCGATCCGCGTACCGCCGTGTGCGGCGGCGTCGCGATTGCCCGCGTGTTCGAGCTCGCCGGCCTGCCGGAAGGCATACTGCACGTCCTGCCCGGCGACGGCGCGGCCGGCGCCGCGCTGGTCGCCGATCCGAACATCGCGATGATCCAGTTCACCGGCTCCACCGCGGCGGGGCGCAAGGTCGGCGAGGCGGCCGGCCGCCACCTGAAGAAGGTCTCGCTCGAGCTCGGCGGCAAGAACTCGCTGATCGTGCTCGACGACGCCGACCTCGACCGCGCCGTCGCCAATACCGCATGGGGCGCGTATCTGCATCAAGGCCAGATCTGCATGGCGACCGGCCGCGTGCTCGTGCAGCGCGGCATTCACGACCGCTTCGTCGCGAAGCTCGTCGAGAAGGCCCGAAGCCTGCGCGTCGGCGATCCCGCGACCGCGGACGTCGGCCTCGGGCCGCTGATCAATGCCGCGCAGCTCGATCATGCGGCGAGCCTGGTGGACGCAGCCCGTCGCGCGGGCGCGCATGTCGAGACGGGTGGCGGCCATCGCGACCTGTTCTTCGAGCCGACCGTGCTGAGCGGCGTCGCGCCGGGCAACCCGGCGTTCGACGAGGAGATTTTCGGGCCGGTCGCGGTCGTCGTGCCGTTCGATACGGACGAGGACGCCATCGCGCTCGCGAACCGCAGCGAATACGGGCTGTCGATGGCGATCCTGTCCGCCGACGTGGGCCGGGCGCTGAGGATCGGCGAGCGCCTGAACACCGGGCTGCTGCACATCAACGACCAGACGGTCAATGACGAAGTGATCAACCCGTTCGGCGGCGTCGGCGCATCGGGCAACGGCTCGAGCATCGGCGGTGCCGCGAACTGGGAGGAGTTCACGCAGTGGCAGTGGCTGACGATCAAGGGTGAAGCGCCGCCGTATCCGATTTGACAAGGAGACCGAACATGTACACGGAAAACGATTCACGCGTCGTCACCGCAGCCGTCGCGCGCGCGGCCGGCGCGCCCTTCTCGATCGAAACCGCCCGCCTGCGCGCGCCGCGCGACGACGAGGTGCGGGTGCGCGTCGTCGCGACGGGCCTGTGCCACACCGACCTGATCGTGCGCGACCAGTACTACCCGGTGCCGCTGCCGGCCGTGCTCGGTCACGAGGGCGCCGGCGTGGTCGAAGCGGTCGGCCCGAACGTGACGACGCTCGCCGCGGGCGATCACGTCGTGCTCACCTACGGCGCGTGCGGTCACTGCCCGTCCTGTGTCGGCGGTCACGGCGCGTACTGCCGGCACTTCTTCGGGCTGAATTTCGGCGGCGCCGACGCCGACGGGCAGACCGCGATCCGCGACGAACACGGGCAGCCGCTGCACGATCATTTCTTCGCGCAGTCGTCGTTCGCCAGCTACGCGCTCGCGCGCGAGAACAACGCGATCAAGGTGCCGCCGGAAGCGCCGCTCGAACTGCTCGGGCCGCTCGGCTGCGGGATCCAGACCGGCGCCGGCGCGGTGATCCACTCGCTCGCGGTGCGCCCGGGCAGCAGCTTCGCGAGTTTCGGCGCGGGTGCGGTCGGCATGAGCGCCGTGATGGCCGCACGCGTCGCCGGCGCAACCACCATCATCGCCGTCGACATCGTGCCGTCGCGGCTCGCGCTGGCGCTGGAGCTCGGCGCGACGCACACGATCAACAGCAAGGAAGTCGACGTCGTCGACGCGATCCGCACGATCACCGGCGGCGGCGTCGACTTCGCGCTCGAATCGACCGGGCTGCCCGCCGTGCTGTCGCAAGGGATCGAAGCGCTCGGCTCGCGCGGCACGATGGGCGTGGTCGGCGCGCCGAAGCTCGGCACGAAGGCGGAATTCGACGTCAACAACCTGCTGCTCGGCGGCCGCTCGATCCGCGGCATCGTCGAAGGTGACGGCGTGCCGCAGACGTTCATCCCGCAGCTCGTCCAGCTCCATCTGCAAGGGCGGTTTCCGTTCGACCGGCTGGTGAAGTTCTATCCGCTCGACCAGATCAACCAGGCCGCGGAGGACAGCAGCAACGGCATCACGCTCAAGCCGATCCTCCGTTTGCCGCATTGAGCGCGGGGGCGCCGCCCGCTGCCGGGGCCACTCGGCGGCACGCGGCGGCGGCCCCTTTCGTGAAAATACGCCGCTTCGGGCGCCGGGCTATATTACGCATTCGCGCGACACGCCGCGCCGGCACGCCCGGCCCGGACCTTCGACCCTCATGGAGCGCAGCGTGAAGACGGCACCCGAATCCCCCTCGCGGCCGGTCGACCTCGACCGGCTCCGCGCCCGCTTCGCGGCGGGCGAACCGCTGCCGGAAACGGCGTTGCCGGCCAGCGTCGCGCGCTCGTGGCTGCGCTCGCGCGACGCCGGGCTCCGGCCGTGGCAAACCGCCCGCTATGAAATGCAGCGCGAGCTCGACGAATCGCGCGCGGACCGGCGGCTGTACCGCTGCGTCGCGCAGGAAATCGAGCCGCTGTGGGCCGCGTTCGGCGGCAGCGACTGGACGATCTTCTGCGTCAATCCGCGCGGCACGATCATCCATGCGCGGCGCAGCCCGCATTGCGACGACGCGCTGCTCACGCCGATCATCGCCGGACGCCGGATCGTCGAGCCGAACATCGGCACGACCGCGCCGAGCTGTGTGATTCACGACGGCACCGAGGCGGTCGTCGCGGGCGCCCAGCACTATCTCGACGAATTGTCGCGCGTGTTCTGTCTCGCGGTGCCGCTGGTCGGTTTCGACGGGGAAGTGATCGGCGCGCTGGACATCACCGGCGTCGGCCGGCGCAATGTCGTGCAGTTGCGCGAGCAGTTCCGGCATGCGGCGCTGTCCGCCGAGCAGCGGCTGTATGCGATGCTGCGCGACTGCCATCTGCTGCAGGTACAGCACGATCCGCGCTGGCTCGGCACACCGCTCGCGGGCGTCGTCGCACTCGACGAGGCGGGCCGCGTGCGCGCGGCGAGCCGGCTCGCTCGGCAGATGCTCGACCTCGCGCCTGCCGGGCCGATCGAACCGCGCGATCTCCGGCAACTCTTCCCCGGCGCGACGCCCGCGCAGCAGCGTCGTTTGCTGACACCCGCGCGTACGCCGCAGCGAATCGCGCGCGACGACGGCAGTCACGTCTGGGTTCGGGCCGTGCGCGCGCCGCTCGATCGTGCGACGATGCGGCGTCAATCCGATGCGCTCGAAGACGCCGCCGACGTGTGCGGCACCGCGCCGGCCGCCAGCCCGCAGGCAAGCCTGCACGAGCAGTCGCTCGACGCGATCCGCCGTGCGCTCGACGAGCACGACGGCAATGTGTCGGCCGCTGCGCGACAACTCGGCATCTCGCGCACCACGCTGTACGCGAAGCTCAGGCAGCTCGATGCAACGGGAATCACGAACGACGGGCCGCATTGACACTGCGTGCGGCGATGGTGCCTACGCCGCGGCCCGCCTCTCATGCGGCCGCCACGCGAACCAGGCGATCTCGACCACGAACGCGCAGACCACGCCACCGAAGGGTCAGCGGCCAGCCGCTGCGACCGACGCCTGCCATTGCGCGGCCACGCCGGCGTAATCCCTGATCTTGAAAGCCGAGCCGTCCTGGACATGGACCCAGCCCAGCGTCCGGTCTGCCAGCGGCTTGTCGTGCTCGTCCGTCGCGATCTTGACGATCGCATGCGCGCGGATATGCACGAGACCGTCCGGATAGTCTGACGACGGGTTCGCCAGCGTCACCGTCACGAACGGGCCGAGGTCCTGCAGAAGTCGAGCGGCCGGCGGATGGTCGGCCATCAGCAAACTGCCGCCCTTGACGCGATCGTCCACGCGGATGGCCATGCTGTCCGGCCGCCGGTGCGCGGCAGTCGGCAGCGACATCCAGAGCACGTGATCCGGGTTCACATGGACGACATCGGGATCGCCCATGGCGTCGCGCGTTTCAATCCGGGGTATCGGCATGCAGGTCTCCAGTCGATCGTTGGGCACCCGGGCGCGGGTGCGTCGGCCCCATGATGATGCCGCAATATGTCGGCTTTCCACGTGCCCTCCGACGCGGGGCGGCGAACCTCGTCAGGTCCCCATCCGGAGCATGGCGCGGCAACCTTTACCGGCCGGTCGGTGGCGCCGACTCAACCCGGCGCCACCGACTACCCTCGCCACGTTGCCTGCGCCAGCTTCGCCACCAGTTCGTCGTACACCACCCGGATACGACGGGGTATCGGGCCGCGCCGCGGCCGATAGACGTGCAACTTCCACGGTTCGGGTTCGAGGCTGGACAGCAACCGCACCAGGCGCCCCTTCTTGATGTACGGCCGGACGAGATATTCCGAGCACTGGCCGAATCCCAGCCCTGCGCACACGGCGTCGATCTCAGCCTCGGCGTCGTCCGTCAGATAGGCCGGCGACGCGGGCTTGAATTGCTGCTCCGCGCGAAAAATCCACGGCCACGCCCGACCGCTCGCGCGGTCGATCAGGCACGTCACCGGCATCGATTCCAGTGCCTTGAGGTTTTTCGGCTCGCCCAGCCGTTTGATCAACGACGGAGCGCCAACGACCCACATCGGCAACGGCCCGACCATTCGCGCGACGAAGCGGTTGTCTCCGATCGCCCCGACCCGCACGCCGATGTCGATCTGTTCGTCGACCACCGGCGAGGGCACATCCGACAGCCGCAGGTCGGGCACGAGACCCGGATACCGCTGCATGAGATCGGTCAGGACCGGCTGGACATAATGACGCCCCATGCCTGACGGGGCCGTGATCCTGACGACGCCGACCGGCTCGTCGACCTGACCGTTCGCGGCGCCGAACAGCCCGTCGACGGCTGAAAGCGCCGCCTGCGCTTCAAGCGCAAACGACTGCCCGAAGGCGGTGATCCGGATACTGCGGGTCGTCCGGTGGAACAGGGTTTCGCCCAGCATCTCTTCCAGTTCGCGCACCGCGCGCGTCACGACCTGCGGCGACACACCGAGCCGCGCGGCCGCCTCGCGGAACGTGGGCGCCGTGGCCGCCGCGGAAAAGATCTTCAGGATGTCGAGCCGGTTGAGCATGAGGAACCCTTTTGACGCTCGCGAAGAAGCGGTTTCAATTCCCGAAACGGGAATTCTGAATGCGCCATTGTTCCATTTTTTTGCGACCGACGAACGACCACAATGAGCATCAGACGTCGCTTCGACGTGAATGGTCAACCACTTTGGGGAATCTCATCATGAACGCAAGCACACATCCGGCTCAACTCGCGGGCCGCATCGCACTGGTGACGGGTGCCAGTTCCGGCATTGGCCGCGCATCCGCGATCGAACTCGCGCGGCGCGGCGCGAAGGTCGTCGTTTCCGCACGGCGCAAGACCGAACTGGATCGACTGGTCGACGAAATCACGGCCGCCGGCGGCGAAGCGAAGGCCTTCGCCGCGGACGTCGCGAACGAAGACGAGCTCCGCAAGCTGTTCGATTTCACGGTTTCGACCTATGGACGCCTCGACATCGCATTCAATAATGCCGGCACGGAAGGCGTGTTCGCGCCGCTGCTCGAGCAGGATGCCGAACGATTCGACATGGTGTTCGAACCGAACGTGCGCGGCGTGTTCAATTCGATGAAGTACGCGGCCGAAATCATGCTGCGTCAGGGCTCGGGCAGCATCATCAACAACGCGTCGATGGGCGGGCTCATCGGCTTCGAGAATGCGTCGGTCTATATCGCGAGCAAGCACGCGGTGATCGGGATGACGAAGACGGCTTCGATCGAGTGGTTCAAGCGCGGCGTCCGCGTCAACGCACTGTGCCCCGGACTGATCGAAACGCCGTTCCATCATCGCGGCATCTGGCCGTCGGACGATGCGCGGGAGGGCTTTGCCGCAGCGACACCGGCAGGACGGTGGGGGTCCGCCGAGGAGATGGCGACGATCGTCGCGTTCCTCGCATCGGACGATTCCAGCTATGTGTCCGGGCATGCGCTCGTGGCCGACGGCGGCTATTCGATTGCATGACGCCTGAAGCGCGAACCTAGATGCCGTGGCGGCTCATCGTCGCGTAACCGGACCGACAGCGCGAAATGGCAGCGCGCGGTCGGTTCGCGCATCCCGGTTCGCACGGGAAGCGAATGCATCGGGCCGCTGCCGCCTTCACTTCACTGCACGCCGGAGGCCGGTGTCGGCTCCGCCACCGCCCGTTTCGCGTGAAGGCGCAACGCGAGCCACGCGATCCCGACCGCGAACGCGCCGACCACGCCGCCGAAGGTGCCGACCCACGGCAGCCCGAAGTCGCCCGCGATATGGTTGCCGAGCAGCGCACCGGCGCCGATGCCGACGTTGTACAGGCCCGAGAAGATCGACACGGCCAGGTCGGTCCCCTCCGGCGCCAGCTTCAGCACCCACGCCTGCATCGCGAGGCCGAAACAGACGATCGCCCCGCCCCAGACCAGCGTATGCACGGACAGCGTGACGATGTTCAGCGCGCACGGGAACAGGATCAACAGGCAGCCCGACAACGCGACGATCGACGCCAGCAGGAACTTGTCCGGCTGGTGCGGATAGACGCGGTTGAAGCAGACCGCGGCCGGCATGCCGGCGATGCCGAACAGGATCAGCACATACGTGATCCGGCTGTTGCTCGCGTGGTTGACGCTCTGGACGAAGGGCTCGATGTACGTGTACGACGTGAAATGCGCGGACACGACGAGCACGGTGATCGCGTACAGCGCCACCAGCGCCGGCTTGCGCAGAAATACGCCGATGCTGCCGACTGATCCGGCGCCCTGGCTCGGGAGTTCCGGCAGCGTCGCGCGCAGCAGCAGCAACGCGATGCCCGCCGCGCCCGCGATGATCAGGAACGTGACGCGCCAGCCGAACGCCTCGCCGATCACGCGCCCGAGCGGAATGCCGGCGACCATCGCGATCGACGTGCCCATCGCCAGCATGCTGAGCGCACGGCTTTTCCGGTCGCTCGGCGCGAGCCGCACGGCCAGCGGGACGGAAATCGACCAGAACACCGCATGCGCGCACGCGATGCCCAGCCGGCCGACCATCAGCACCGCGAAATTCCACGCGATACCGGTGACGATATGGCTGACGATGAACGCCACCAGCGCCCAGACCAGCAGCCTGCGGCGCTCGACATGACGCGTGACCAGCGTCAGCGGCAGCGACACGACGGCGACGGCCCACGCATAGATCGTCAGCATCAGGCCGACGTCGGTCGGCTGCATGTGCAGGCTGTCGCCGATCGCGCTGAGCAGCGCGACGGGGACGAACTCGGTGGTATTGAAGATGAAGGCGGTGAGTGCCAGGGCCCATACGCCCCACCACGATTGACTGGAACTGACGGCGTCCGGTGTTGCCATACCTGGGATCGACGAGGGTTGGGGGCGCGTACGGCGCGGAAAAGTCCGGCCCGGGCCCGGCCCGGCGCATCGCCGCGATTGTACCAGCGGTGCCTGACTCGTCGCAGCACGGCGCGGCACGTTGGGGCCACGGGACATCGCCATGACATGGCCGCGCGCCGATAATGTGTCGGCAGGATTTTCATCGACGATTCGCTCGAACCCTATCGAGCCAGGAGATTCACATGCGTATTGAAACGTCTTTTCTGTTCGATCTCGACGGCACGCTCGTCGACAGCGTCTATCAGCACGTGCTCGCGTGGAAGGAAGCGCTCGATGCCGAGGACATCGAACTGTCGGTGTGGCGCATCCACCGCAAGATCGGGATGAGCGGCGGGCTGTTCCTGAACCAGCTGCTGCGCGAGACGGCGGGCGACATCGACGCCGAGCGCGTCGAACGGCTCGCCCGGCTGCATGCGGCCGCGTACCAGCGGCTGCGCGCGCAGGTTCGGCCGCTGCCGGGCGCGCGCGAGCTGCTTGCCGCGCTGTCGGGCGCGGGCATCCGCTGGGCGATCGCCACCAGCGGGCGGATGGAAACGGCCGCCATCAATCTCGAGGCGCTCGGCGTCGATCCGGCAAAGAACGTCGTCGTCACGCGCGACCAGGTGAAATATGCGAAACCGGACCCCGACCTGTTCCTGACCGCGGCCGCGCAACTGAACGTGCCGATCGAACACACGGTGGTCGTCGGCGACAGCATCTGGGACATGCTCGCCGCCAGCCGCTGCCGCGCGCTCGGCGTCGGGCTGCTGTCGGGCGGCTACGGCAGCGACGAACTGGAACGTGCGGGCGCGCTGCGCGTGTACGACGATCCGGCGGATCTGCTGTGGCATCTGGATGAAATCGCCGCGCGGCCGTAGACCATCCGCCGCACCGGGGTCGCCTGCGCCGGATTGAGCCCCCCGCGCGCACTTCACGCGGCCGGCACGGCGAACAGCACGCGGCCGGCCGGGTTCACGTCGATTTCGTAGCGGCTGCGGGCAAGGCCGCGCATCGCGGCCGGGGTCGTACCGGCAGACCGCGCGGGTGCGCGGATCGTACGTCGATGCGTCCCGGTCAATCGTCGTCGACGCGCTTGTCGATCAGGTAGCGACCGCGCTCGACACCCGCGCGCAATGCTTCGTTCTCGGTCAGCCATTCGGGGCCGGCGGCCGCCGGCTCGACCAGCTCGATGCGCTCGCCGCCGACATACACCTGCACCTCGTCGCGCCATGCGCCGCTATCGTTGCGCCGCGCCCATACGAGGATCTCGTGGCCGCGATACGGGTCTCGAACCTGTGCATCCTGTTGATGTTGCACGATGGCCTCCTGTGCTTATCTGCGATGACGATGCAAAAAATGCGCGCCGCCCGAGCGCCGCGCGCGCCGGCCGCCCTGCTCGCACGCAGCGTGCCCGGCCGGCACGCGCCTTGCGCCCCCTTGCGTCCCCTTACAGCCCCATTGCGCGTCGAACCGCTACCGGTAAGCGTTTGGGCGAAACGGAAGGAATGCACATCATGATCGGGCACCTCGAACGCGTCGGCCCCCTGCTGCCGGCCGCGCTGCCCGGCACTCGTGATGCTCGCGGCTCGAATGCCGCGTCATCGCGCAGCGTCAACCGCGCACGCTGCGCTCGTCGTCGAGCGTAGCGATCTCACGCTCGGCACGCTGCACGATACACCCGGCGCGCGACGCGTGCGCGTGAAGCGGTTCATCGTCAGGCAGTCGGACGACGATCCGGACACCGACGACATCCCGGCCCCGTTCTCGCGCACGAGCGGACCGGAATTTGCAACGCTCGGCAAGACGCTGCAAAACATCGCCGGCGTGCGGACCTGCCGCCCCGACACTTCGTCAAGGAGCTTCGTGTGACCCAGACCGACCTGCTCTCCTATCTCGTGACGAGCGAACTGGCCGCCCGCATGCGGTTCGGCGGATGGCTCACCATCAGCCAGCGCGTCGGTGCGCTGCGCGCGTGGCTCGCGTGCCATCACGCCGAATGCAGCTGGCTCGACCGGATCAGGATCGCGAGCGCAGCCGCGACGATCGCGCAGGAGATCTACGAGATCGCGGTCACGCACGGCCTCGAAAACGGCGAACGCGTACGGCTCGACGCCCGTTCGCCGGAGCTGCAGGCGCTGCGCGCCCGCTGCGACGTGCTGCTGCAGCGCATCGACGGCGACCGGGACGTCGACGCACGATGATCGCGCCGGACCGCAGGAGCGTGCGGCTCGCCGCCATCGCAACGGCAGGCCCGGACGATGCCGCGGCCGCCGCGCTGCCGCCGGACGACGATCGCGCCGCGGGCGACAGCACGGACATCCGCTCCATCCCGCGCATGTAAGTGCAAGCGGCAGTACAGCGGTCATGTAAAAACGACAGCCCGCCGGCGCCGGCATCCCGCCTGACCATTGCCGCACCGGACTCCACGCGGCAGGCACACGCGTTGCGGCAACCCGGCGTTATCGACCGCCGCCGCCCGCACGCCCCGCGCCATGGACTCCACGCCGACCTTCGCTCCGCATATCTATTTCTGCGACGCTCGCCTCGTCGGGCCGCTCGACGCGTGGGGGCAGACCTGCGCGCATATCGCCGGAATGGGTTTCGATCACGTGCTGGTCGGGTCGTTCTGGGCCGCGAGCGTCGCCGGCTTCCCGCGCCACGTGGCCGATTTCCATCGCCCGGCCCACACGTTCGCGACGCGCGCGAGCGCGCTCGAAACGTTCTCGCGGCTCGCGCAGCTCGCGCACGGCCACGGGCTGCGCGTGCTGCTCGAAGTCGTGCCGGACCGCATCGCGCGCGAGAACCCGCTGCGCGCCGCGCATCCGGGCTGGTACGTCGAACGCACGCACGACGATGCGCTGATCGACCCGCGCGGTACCGCGCACGCGCTGGATGTCGTGCACGCGAACCTCGGCGACGACGCGGCACGCGACGCGCTGTCGGCGTGGTGGTGCGCGCATCTGGCCGCCTTTGCGGACGCGGGCGCGGCCGGCTTCCTGGTCGACGCGCCGCATCATCTGCCGGCCGACTGGTGGCCCGGCTGGCGCGCGGCGCTGCGCCGCGCGCGCCCGGACGCAGCGGTGCTCGCCGGCTTGCCCGGCCATGCGCGCGACGCGCTCGCGCAGCTCGAATCGGCCGGGTTCGATGCGGTGTTCTCGTCGGTGCGCTGGTGGGATCTGCACGCACCGTGGTTCGCCGACGAACACCGGCTGCTGCGGCGCATCGGCTCGCCGATCGCGTTTCCCGATGCGTTCGACGGCCCGCGCCTCGCCGACGACTGGCCCGACGCACCGGACGACACCGTCGCACGCGCATATCGCCGTGCACTGTGGACGGCCGCGGCCGTCGGCACCGGCTGGCTCGCGCCGATGGGCTTCGAGCGCGGCGTCACGCTGCCGCTGATGTCGCGCGACGCGGATGCCGATCGCTACCGCGCCGCGTTCGAGCATGCGCGCTTCGACCTGTCGGGTGCGATCGCCGAAGCGAACGCGTGGCGTCGCGCGACGCCCGTGGCGGCCGCGCGCGGCGAGATCGCGCAGCTGAGCGCGCCCGGTGCAACCGCGACGGTGCTGCTGCGCGGCACGGGGCCGTCGCTCGAACACGACGAAGCGGCACTGCTGATCGCGTTGAATCCCGATCTCAACGCGTCGGTAACGGTCGAACCCGCAACGATCCTGCCCGGCGTGCCGGGCGGCTTCACGCGCATCGTGACGCAGGACGGCACGCAAACACAGCCGCCCACCGCGCTCGACGCCTTCACGCTCGGCCCCGGCGCGCATGCACTGCTGCATGCACGGCGCGCGCCGCCCGTCACGACGCGCGCCGACGCCGCGCGCGAACGCACGGTGCTGTCGGCCGCGCTCGCGGCCGACCGGATCGCGATCGAGCGCGTCGAGCCGTCGGTCGACGGCGGCCGCTTCGCGGTCAAGCGCGTGATCGGCGAACCGCTCGTCGTGCATGCATCGATCTTCTCCGACGGGCACGCGCATCTCGCGGCCGCGCTCCAGTGGCGCGCGGAAGGCGACGACGACTGGCGCGAAGTGCCGTTCGAAGCCGAGCCGAACGACCGCTGGCACGCACGCATCATGCTCGACCGGGTCGGCCGCCACGCATTTCGCGTGATCGCGTGGCGCGACGACTGGGCGTCGCTCGCCGACGACGTCGCGAAGAAACACGCGGCCGGCCAGGACGTGACGCTCGAACTGCGCGAAGCCCAGCTGCTGCTCGCGACCGCGCTCAAGCTCGCCGATCCGGCCGATGCGCGCGCGGTCCCGCACATGGAGCGCCTCGTCGCCGAGTTCAGGGACGCGCCGCCCGCCGAACGGCTCGCGCTGCTCGGCGCGCCGCCGCTGGCCGACGCGTTCGCCGCGCTGCGCTACCGGCCGTTCGTCACGCACGACGAAACCACCTATCGGGTCGACGTCGAGCGCCGCGCGGCGCGCTTCTCGAGCTGGTACGAGATGTTCCCGCGCTCGGCGAGCGACGATCCGCATCGGCACGGCACATTCGACGACGTGATCGCGCACCTGCCGCGCATTCGCGACCTGGGTTTCGACGTGCTGTATTTCCCGCCGATCCACCCGATCGGCACCACCGCGCGCAAGGGCCGCAACAACAGCCTGAAAGCCGGCCCCGACGACGTCGGCAGCCCGTATGCGATCGGCTCGCCCGACGGCGGCCACACGGCCGTGCACCCGCAGCTCGGCACGCTCGAATCGTTCCGCGCGCTGGTCGAGGCCGCGCGCGTTCACGGGCTCGAGATCGCGCTGGATTTCGCGATCCAGTGCTCGCCCGACCATCCGTGGCTCGCCGCGCATCCGGGCTGGTTCGCGTGGCGGCCCGACGGCTCGCTGCGCTTCGCGGAAAACCCGCCGAAGCGCTACCAGGACATCGTGAACCCCGATTTCTACGCGCCGGACGCGCTGCCCGGCCTGTGGCTCGCGCTGCGCGACGCGGTGCTGTTCTGGGTCGACGCGGGCGTGCGGATCTTCCGCGTCGACAATCCGCACACGAAGCCGCTGCCGTTCTGGGCGTGGATGATCGACGACGTGCGCGGCCGCCATCCGGACGTCGTGTTCCTGTCCGAGGCGTTCACGCGGCCGGCGATGATGTACCGGCTCGCGAAGGTCGGCTTCTCGCAGTCGTACACGTACTTCACCTGGCGCGAGACGAAGCGCGAGTTCATCGACTACCTGACCGAGCTGACGGCCGGACCCGCACGCGACTTCTTCCGGCCGAACTTCTTCGTCAACACGCCCGACATCAACCCGCGCCACCTGCAGAACGCGCCGCGCACGCAGTTCGTGATCCGCGCGGCGCTCGCGGCGACGCTGGCCGGTTCATGGGGCATGTACTCGGGTTTCGAGCTCGGCGAATCGGCGCCGCTGCCGGACAGCGAGGAATACGCGAACGCGGAGAAGTACGAGCTGCGCGCGCGCGACTGGAGCCGCGCCGCGCACATCGGTGCCGAAGTCGCGCGGCTGAACCGCGCACGGCGCGATCACCCGGCGCTGCAGACGCATCTCGGCCTGACGTTCGCCGACGCGGACAACGACGCCGTGCTCGTGTTCGTCAAGGCGACGCCGGCGTTCGACAGCGTCGTCGTGGTCGCGATCAGCCTCGACCCGTGGCATCCGCAGGCCGCGAACTTCACGCTCGACGCCGCGCTGTGGCGCGGCTTCGGGCTCGCCGACGGCGAACCGCTCGACGCGCTCGAACTGGATGCCGCGCACGCGCAGACGTGGCGCGGCCATCGCCAGTACGTGTCGCTCGATCCGCACGTGCGGCCGTATGCGATCTGGCGGCTCGCGCCGTCTCCGGGCGCCGCGCGGGCGGCCGCGCCCGGACCGGACGACGCCCGACGACCTTCGGGAGCTCACGGATGATGAAACGCGAAGATTCCCTCGACGACGTGCGCCGCGCGCAGTTCCCGTCGCTCGCGCCGGCCGGCACGCCGCGCCGGCGCCGTGCGCGCCGCCGCGCGCCCGCGCTCTGTGCGGACGATCCGCTGTGGTACAAGGACGCGATCATCTACCAGGTGCACGTGAAGTCGTTCTACGACTCGAACAACGACGGCATCGGCGATTTCCCCGGCCTGATCGCGAAGCTCGACTACATCGCCGAACTCGGCGTCGACACGATCTGGCTGCTGCCGTTCTACCCGTCGCCGCGCCGCGACGACGGCTACGACATCGCCGACTACCGCGACGTGCATCCCGACTACGGCACGCTCGCCGACGTGCGGCGCTTCATCCGCGAAGCGCATGCGCGCGGCATCCGCGTGATCACCGAGCTGGTGATCAACCACACGTCGGACCAGCATCCGTGGTTCCAGCGCGCGCGGCGCGCGAAGCCGGGCTCGATGCATCGCGACTACTACGTGTGGTCCGACACCGACACGAAATACGCGGGCACGCGGATCATCTTTCTCGATACCGAAACATCGAACTGGACGCACGACCCGATCGCCGGCCAGTACTACTGGCACCGCTTCTATTCGCACCAGCCGGACCTGAACTTCGACAACCCGGCCGTCGTGCGCGAGGTGATCCAGGTGATGCGCTTCTGGCTCGATCTCGGCATCGACGGGCTGCGGCTCGACGCGGTGCCCTATCTCGTCGAGCGCGAAGGCACGAACAACGAGAACCTGCCGGAAACGCACGCGATCCTGAAACGGATCCGCGCGACGATCGACGCCGAGTACCCGAACCGGATGCTGCTCGCGGAAGCGAACCAGTGGCCGGAAGACGTGCAGGAATATTTCGGCGACGAGAACGAATGCCACATGGCGTTCCACTTCCCGCTGATGCCGCGCATCTACATGTCGATCGCGAGCGAGGACCGCTTCCCGATCGTCGACATCATGCGGCAGACGCCCGCGCTCGCGCCGAGCAACCAGTGGGCCGTGTTCCTGCGCAACCACGACGAACTGACGCTCGAGATGGTGACCGATTCGGAGCGCGACCTGCTGTGGCAGACCTATGCGAGCGACCGGCGCGCGCGGCTGAACCTCGGCATCCGGCGCCGGCTCGCGCCGCTGATGGAGCGCGACCGGCGCCGCATCGAGCTGATCAATTCGCTGCTGCTGTCGATGCCCGGCACGCCCGTGATCTACTACGGCGACGAGATCGGGATGGGCGACAACATCCACCTCGGCGACCGCGACGGCGTGCGCACGCCGATGCAGTGGTCGTCGGACCGCAACGGCGGCTTCTCGCGCGCCGACCCCGAACTGCTGGTGCTGCCGCCGGTGATGGGCTCGCTGTACGGCTATGACGCGATCAACGTCGAGGCGCAGACGCGCGACCCGCATTCGCTGCTGAACTGGACCCGCCGCATCCTGTCGACGCGCCGTGCGTCGCAGGCGTTCGGGCGGGGCACGATCCGTTTCCTGCGCCCGGAGAACCGCAAGGTGCTCGCGTACCTGCGCGAGCTGGACGGCCACGATCCGGTGCTGTGCGTCGCGAACCTGTCGCGCGCGTCGCAGGCGGTCGAGCTCGACCTGTCGGAATTCGCGGGCCGCGTGCCGATCGAGATGACGTCGGATTCGCCGTTTCCGCCGATCGGCCAGCTCCCGTATCTCCTCACCTTTCCGCCGTACGGGTTCCTGTGGTTCGAGCTGTCCGGGCACGGCCGCGAGCCGTCGTGGCGGCAGCCGCATGCGGAGCCGCTGCCCGAATACGTGACGCTCGTGATGCGGCGCGGCGATACGCGGCCGGACGTCGGGCAGCTGCACGCGCTCGCGCACGACGCGCTCGCGTCGTGGCTCGCGCGGCGGCGCTGGTTCGCGTCGAAGGATCGCGCGATCGGCGATGCATGGCTGAACGTCGTCACGCCGGTGCCGGGCGAAGCGTTCCAGTATGCGGAGGCGTGGGTCTGCGCCAGCGACGGCGGCGTCGAGCGCTATATCGTGCCGCTCGCGGCGGCCTGGGGCGGCGAGACGTCCCAGCCGCTGTTCGCGCAGCTCGCGCTCGCGCGCGTGCGGCGCGGCCATACGGTCGGCTACCTGACCGACGCGTTCGCGCTGCCGTCGTTCGCGCGCGGGATGCTGCGCAAGCTGCGCGACGGCGCAACGGTGCCGACCTCCGACGGCGGCCGGCTCGCGTTCCTGCCGGAGAGCGCGCTCGCCGCGCTCGACCCCGGCGACGACGCCGAAGTGCGCTGGCTCGCGGCCGAGCAGAGCAACAGCTCGCTCGTGATCGGCGACGCGATCGTGCTGAAGCTGGTGCGCAAGGTCGCGCACGGCGTGCATCCGGAAGCGGAAATGAGCCGGCACCTGACGCGCATCGGCTATGCGAACACCGCGACGCTCGCGGGCGAGGTCGTGCACGTCGATCCGGACGGCACGCCGCACACGGTCGCGATCCTGCAGCGCTACGTCGACAACCAGGGCGACGCGTGGACGCGTTCGTTCGACTTCCTGCGGCGCGCGGTCGACGAGCTCGCGCTGCCGGCCGCCGACGAAGACGAAGCGGCCGAGGAGGACGAGGAACCCGAGGCGCTGCTCGGTTATGCGGCGTTCGCGGGCATCGTCGGCACGCGGCTCGGCCAGCTGCACGTCGCGCTCGCGCAGCCGTCCGACGATCCCGCGTTCGCGCCGGAACGCGCGACACCCGATCACGTCGACGGCTGGTGCGTGGACGCGATCGCATCGTTCGAGCGCGCGCTCGACGTGCTGCGCACGCGACTCGATGCGCTCGATACGCTCGATCCCGCGATGCGCGCATCGGCCGACGCGCTGCTCGCGTCGCGCGACGCCGCCGTGCGCGCGCTCGGAGAACTGGTGCCGCGCACGCTCGACGCGCAATGCACGCGGATTCACGGCGATTTCCACCTCGGCCAGGTGCTCGACGTGCAGGGCGACGCGCTGCTGATCGACTTCGAAGGCGAACCGGCGCGCCCGCTCGAACGGCGCCGCGCGAAATCGCATCCGCTGCGCGACGTGGCCGGCTTCCTGCGCTCGCTGTCGTATGTGAGCGCGACCGCGCAATTCGCGATCGAGAAAGCGCCGCCGCAGGCGGCCGGCCGCAAGCGCGCGCTGTTCGACCGGTTCGGGCAGGCCGCCGCCGACCGCTTCGTCGAATGCTATCGCGCGGCCGCCGCGCTCGCGCCCGCACGCTTCGTCGACCCGCGTTATGCCGATCGCCTGCTCGCGCTGTTCCTGATCGACAAGGCGTCGTACGAGCTGTGCTACGAGGCCGCGAACCGGCCCGACTGGCTGAGCGTGCCGGTCGGCGGGCTCGCGGCGCTCGTCGAGCGCCTGCTCGACGACGGCAGCGCGCCCGAACCCGGAGGAACGCGATGACCGACACGCTGTTCGAACAGGCCGACATCGATGCGCTGCTCGCCGGCCGCCATCCCGATCCGTTCGCGTGTCTCGGCCCGCACGGGCAGGCCGACCGGATCGTCGTGCGCGCACTCTTGCCCGGCGCCGAACGCGTGCGCGCGCTGTCGCCGGACGGCGACGAACTCGGCGCGCTCGCGTGCGTCGACCGCGCCGGCTGCTTCGCCGGCACGATCGCGCACGACGGCGGAATTCCCCATTACCTGCTCGCGATCGACTGGCCTGACGCGCGGCAGGTGACCGACGACGCGTATGCGTTCGGCACGCTGCTCGACGACGCCGCGCTCGCGCGCTTCTCGTCCGGCGATCCGGCCGCCGTGCTCGACTGCCTGGGCGCGACGCCCGTGCGCATCGACGACACCGACGGCGTGCGCTTTGCGGTATGGGCGCCGAACGCGCAGCGCGTGTCGGTGGTCGGCGATTTCAACGGATGGGACGGCCGCCGCCATCCGATGCGGCTGCGGCGGCCGTCGGGGGTATGGGAGCTGTTCGTGCCGGGCATCGGCGCGGGCGAACGCTACAAGTACGAGCTGCGCGCGGCCGACGGGCGCGTACTGCCGCACAAGGCCGATCCGTGCGCGCGCGCGACGGAAGCACCGCCGCGCACGGCGTCCGTCGTCGCCGACGTCGCGGCGCTCGACGCGTTCGCGTGGCACGACGACGGCTGGATGCATGCGCGGCCGCACGCCGACCGCTACCGCGTGCCGTGGTCGATCTACGAGGTGCATGCGGAATCGTGGTTGCGCGTGCCCGAGGAGATGGACCGCAGCGCGACGTGGGACGAGCTGGCGGAGCGGCTGATTCCGTACGTGCACGGGATGGGCTTCACGCACGTCGAGTTCATGCCGATCGCCGAATACCCGTTCGGCGGCTCGTGGGGCTACCAGCCGCTCGCGCAGTTCGCGCCGTCCGCGCGCTTCGGGCCGGTCGACGGCTTCGCGCGGTTCGTCGACCGCGCGCATGCGGCCGGCATCGGCGTGATCGTCGACTGGGTGCCCGCGCATTTCCCCGACGATCCGCACGGCCTCGCGCAGTTCGACGGCACCGCGCTGTACGAGCATGCCGACCCGCGCGAGGGGCTGCATCCCGACTGGCACACGTGCGTGTTCAACGTCGGGCGCACCGAGGTCGGCGCGTTCCTCGTCGCATCGGCGCTCGCGTGGGCGCGCCGCTATCACGTCGACGGCATTCGCGTCGACGCGGTCGCGTCGATGCTGTACCGCGACTATTCGCGCAACGAAGGCGAATGGGTGCCGAACGTGTACGGCGGGCGCGAGAACCTCGAATCGGTCGCATTCCTGCGCATGCTGAACGACACGCTGCACGGTGCGGCCGCGCCGCCCGGCGTCGTCACCGTCGCGGAGGAATCGACCGCGTGGCCCGGCGTCACCGCGCCGACCGGCGACGGCGGGCTCGGCTTCGACTTCAAGTGGAACATGGGGTGGATGCACGACACGCTCGCGTATCTGCGCGAGGACCCGATCCACCGCCGCTATCACCACGACCGGATGACGTTCGGGCTCATCTACGCGTTCTCCGAGCGCTTCGTGCTGCCGCTGTCGCACGACGAGGTCGTGCACGGCAAGGGCTCGCTCGTCGCGAAGATGCCGGGCGACGCGTGGCAGCGGCTCGCGACGCTGCGCGCGTACTTCGGCTTCATGTGGGCGCACCCCGGCAAGAAGCTGCTGTTCATGGGCAGCGAGTTCGCGCAATGGGCCGAGTTCGCGCACGACTCGACGCCGCACTGGGACCTGCTCGACGCGCCCGCGCATCGCGGCGTGCAGCGGCTCGTGCGCGACCTGAACCGCGCGTATGCGGCCGAACCCGCGCTGCATGCGCTCGACTGCCACGCGGCCGGCTTCGCCTGGCTGATCGGCGACGACCGCGACAACAGCGTGTTCGCGTTCGCGCGCCGCGACGATGCGGGGCACCTGGTGGTCGCGGTCTGCAACTTCACGCCGGTGCCGCGCACCGGCTACCGCGTCGGGCTGCCGGCGCCCGGCCAATGGCGCGAACGGATGAACACCGACGCCGCGTCGTACGGCGGCACCAATGCCGGCAACGACGGTGCCGTGTGGGCCGAGGCCGTGCCCGCGCACGGCGAGGCGTGGTCGGCAGCGCTGCGCCTGCCGCCGCTCGCGACGCTGTGGCTGAGCCCCGCCTGATTCCCCGCCCCTTCGACACGGAGATATCCGCCCCATGCCGAGTGCCCTGCCCGCTCGCCTCGAATCCGGCCGCCGCTATCCGCTCGGCGCGACCTGGGACGGCCTCGGGACCAACTTCGCGGTGTTTTCCGCGCACGCGCAGCGCATCCAGCTGTGCGTGTTCGATCCGACCGGCCGCAGGGAACTCGCGCGCCTCGATCTGCCCGAATGCACCGACGAGGTGTGGCACGGCTACCTGCCCAACGCGCATCCGGGCACCGTGTACGGGTTTCGCGCGGACGGCCCGTACCAGCCGCAGCACGGCCATCGCTTCAATCCGACCAAGCTGCTGCTCGACCCATACGCGCGCAAGCTGGTCGGCCATTTCCGCTGGTCGGACGCGCTGTTCGGCTATCGCGTGCATTCGAACCGCGCGGACCTGTCGATGGACCGGCGCGACTCGGCGCCCGCGATGCCGAAATGCGTGGTGGTCGACGAGGCGTTCGACTGGAGCACCGACCGGCGCCCGCGCGTGCCGTGGCGCAGCACGGTGATCTACGAGGCGCACGTGCGCGGCGTGTCGATGCGCCGCGCCGGGCTGCGCGCGCCCGAACGCGGCACGTTCTCGGCGTTGGCGCATCCGGCTTTCATCGATCATCTGCTGTCGATCGGCGTGACGACGGTCGAGCTGCTGCCCGTCCACGCGTTCCTGCAGCAGCGCGAACTCGTGAAACGCGGGCTGCGCAACTACTGGGGCTATGACACGGCCGCGTTCTTCGCGCCGGAACCCGCGTATCTCGCGACGCGGCGGCTCGACGAGATGCGCATCGCGATCCGCCAGCTGCATGCGGCCGGCATCGAGGTCGTGCTCGACGTCGTCTACAACCATACTTGCGAAGGCAACGAGCTCGGCCCGACGCTGTCGTGGCGCGGCCTCGACAACGCGAGCTACTACCGGCTCCTGCCGGGCGACCATCGTTTCCACGTCGACGAGACGGGCTGCGGCAACACGCTGAACCTGTCGCACCCGCGCGTCGTGCAGATGGTGATGGATTCGCTGCGCTACTGGGCCACCGCGTTCAACGTCGACGGCTTCCGCTTCGATCTCGGCGTGACGCTCGGCCGCGAGGATCACGGCTTCGATCCCGGCGCGGGATTTTTCGATGCGCTGCGGCAGGACCCGGTGCTCGCGCAGCGCAAGCTGATCACCGAGCCGTGGGATCTCGGCCCCGGCGGCTACCAGCTCGGCCGCCACCCGCCGGGCTTCGCCGAATGGAACGACCGCTTTCGCGACACCGTGCGGCGCTTCTGGCGCGGCGACGCGGGCCAGCGGCCGGAACTCGCCGCGCGGCTCGCGGGGTCGGCCGACCTGTTCAACCACCAGCGGCGCCATACGTGGGCGTCGGTCAATTTCGTCACCGCGCACGACGGTTTCACGCTCGCCGATCTCGTGTCGTATGCGGACAAGCACAACGACGCGAACGGCGAGGACAACCGCGACGGCCGCGACGACAACTGCAGCGCGAACTGGGGCGTCGAAGGGCCGAGCGCCGACGCGGCGATCCGCGACGTGCGCGCGCGCGTCGCGCGCTCGATGCTCGCGACGCTGTTCACCGCGCTCGGCACGCCGATGCTCGTCGCCGGCGACGAGTTCGGCCGCACCCAGCACGGCAACAACAACGCGTACTGCCAGGACAACGAGCTGTCCTGGCTCGACTGGGACCTGGCACGCAGCGACGAAGCCGTGAAGCTGATGCGCTTCGTATCGCGGCTCGCCGCGCTGCGGCGCATGTACCCGCTGATGTCGGCGCCGCGCTATCCGTCGGGCGATCACGACGGCGCGCCCGGCATGGCCGAGATCGACTGGTTCGACGAACGCGGCGACGCGCTGACCGTGCCCGCGTGGCACGACCGCGAACGCCGCGCGCTGACGATGCGGCGCGTCGGCGCGGGCCGCACCGGGCGCACCGAATCGCTGCTCGTGATGCTGAACGCGTCGTCCGAGACGATCACGTTCGCGCCGCCCGCGCCCGTGCTCAACTATCGCGTGCTGGTCGACACCGCCGCGCCGGACGCCGGCCCGCGCGCATGGCCGGCCGACGGCCTCGACGTCGCCGCGCATGCGGCCGCGGTCGCCGTCGCGGCCGTGCCGCCCGACCCGCCTTCGTGAGGACCGCCATGACGTCACGTTCCGCTCATCCGCCCGGCACGCATGCGTTCGCGTCGTCGTTCGGCGCGACCTGCATCGATGCGGGCCATACGCGCTTCCGGCTGTGGGCGCCCGCGAGCCGCACCGCGGCCGTCGAGCTGCACGACCCGAGCGACCGCACGATCGCAATGACGCCGGCCGGCGACGGCTGGTTCGAAGCGCTCGCGCCGTGCGGGTCCGGCACGCTGTATCGCTACCGGCTCGACGGCGCACTCACGGTGCCCGATCCCGCGTCGCGCTTCCAGCCGTACGACGTACACGGCCCGAGCCAGGTCGTCGATCCGGCCGCGTATCGCTGGCGTCACGACGCATGGCGCGGCCGCCCGTGGCACGAGACGGTGCTGTACGAACTGCACGTCGGCGCATGCGGCGGCTACGCGAGCGTCGAGCGGCGCCTGCCGGCCATCGCCGCGCTCGGCGTGACGGCGATCGAGCTGATGCCCGTCAATGCGTTCCCCGGCACGCGCAACTGGGGTTACGACGGCGTGCTGCCGTTCGCGCCCGATGCATCGTACGGGCGGCCCGACGAGTTGAAGGCGCTCATCGACGCCGCGCACGGGCTCGGGCTGCAGATGTTCCTGGACGTCGTCTACAACCACTTCGGCCCCGACGGCAACCTGCTGCCGCGCTACGCGCCCGCGTTCTTCCGCGCGGACCGGCAAACGGCGTGGGGCCCCGCGATCGACTTCGCGCGTGCGCAGACGAGCGCGTTCTTCATCGACAACGCGCTCTACTGGCTCGACGAATACCGCTTCGACGGGCTGCGCATCGACGCCGCGCATGCGATCGACGACGATGCGTGGCTGCGCGAGCTCGCGCGCCGCGTGCGCGCGCATGCGGGCGACGCACGCCACGTGCATCTCGTGCTCGAGAACGAACGCAATGCGGCGAGCCTGCTCGGGCCCGGCCGTTTCGATGCGCAATGGAACGACGATTTCCACAACAGCGCGCACGTGCTGCTGACCGGCGAGCGCGACGGCTATTACCGCGCGTACGCCGACGCGCCGCTGCGCCATTTCGCGCGCACGCTCGGCGAAGGCTTCGCGTACCAGGGCGAGCCGTCGCCGCTGCATGACGGCGCCGCGCGCGGCGAGCCGAGCGCGCACCTGCCGCCGACCGCGTTCGTCGCGTTCCTGCAGAACCACGACCAGATCGGCAACCGCGCGTTCGGCGAACGGCTGCGCACGCTCGCGAACGACGATGCGCTCCGCGCGGCCACCGCGCTGATGCTGCTCGCGCCGCAGATTCCGCTGCTGTTCATGGGCGAGGAGGAAGGCAGCACGCAGCCGTTCCAGTTCTTCACCGACTATCGCGGCGCGCTCGCCGACGCCGTGCGCGAAGGCCGGCGCCGCGAATTCGCGGCGTTTCCCGCGTTCGCCGATCCCGCGCATCGCGACGCGATTCCCGATCCGAACGACATCGCGACGTTCGTGCGCTCGTTGTCGAAACACCCGGCCGACGAAGCATGGCCCGACGCCGACGCATGGCGGCGCTTCTACCGCAGCGCGCTGGCCGTGCGCGCGGCGCTCGTGACGCCGCACCTGACGGGCGCGCGCGCGCTCGGCGTCGACCTGCTCGCGGGCGACGGCGAACCGCAGGCGCTCGCCGCACGCTGGCGGCTCGGCAACGGCAGCACGCTGACGATCGCGCTGAACCTCGGCTCGCACGACGCGGTGCTGCCCGCGCTGCCGGTCGGCAAGATCGTGTTCGAGACGCCGCCGCGCGCGCGCGACCGGCTGCGCGACCTGCGCCTGCCGCCACGTGCGTGCATCGCGTGGCGCGACGGCGCGGTCAACGACGATGCGCTGAGTCACCGCCCGAACGGGCGAGGCCCATCATGACGACCGACGTATCGATCGCGGCACTCGCCCGTTCGGCCGGACTGGAAACCGACTGGACCGACGCGGGCGGCGTCGCGCGGCGGGTGGGCGACGATGCGCTCGCCGCGCTCGTCGACGCGCTCGGCTGGCCGTGCGGCACCGCGCTCCAGCGCGTCGACAGCGCGGCGGCGCTCGCCGATGAGAACGCGGCGCCGCCGCGCATCGTCACCGGCGATGCCGGCCTGCCGCTGACGCTGCCGCATACGATCGCACTGCCGGGCGCACACTTCCGAATCGCGCTCGAAACCGGCGGCTACGTCGACGGGCGCGTGGCCGGTGCGGGCGGGCACGGCACGCTGCCGCCGCTCGCGATGCCCGGTTATCACGCGCTAGACATCGGCGAGCAGCGCATCGGGCTCGCGATCGCGCCGCTGCGCGCGCGCCCGTTCGACGCGTTCGCGCGCGCGCCCGACGCAGGCCGCCGCTGGGGGGTCGCGGCCCAGCTGTACAGCCTGCGCCGTATCGGCGACGAAGGCGCGGGCGACTACACCGCGCTCGCGCGGCTCGCCGCGCACGCGGCGCGGCACAGCGCGCAGGCGGTGGCGATCAGCCCGACGCACGCCGGTTATCCCGCGCTGCCCGCGCACGACAGCCCGTATTCGCCGTCGTCGCGGCGCTGGCACAACGTCGCGTATCTCGACTGCGACGCGGTGCCGGGCGCCGAGGCTGCGCTTCACACGCGCGACGATGCAGTCGATGCGCCGCTGATCGACTGGCCGCGCGTGCTGCCGCAGAAGCTGCGCCGCCTGCGCGCATGCTTCGATGCATGGCGTGCCAACGGCACGCCGTCGCGCGACGCGTACCAGCGCTTTCGCGCGGCCGGCGGCGCGGCGCTCGACGCGCATGCGCGCTTCGACGCGCTGCAGGCGTTCTGCATCGAACACGGGATCGGCGCGGACTGGCGGCAATGGCCGGCGCCGTGGCGCATGCCGTCATCGGCGGAAGTCGATGCGTTCGCGCACGCGCATGCCGACACGATCGCATTCCACACGTTCCTGCAATGGTGCGCATCGCGCGCGCTCGGCGACGCGCAGCATGTGGCGCGCCGCGCAGGCATGGCGACCGGGCTGATCGCCGATCTCGCGGTCGGCTCCGATCGCGCGGGCAGCGACGCATGGGCGCACGGCACGACGCTGCTGCGCGGCGTGTCGCTCGGCGCGCCGCCCGACCTGTTCAATGCGGCCGGCCAGGCGTGGGGCGTGACGACGTGGACGCCCGCCGCGCTGCGCGCCGACCGTTTCGTCCCGTTCATCGAATTGTTGCGCGCGGCGTTCGCGCATGCGGGCGGCATCCGCATCGACCACGTGCTCGGCTTCGCGCGGATGTGGATCGTGCCGGACGGCGGCACGCCGCGCGACGGCGCCTACCTGCGCTATCCGGTCGACGATCTCGTGCGGCTCGTCGCGCTCGAGGCGGCACGCCATCGCGCGATCGCGATCGGCGAGGATCTCGGCACGGTGCCGGGCGGTTTGCGCGAGCGGCTCGGCGCACAGGGAATCGCGGGGATGCGCGTGCTGTGGTTCGAGCGCGATGCGACCGGCGCGTTCCGGCCGCCGTCCGCGTGGGATCGCGATGCGATCGCGATGACGTCGACGCACGACTTGCCGACCGTGGCCGGCTGGTGGCGCGGGGTCGATCTGGGGTGGCGGCGGGTGGCGGCCGACAGCGGAAGCCGCAAAACGGCGCGGCCGACAGCACGCCGGGCGATGCGAGTGCGCAAGACCCGAACGAAATCGTGCAATGCGCCGACGTCGGGCATGACACCGTGCCCCGCCCCGAAGCAGGCCGCGCCACGCCTCCGCCTGCGTCCGATCCCGACCTGATCGCCGCCCAGGCGGAACGCGCAACCGAACGCGCGGCGCTGTGGCACGCGCTGCAGCAAGCAGGTTGCGCGCCCGCCAACAGCGCCGTCCCGCCGGCCGGCGCGCCGCCCGTGAGCGCGATACTCGCGTACGTCGCGCTCAGCCCGTCGCCGCTCGCGATCCTGCCGCTCGAGGATCTGCTCGGGCTGGATGAGCAGCCGAACCTGCCGGGGCCGCCATGCGGCCATCCGAACTGGCTGCGGCGCCTGCCGCGCGCCGTCGATATGCTGTTCGACGCCGACGCGCGCAAGCGCATCGCGGCCGTCGAGCACGCGCGCCGCTCGCGGGAGCGCGACCCATGACGCCGCGCGCGACGCTGCGGCTGCAGCTGCATGCGGGTTTCACGTTCGACGATGCGGCCACGCATGCCGACTACTTCGCGCGCGTCGGCGTGAGCCATCTGTACCTGTCGCCGGTCACGACGGCCGAGCCCGGTTCGCTGCATGGCTACGACACCGTCGACTACGGCTCGGTCAGCGCCGAACTCGGCGGCGAAGCCGGCCTGGTCCGGCTCGTCGGCGCGCTGCGCGCACGCGGCATCGGCGTGATCGTCGACATCGTGCCGAACCACATGGGCGTCGGCGGCGCGTCGAACGGCTGGTGGAACGACGTGCTCGAATGGGGGCCGGCGAGCCCGTACGCACACTGCTTCGACATCGACTGGCATCCGCCCGACGCGGCACTCGACGGCAAGGTGCTGCTGCCCTGCCTCGGCACGCCGTACGGCGACGCGCTCGCGGCCGGCGACATCGCGCTCGGCGCCGATCCGTCGACCGGCCGCTTCTTCGTTGCGTGCCCGGGGCGACAGCTGCCCGTGTCCGCCGCCACCTATGCGGACATCCTGCGCATCGCGAACCGCTCGGACCTGAACACGCTCGCCGAACGCTTCGGTGCCGTGCCGGCGCGCGACAGCGCCCGGCTGGCCGCCGCGCATGAGGCGTTGCGCGATTACGCGGCCGCGCACGGCCCGCATGCGTTCGACGCCGTGCTGCGCGGCGCCGATCCGCGCAACGCACGCTCGCGCGCGTGGCTGCACCGGCTGCTCGAACGCCAGCACTACCGGCTCGCGTGGTGGCGCACGGCCTCGGACGAACTGAACTGGCGGCGCTTCTTCGACATCGCGACGCTCGCGGGCATCCGCAGCAACGACGATGCGGTGTTCGACGCCGTCCATGCGCTGCCGTTGCGCCTCTACGCAGCCGGATATATCGACGGGGTGCGCGTCGATCACGTCGACGGGCTCGCCGATCCGCGCGCGTACTGCCGGCGGCTGCATGCGCAACTCGCGGCGCTGCGCGACCAGCCGCCGTACGTCGTCGTCGAAAAAATCCTGGCGCCCGGCGAAGCGCTGCGCGATGACTGGGGTGTCAACGGCACGACCGGCTACGACTTCATGAACGACGTCGGCGCGCTGCTGCACGACCCGGCCGGCGCCGCGCCGCTGGCCGCCCACTGGGCGGCGGTGTCCGGTTCGTCGCGCACGTTCGCGCAGGAGGCGCTCGACGGCAAGCGGCGCGTGCTGATGCGCCAGCTCGCCGCCGAGCATGCGCGCGTCGCGCGGCTGCTGCACGGCATTGCGCGCGCGTCGCCCGCGACGCGCGACGTCAGTCTGGTCGCGATCCAGCGCGTGCTGGGCGAACTCGCGGTGCGGCTGCCGGTGTACCGGATGTATCCGGCGCAGGAAGACCCGCCGGCCGACACCGACCGCCGGGTGCTCGCGAAAGCGTACGAAGGGGCATGCGCGGCCGTCGATCCGGCCGACCGCTACGCGCTCGACCGCGTCGCCGCGTGGCTCGGGTTGCCGGTCGTGCGCGTGCCGCGCGCGGGCGCCGCCGCGCTGCACGCGGCCCGCGTCGCGTTCGCGCAGCTCACCGCGCCTCTCGCCGCGAAGGGGGTCGAGGATACGGCCTGCTATCGCTACGGCCGGCTGCTGTCGCGCAACGAGGTCGGCGCCGACGCGAGCGACTTCAGCCTGTCGCGCGGCGCATTCCATGCGCGCAACCGGCGCCGCGCCCGAATCGTGCCGCATACGCTCGTCGCGACGGCCACGCACGACCACAAGCGCGGCGAGGACGCGCGCGCGCGGCTCGCGGTGCTCAGCGAGATGCCCGACGCCTGGCGCGCGGTATCGCTCGACTGGTCCGCGCTCAACCTGCCCCGGCGCGGCGGCGCGCATCGCGACCTGGCGTGGGCGCCGGGGCCGGCCGCCGAGGCGATGCTGTACCAGACGCTGGTCGGCTGCTGGCCGCCGTCGCTGATGCCCGACGACGACGCGGGGCTCGCGGCGCTCGCCGAACGCGTGGTGCGCTGGCAGACGAAGGCGCTGCGCGAAGCGAAGCGGCATACGGACTGGCTCGCGCCGGAGACGGACTACGAGCGCGCTTGCGAAGCGTTCGTCCGCGCGATCCTGACGCCGCGCGGCGCAGGCGATTTCGCGCACCGGCTGCATGCGTTCGTGGCGCGGATCGCGCCGGCCGGCATCGTCAACAGCCTGACGCAGACGGCCCTGCGGATCGCGTCCCCCGGCGTGCCCGATCTGTATCAAGGTACCGAGCGATGGGATCACTCGCTCGTCGATCCGGACAACCGGCGCGACGTGCCGTTCGCGGCGCTGGCGGCCGAGCGCGTCGACGCGCCGGTCGAATCGTACCTGCCGACCTGGCCGGATGCGCGCGTGAAACGGGCGCTGGTCGAACGGATGCTCGCGCTGCGCGCGCGGTGGCCGGCGACGTTCGCCGACGGTGCGTATGTGCCGCTGCGCGTGCGCGGCACGCTCGGGCGTCACGCGGTTGCGTTCGCGCGGTGCGGCGATGCGGCGACCGTGGTGGTCGTAGCAACGCGGCTTGCGTGCCGGCTGTTCGGCGACAGGCCCGGCTTGCCGCGCGTGGAGCCCGCGTTATGGGGCGATACGGCGGTCGTGTTGCCGCGTGGTGCCAAAGGGCCCTGGACGGACTGGCTGAATGCGCGGGACGGAATCGACGCGCCGGATGGCTTGATCAGGCTCGATCGCTGTCTGGCTGCGCTGCCTGTCGCCGTGCTCGTCGCGGCTCACCCAACCCCAACGGATCGGAATCCCTGAATCGCCCGGTCGTAATCGAATTTATGCAAAACGGTCCGCGTGTAATCGTTTTTGTACGCCCAAAATCGATTTCTGCCCGGAACGGGCGTTCATAGTCGATTTTGCGCAGCGACGGTACCGCATGGCTTATCGCGAACCGTGATGTCACCGTATCCCTGGCCTTTCGCGACGGGGAATCGAGCGATCGCGCGAGAGTCGGTCGTTACCGGCCAGAACGACCGGCGGGACAGTAAGCGCCCGACATCACGACCACTCGTCCGGCGGCATCGTCCCGCCGTCGTCCTCCCACAGCGGCGCGCCCGCGTTGTCGCCATGGCCAGCGGTCACGGTCCCTTTCGCATCGCGGTCCTTCGACCGTCGCGTCTCGCCGCGCTTCGCCGCACGAACCCGCGTGCGCGTCGGCGTCACGGTGCGCTGCCCGCCGCCCCGGCGCTCGTCGGCCGATGCCGTGCCTTTTGTCTGCCGCACATTCGAACCCGCATTCATCGTTTCTCTCCTGCGTCACTGAAAAACCGAAAAACCGGTGAAAACGCCGCAATTTCGATGCCGCCCCCGGGCAAGCGTCTTGCTACGTGTTCGTACCGAATCAGCCGCAGGAGCCGACGATGCCGACCGAACCCCACACGCCGCCTGCCACGCGCCGCCGGCTCGGCGAATGGCTGACCCACGAGGAAGCGCACATGGCCGCGTTCCGCGAAAAGATCGCGGCCGACGCGCGCGCGCATGCCGGCGAACGACTGCGCACGCCGGCCGTGCAGGCACTCGCGCGGCTGTTCGACGACTGCCCCGTGCTGCGCATGGGCCTCGTCCGCGCGATCGACGAGGCGGTCGAATCCGGCCGCCGGCTCGGCTACACGTCGATCGGCGAACTGATGACCGTGATCGACCACCTGATGACCTACACGCCGCCGTTCAGCGAATCGAGCCTGATCGTGTGCCCGCTGAACGCGTTCCTCGACTGGCCGATGTGCATGCCGTCGGGCCACGCGGTGTTTCGGGACGCAACCGTGAACGCGTACCTGAAACGGGTGCTGAACGTATGGTGCGACTTCCTCGGCGGCCCGCATTCATGCGAGCATCTCGACGCGTCGGCGCCCGACGGCTGGTTCTGCGACGAAGCGAGCAAGCGCATCGGGCTGTCGCAATTCCGCTATCGCGACGATCAACCGCACCTCGGCTTCGATTCGTGGAACGACTTCTTCACGCGACGCTTTCGGGAAGGCGCGCGGCCCGTCGACGCGCCGGACGATCCGCACGTGATCGTCAGCGCGTGCGAGGCCGCGCCGTACCACACCGAAACGAACGTGAAGCTGCGCGACACGTTCTGGATCAAGGCGCAGCCGTATTCGCTGCACGACATCTTCACGCGCGCGGGGCGACCGCTCGCCGAGCGCTTCGTCGGCGGCGATCTCTACCAGGCCTATCTCAGCGCGTACAACTACCATCGCTGGCATGCGCCGGTGCGCGGCACCGTCACGCATGCGTACCGGATCGACGGCACCTACTACTCGGTCGCCGAAGCCGAAGGCCCGGACCCGGCCGGGCTCAACGACTCGCAGGGCTACATGACGGCGGTCGCCGCGCGCGCGATCGTCGCGATCGAGAGCGACGACCCGGGTATCGGCACCGTGGCCGCGGTATTCGTCGGGATGGGCGACGTGTCGTCGTGCGTGATCGAGGTCTTGCCGGGCCAGCGCGTCGACAAGGGCGACGAGATCGGCCGCTTCCAGTTCGGCGGCTCGACGTACTGCCTGCTGTTCGAGGCCGGCGTGATCGAGCGCTTCCTGTACGCGCCGCCGTTCGACGGCGACACGCCCGTCGCGCAGGTGAACGCGTCCGTCGCGATCGCGCGGTGAGCAGCGCGCCCGCGCGTCATCGTCACGCGTCACGCATCGGTGCCGTCCGGTTCGTACCCGTCGTGCCGCTGCACGCACCGCAGCACCGACAGGCCGTCGGCCGTCAACGCGGGCCGGCGCTCGCCCGCCGCGCCGTCGCCCTGCATCACGATCAGGTTCCGTTCGACCAGCGCGGCGACGTCCTCGCGATCGATCTGGATCTGTTCCGGTGCGCGATACACCAGGAACAACGCGGCAAATTCATGGGCGGTCAGCATGCTCGTTCCCCGTTGACGGCTTCACGCGATGCGACGACGGCGTCGCATCGGCATGCGGCGCGACACGCGCACCGGCGATCGTCGATGCGTGCACGGACCATGCCAATCCGCGCGAAGCGGCGCTCGTCCGAGCCGTGGGCGCGCGGCCCGATATGGCACCGCGCGGCGTCCGGCCGCCCGTGCAAAGTTTTCAACGACGTGTAATGCCGGACGCGAGCGGGCCGAACGCGAACGCGGGTCAAACGCGTCGGCCGCGGCGCCTCGATCAGGAGCGCCGCGAACGGGACATGCCGGCCTTCACGCTGCCTGCCGCCGCACGGCCGTGCGCGCGGAAATAGCCGCTGTGCAGTACCACGCCGCCCTTGCCGTCCGCCAGCACCTCCGCGCACGCAGCCTCGATACGCGCGCGGCCGCGCTCGAACGCGTCGCGCAGGTCGGCTTCCAGTGCCGACGGCGCGCCGAAATGATCCTCGAGCGCCTCGACCGTGATCGCGCAGTGCTCCGGCTGGCCGTCGACGTCGACGGTGAAGCACAGTTGCAGCGCCGCGCCGTCGAACTCGGGCGGCGCATCGGCCAGTGTCACGCGGCGGGGGGAATCGGCCGGCATCGGATCACGCGCTCCGCGACGCGAGGCTTTCGACCAGCGCGCCGCTGAATGCCGGCAGGTCGGCGGGCTTGCGGCTCGTGATCAGGTTGCCGTCGCGCACGACTTCCTCGTCGACCCACTTGCCGCCCGCATGGCGGATGTCGTCCTGCAGGCTCGGCCAGCTCGTCATCGTGCGCCCTTCCACGAGCCCGGACGACACGAGCAGCCAGCCGCCGTGGCAGATCGCGGCGATCGGCTTGCCGGCGCCGACGGCCGCCGTCACGAACTCGCGCGCGGCCGGGATCATCCGGATCGCGTCGCCGTTGACGACGCCGCCGGGCAGCACGACCGCGTCGTAGTCGCCCTCGCGCGCGTCGTCGAACGTGCGGTCGACCTTCACGCGCGCGCCCTTGTCGACGTGCCTGAACCCCTGGATTTCGCCGCGTTTCTGCGAAATCACGTCGACCTGCGCGCCTTCGGCCGCCAGCGCGCGTTGCGGTTCGACAAGCTCGGCCTCCTCGAAGCCGTCGACCGCGAGGATCGCTACCTTGCAATGGTCCAGTCTGCCGCTCATGGAAACCTCCGTGGATGCCGCGGCACCCTTTATGCCGTCCCGGTCACGGAGCAATCGCCGTGCCGCGTGCGACCGACCGGACGACGGCGACAAGAGACCGGCCGAAACCGGCCCATGCCGCGCCGCCGCGCACGGGCTGAAAAGATTTCAACGGCGTGTAACCCGACCCGGCACGATTACTGCAGGCGGGTTGCCGCATCGAGCATCGCGTCGGTCAGTTCGACCGTCAGCGTCAGATCGTCGTCGTCGTTGTCGGGGAGCCGGTCGAGCATGTCCCGCACGGCCTCGTGCAGCATCGTGTGCACGCGCATCCGGGCGCCGTCGTCGAGGCCCGCGTAGCGTTCCATCGTGTCGCAGTCGAGCACCAGCACGACCGAATGCCGCCCCGTATCGGGTGGCGCATCGGCCTCCATCGACCACGCCGCATGAAACGTGACCGTGCCTGTCTCGACGTCGAGACGGACCGTCGTATCGAGATCGCCGGCGTCGGCCGTGTCGGCGTCCGTTGCATCGTCTTCCAGACTGATCCGGGAGTTCGATCGCATGGTGTCCTCCTGCGTGGCGGCCGCGCGCGCTCGCTTCAAACGGCGCCGGCCATTCGGTTCGTATGCGGATGTAATGCGGATGTCACGAGGTTTTCGTGCTGAACGAAGAGCGCGGAATGGCACGCCTGCGCGGACTTTGCAGCAAGGGCCATACCTCCGGCGGCAGGGCGCCGCGCGGCACGCGAATTGCGGCGCCGTTGCCCGTACGTCCCTGCGACGCCATCCGGAGCCCTGCAATGCCTTCCGCTTCCGCTTCCCGCGCGCACGGCAAACGCCCGACGCGCCGCCCCGGCCGGGCCCGCAGCGCCGATCCGCAACATCGCAAGCGCTGGTCCGCCGAAGTCACGCAAAAAAGCGACGTGCTCGACATCGAGCCCGACATCTTCAAGTCCGACGATCCGGGCGCTATCGCCGCTTCGCTGAAGCGCTCGGCCGAACGGAGCCGCCGCCGCAAGTCTTCGCCGTTCCAGTCGGCGATGTCGATGCTGAACTTCTATGTGAACCGCGCGGGCCGCAACCTGCCGAAAACGCGCCGCGCGACGCTCGAACGCGCGAAGCGGAAACTGCGCGAAGCCTTCGGCCGCAAGCCGTGACGGCGGCCGGCCACCGCCGCATCGCCCCGCCCGAATCGCGCGCATGCACGAAACGCCGTGGTACCTGATCGTCGGCGCGGTGCTGATGGGCATAGGCATCGCGACATCCGCGCTGCGCCACCTGCCGTGCAGCACCGCGATGATCTATCTCGTGCTCGGCATCGCGCTCGGCCCGGCCGGCACCGGGTTGCTGCGTCTCGACCTCGAACGGGACGCGCCGCTGCTGCGCTCGATCGTCGAGGTTGCGCTGCTCGTGTCGCTGTTCGCGATCGGGCTGCGGCTGCGCGTGCCGCCGTCCGACCGGCTGTGGCGCGTCCCGTGCCGCGTCGGCCTGCTCGCGATGAGCGTCACCGTGCCGCTGCTCGCGATGCTCACGATGCGCCGAGCCGTGCGCGCATCTTCGCGGTGATCCGCTGGCGCGCCTCCGCATAACCTTCCCACGGATCGCGCTTCAGCCCGTCGAGACGCGCGTGCAGCGTGTCGATCGTCCACTGCGCGCCGCCCGTCGTATCGGGCACCTCGTCCCAGCCGAGCGGCACCGACACGCCCATGCCCGGCCGCGCGCGCGCCGAATACGCGGCGATCGTGCTCGCGCCGCGGCCGTTGCGCAGATAGTCGACGAAAATCTTGCCGCGCCGGTGGCGCGGCCCCATCGTCGCGGTGAAGCGCTCGGGCAGCGCGCCCGCCACGTGCTGCGCGACCGCGCGCGCGAAGTCTTTCACGTCGTCCCATCCCGCGTGCCGCGCGATCGGCACGACGACATGCAGCCCCTTGCCGCCGCTCGTCTTGCAGAACGACGCGAGCCCCAGCTCGTCGAGCAGCCCGCGCACGAGTTGCGCGGCGTCGATCATCGCGCGCCACGGCAGCGCCGGATCGGGATCGAGGTCGAACACGATGCGGTCCGGCCGCTCGATACTGGATGCGTGCGCATTCCACGTATGCAGCTCGATCGTGCCCATCTGCGCGGCGCCGAGCAGCGCGTCGACGCTGTCGATCGACAGCAGCGGCCCGTGGCCGGGATCCAGCCCTTCGTGCTGCGTGACGAACGGAATCTCGAGGCGCTCCGCATGTTTCTGGAAGAACAGCTCGCCCGTGATGTCGCCCGGCGCGCGCACGAGCGACACGGGCCGGCCCTTCAGGTCGGGCAGCAGCCACGGCGCGACCCATTGCCAGTAATGCGCGAGGTCGATCTTGCGCGTGCCGTGCTGCGGATCGAGCACGCGATCGGGATGCGTGATGCGCACGCGGCCGACGTGGTCGGCGCCGGATTCGCCGCGCGCGTCGCCGGACGATGCGTGCGATGTCGCGCGACGCTGGCGGCCGCTCCCGGCATCCGTGTGCCGTGCGCGTTCGTGCTTGTCGTGCTTGTCATGTTTGTCGTGCGCTGCATCGCGTTCGTCCATCGTCGTCTCCGTTTCGGTGTGGCGCGGCATCTCGCGGACGATCTGCGCCGCCGGCTTGTCTTCCCGCAGCGCGACGAACGCCGCCTGCCGCACGATGCCGTCGCCCGTCCATTCCGCGAATTCGCATTCGGCAACGAGCGTCGGATCGATCCAGTGCACGCGCGTGCGCGACCGTTCGCGCGGCGGCGGGTCGAACGGCGTCGTATCGCGTTCGTGCCTGCGCAGCATCGCGGCGAGCCGGTCGAGCATGCGCGCATCGAACCCGGTGCCGACCCGGCCGACATAGCGCAACGGCGGCGTGCCGCGCCGCCGCTTGCCGCCCGATTCAGGCTCGTACACACCGAGCAGCAGCGCGCCGAAGCCGTGCCGGCTGCCCGACGGCTCCGTGTAGCCGCCGATCACGAACTCCTGCCGCCGCCGGCATTTGAGCTTGATCCACGCGGCCGAGCGGCCGGCGCGATAGCGTGAATCCGCGCGCTTGCCGATCAAGCCTTCGAGGCCGGTGTCGCACGCGCTCGCGATCAGCGACGCGACGTCGCCGCCGAGATCCGGCGAATAGCGCAGCCGCGCGGCGTCGCTGCCCGCCAGCAGCGGTTCGAGCAACGCGCGGCGCGCGGCGAGCGGCACCTCGCGCAGATCCCGGCCATTCAGATAGGGCAGATCGAACACGAACAGCGTGATCGCGTCGGAACGGCCCGCGCCGAGCGCGTTCTGCAGCGCCTGGAAGTCGGGCAGGCCGCTGTCGCCGAGCACGACGGCCTCGCCGTCGAACCACGCGTTTTCGATCTCGAGCGCCGCGAGCGCATCGCGCTGCGCACGCAGCTTCGCGGTCCAGTCGCGGCCCTCGCGCGTCATCAGCGCGACGTGCCGCCGCGCACCGCGGCCCGACACGCGCGCGAGAATCCGGTAGCCGTCGAACTTCACTTCGTAGCGCCAGTCGCCTTGCGCGGGCGGAGCATCGACCAGCGTCGCGAGCTGCGGCGCGACGCGCTCGGGCAGCGGTGTGCGGACAGCGCCTTCGACGTGCGACAGGTCGGCGTCGACGTCGGCTGGCGGATTGCGATCCTTGCGGTCGCGCGGCGTGCCGCGTGTACGGGGCGCATCGTCGCGGCTGCGTCGTGACGAGCGTGCGGACGTGCGTGCGGACGGTGATGCATCGGCGGGCGCCGCGCGCGCGGCCCGCGCACTGCGGTCATGCACGCTGCCCGGCTGCTGCGCGACGACATCGAATTCGTCCGCATCGCGTGCGTCGTCGTCGCGCTCCTTGATCAGCAGCCATTGCGGCTGGCGGCCCTGCTGCCGCCCGCTGCGCACGAGCGCCCAGCCGCCGTGCAGCTTTTCGCCATCGAGCCGGAACGTCAGCTTGCCCGCGCGATAGCCGTCGCGCGCCTGCGCGACGCCGCCGTCGGGCGTCCACGTCCCTTCGTCCCATACGACGACCGTGCCCGCGCCGTAATGTCCGGGCGGAATCTCGCCTTCGAACGATGCATATTCGAGCGGATGGTCCTCGACCTGCACGGCCAGACGCTTCACCGACGGATCGACGCTCGGCCCCTTCGGCACGGCCCACGATTTGAGCGTGCCGTCGAGTTCGAGACGGAAGTCGTAATGGAGCCGCGTTGCGTGATGTTCCTGGATCACGAAACGCAACGGATGGCGCGCCCGGGCAGCCGTGCGCGCCGGCTTCGTCTGCTTGGTCTGCTTCGACTCGGCGCCCGGCTTTGCGCGACGCTTCCCGTGAGCGCCTTCCGGCTCCGGCGTCGCGTCGAAGCGGCGTTTTCGACGATAGGGATCGAGCTTGCCTGCCATCGCGTCACCTCCTGTCGCGCGGTGTCATGCGGCGTGCTTCCGGCGCGCGGCGGTCTTCTTCGCAGCATGCGCGCCCGTCGCGCCCTGCTTCGCGGCCGGCCGTTTCGCGGTTGCTTTCGCGGCGCCCCGGGCGGAAGCCTTCGCGGCCGGCTTGCGTCGCCCGCTCGCGGTGCGCGGCGCGGACGCGCCGGTGTCGTCGTCCTCGCGCGCGGCACGCGCGCCGCCGCCGCCCTTCAGGCTGCGCTTCAACAGCTCGGTCAGGTCGACGACGTTGGTCGCCGTGCGCGCCGTTTGCGCCGGCCGATCCTCGATCTCCTCGACGCTGCCCGCGCGCACCTTGCGCTCGACCAGTTCGAGGATGTCGTCGCGGAACGTGTCGCGATACTCGTCGGGCGTCCACGTGCCCGACATGTCGTCGATCAGCTTCTTCGCCATCGCGAGCTCGCGCGCGCTGACGCCCGCGCGCTTCGCGTCGCCGGCCGGCACCGGCAGCTCGTCGAGCGGGCGCAGTTCCTCCTGCCAGCGCAGCGTATCGAGCGCGAGCAGCGGCCCGACCGGGATCAGCGCGCCGAGATGCTGGCGATCGTGCATCACGACGTGCGCGATGCCGATCTTGCCGCTGTCCTGCAGCGCGTCGCGCAGCAGCGCATAGACCTTCTCGCCCTTGCGGTCCGGCACCAGGTAGTACGGTGTGTCGAGATACAGGAACGACACGGCGTCCGCGTCGACGAACGTGACGATATCGACGGTCTGCGTCGATTCGGGGTTCGCCGCGCGAATCTCGTCGTCGGTCAGCACGACATAACGCTCCTTCTCGTACTCGTAGCCGCGCACGATGTCCTCGCGTGCGACCTCCTTGCCGGTGCGCTTGTTGATCTGCCGATAGCCGACCGGGTCCATCGAACGCTTGTCGAGCAGCCTGAACGACGGCTTCACGGTGCGCGTCGCCGGGAACAGCTGCACGGGCACGTGAACGAGCCCGAAGCTGATCGCGCCTTTCCAGATCATCCGTGCCATGGGTGTCCTCCTTGCGGCATCGTTGCGCCGGACGCCGTCGTCCTCGGCCGATGCTACGGCCGGCGGCCGCGGCTGCGCCGCACGATGCTCACGTGTCCGTTGCGCTCCAGGATCGCCGCGTCGACGTCGGACAGGTCGGTCGCGCCGGTCGCCTGCCGCACGCTTTCGCGCACGTCGGTCGGCGTAAGCAGCGCGGCGCGCATCTGTGCGTCGTCGAAGCGGCCGTTGCGATATACCTCGCGCTCGGCGCCTACCAGCATCCGCTCGAGCCGGCGCGAGCGCACGCATGCCCAGCCGATCGCACGATGCAGCAGCACGATCGCGAGCGACGCCGCGACGGTCGCGACGAACGGAGACGCGCCGACCACCGCGCGGCTCAGGATCGCGCCGAGCAGAATGCCGACCACGTAGTCGAACGGCGAACGCTGCCCGAACGCGCGCCGCCCGGCGATGCGAATCAGCACCAGCGCGATCACGAACACGACGATCGCACGCAACGCCATCTGGCCGGGGCCGAGCATCCGGCCCTGCCCGAACAGCGCGACGACGACGTCCATGATCGCGGCGCTGCTACGCGGGCAGGTCGACCGCCTGCTGCTTGCGCGCCCGGATCCGGTGGCGGCCGAGGTCGTCCGGGAACGTGTGCGTTACCGCGTCGGGATCGACCGCCACGCGTTGTGCCGAGTCCGGCGGATACGCGGCGATCGTCAATAGCCGTCCTCCACCGACGGCCGCGACCGGCTTCAGGTGCCTGAACGCCTCGCGCACGTCTCGCTGCGCGGACGGCGGCGTCTTGCCGGCTGGTGGGGGATTCGTCATCGAGGTGTCCTCGTGGAATTCGATGGCCGTCCGCCGCGCTCGCGGCCGCGCGGCCGCGCGGGCGGCGGTCGGCGTCGGCCTCGGCGTCAGGGCGCGCGCAACGCCGCGTCGAGTTCGGCATCCGTAATATCGAGCGCCACGTTGCATTCGATCGCGTCGTCCTCGACGCGCGGCTTGCGTTCGTCCACCGCGCGTCGCGCGCCATCGCACAGATACGTGCGCACGCGCAGCCGGTCGTCCTCGCCGAGCCACGCATAACGCTCGACCACGTGCGGATCGAACCGCAGGTCGACCGTGCAACGCCATTCGCGCGCACTTTCGTCGACCGGCACGCGCACCCACGACACCTGGATCGTCAACCGCCCGGATGCGTCGTCCGCATGCACGACGACGGTCGACTCCGACGGGAAGCCGTTCGCGAGCGCGTGCTCGAGTTCCGCGACGCGCTGCGAGCGGTCGGGCGCGCCGGTCATCGTCGCACGACGCCCAGCAGCAGCGTGACCAGGAAGATCACGACGAAGATGTAGAACAGGATCTTCGCGATCTCGGCCGCGCCGGCCGCGATGCCGCCGAAGCCGAGCACGGCCGCGACGAGCGCGATGATGAAGAAAATGATGGCGTATCGAAGCATGGAGCCCTCCTGAATGACAGCGGTCGCGAACACACGTCGTCGTCGATCACGCATCGTGCTTGTGCCTGGGTTTGCCGCGGACCGGCGTGGAAGCCATTTTCTCGAGTTCCTTCTCGCTCATCGACCTGGCCATCGACTTCGCCGGCGGCTTGAGGTCCTTCATCTTCGTGTCGCCGCGCTTGGCCGACAGCGCGGCCCCGGCAGCACGCTGCTGGGCCTGGGATTTTGCTGGCATGGTTGCGCTCCTCTCGTTGGCGCGCGCGCTACGACGCAATGTCGGTGCAACAGGCCGCACGCGCGCGGTTCGGTCGCCCGGGTCGTCATGCGGCGTCACGGCGCCGCAGGTCGGCCGGCGGGATCTTCATCGCCTGGCGATACTTCGTCACCGTGCGACGCGCAAGAAGAATGCCGCGCCCCGCGAGGTTCTGCGCGAGCGTGACGTCGGACAGCGGATCGGTTTGACGCTCGGCCGCGATCATGTCGCGGATCAGCACCTTGGCGGCCGCTGCCGAGCACACGCCCTTGCCCGCCGCCTCGAGCTTGCGCGGGAAGAAGTGCTTGAATTCGAACGTACCGTGCGGCGTGGCCATGTACTTGTTGCCCGTCGCGCGCGACACGGTCGATTCGTGCAGCTCGAGCTCATCCGCGATGTCGCGCAGCACGAGCGGCTTCATCGCGATCTCGCCGTAGCGGAAGAAATCGCGCTGCCGCGCGACGATGCATTCGCCGACGCGCTGGATCGTCTCGAAGCGCTTCTGCACGTTGCGGATCAGCCAGCGCGCTTCCTGCAACTGCTGGCCGAGCGGCGAATCGCGCTCGCCGCTCGACTGCGCGAACAGCGTCGCATAGCGCTCGTGCAGGCGCGCGCGCGGCAGCACGGCCGGGTTGATCGTCACGATCCACTCGTCGCGCACCTGGCGCACGATCACGTCGGGCACCACGTAGTCGCCGCGCGTGCTGCCGTAGTGATTGCCGGGGCGCGGATCGAGCCCGCGCACGAGCGCGCATGCGGCGTGCAGCGTCTGCGGGTTGCAGCCGATGCGCCGCTGGATCTCGGCCGTCTCGCGGCGCGCGAGCCGTTCGAGATGCTCGCGCGCGATCGCCTTCGCTTCCGCGAGCGCCGGCGTGCCCGCCGGGATCGCGTCGAGCTGCAGTACCAGGCATTCGGACAGCGAGCGCGCGGCGATGCCCGGGCGGTCGAGCATCTGCACGAGCCGCAGCGCGACCGCGAGATCCTGTTGCGACAGCAGCAGCGCCGGATCGGCCGCGACCAGCAGGTCGGGCAGCTCCTGGCGCAGGTAGCCGTCGTCGTCGAGCGCATCGATCACGATGCGTGCGGCTTCGCGGTCGCGTTTGTTCAGCGGGTAGAGCCGCAGCATATCGTGCAGCTGCTGATGCAGCGACGGCTCGGCGGCCATCCATTCGCCGGGCGACAGGCCGTCGGCGTCGTCGCCCTGGCGGCCCGTACCGCGCGGCGCGGGCGCGGCCGTATACGACACCTCGCCGCCCGGCGGACGCACGTCGTCGGGTTCGGGCGACGCTTCGGGCGCGGCGGCTTCGGCCGCCTGCTCGGGCGTTCCGGCGGCGGCTTCCTCTTCGCCGTCGCCCTGGCCGTCTTCGAGAAACGGGTTCATGTCGAGCGCCTGCCGCAATTCCTGTTGAAACTCGAGCGAGGACAACTGCAGCAGCCGCAGCGACTGCTGAAGCCTCGGCGTAAGTGCGAGATGCTGTCGCATCTGCAGCGCAAGCGAGACGGACATCGAAAGCCTCCTGACGGTTCGGTTCGCGGTATTTCGTCGACAGGGTTTACGCAGCTTTCGTGCCAATCCGTCCACGCGCGCCGTGCCGGGGTTTTCGCGGGTTCATGCCCCATCACGCAACCTGACGGGGCCGCTTTTTTACAAGCCGGCGGCAAGTTTGGGGCACGCATTTCGCGCGGCAAGAAGTGCGCCCGGTCGCCCGCGTCGTTGTCGCTTCGCCGTGCCTCGCATCGATGCGATCGACGGCCGAGCGATCGGGAAAAATGCCGTCGTCAGCTCCGGCAGGTGACGCAGCAGCCACGCGGCCATGTCGCGCTCCTGCTGCACGATCCACTCGCGGCACGCCGCGGGTTTCATCTTCGCCATCACGTTCCTTCACCGCATCACGAATGCGGCATGCCGCGCGGCGCGATGCGCGGCGCGCATGCCGTTCCGCAACGCGCATGCCGTGCGACACACGCAATGCGTCAGTACTGCATCGGCGGCGGCGTGCCCGGCAGCGTCTGGCCGCCCTGCACGCCGTTCGGGCCCGGCGGCGGGACGTCGGCCGGATCGCCGCCGGTCGCGCCCTGCGGCATCGTGTTGCCCGGCGACGGACGCGTCTCGTAACGCGTATTGGCATCAGGCATCGTCGCGCTCGGCGGCGTCGCATGGCCGTCGGGCGGTGCGGGCGGCGCCGCGCGCGTGCCGTAGGTGGTGCCCTGCGTGCATGCGCCCAGCGCGCACGCGGCGGCGAACGCGCATGCACCCGCGCGTATCGTCTGGATCGTGTTCATCGAAATCCTCCGTCGGATCGACGGCTCAGAGCCGGTTGAAACGAAAATCCCCCGCATACGCGGTGGGTGCGCGGCGCGCCATCATCACGTCGAATTCGGCCGCGACGCGCGTGAGCGTGCCGCGTTGCCGCGCGATATCCGCCTGTTCGAGCGCGGCGAACGCGTCGGCATCGAAGGTCACGGTCAGCGACGCCGGATGGCCGTCGACGCGAAAACCGATATGCAATGCGCCGGCCGGCTGCTCCTCGACATGGAACGGCATCGCGCGCGCCTCGAAATGGCGGCCGAGCGTCTCGGCGATGTCGCGCAGCATGCCGGGTTTGATACGGATGCTCATTGCATGCCCTCCATTCGCGTTCGCGGCAGCGCGCCCGCCGGCGATGCGCGCACGGGCGGATCGCGCAAAGGCGGTTCGCGTTCCGGCGGCGCATGCCCGGGCGGGTCGCCTTCGGGATGGCGGTACGGTTCCGGCATGTCGGGCGGCACGTCGTCGGGATCGGGCGGCTCGGGGTCCGGCTCCACGTCGGGCATCGGCGGGTCAGGCCGGTCCAGCCGCTGATCGCGGTCGTGATTCATCGGCACTCCATAGCGCGCATCGTTGCGTGGTCTGACGGATGTGGCCAGGGTCCGCAATCCGCGTGCCGTCCGTTCGCGACGCCCGCACGCCGGCGCTGCCGCGCATACGCGCGCGCGGCGCGCGCCGTGCATTCGCTACACCGTTCGCTGCAATTCTTGCAAGCGCGCCGCTACGCGTCGTACGCAGCCATCACGAGCCACAGCTCGCGGCCGTCGTCCCGCACCCGCGCCGCCAGCGCATACGGATCGGCCGGCTCGCATGCGCGCTGCAGCGCGAAGCGCGCCGGCTCGGTCGAGCCGAACGTCTCGTCGCCGAGCGGCCGCACGTCGGCCTTGCCCTCGAACATCCGGCGCTCGGGCCGGTAGATCAGCGGTTCGTGTTTCCACGTATCGAAATGGCTCTTCACCGAATCGAATCCGCCGCCGCATACGTTGATCTCGTAGCGTACGCCTGGTCGTCGTTTCGGAATCATCGTCGTGTCTCCGCTTGATGCGCGCACCGCAGGCACCGGGTGCGCGCGCGTTGCTGCAATGGACGTATTCATCGTCGTCGTCTTCGTCTTCGCCGCCGACGTGGCAAATCGCGTGCCGCGTGCGATCCGGGAACGGCCGTTGCGGGAAATCCGCGTCATCGTTACCGATACGGAGCTTCGCCATGAAGGATTCGACCCGGTCCGGCCACGCGCCGGAGCGCAAGCAGCGACCCTCCCCATCGCAGCCGCTGAAGCCTGAGGACCGCACGCACACGCGCCATTCGGAACGCCATATCGACAAGCAGCTCGAGGACACGTTCCCGGCCAGCGACCCGCCCGCGACCGGCGGCATCACGCGCATCGAGCCCGACACGCCGCCCGGCACGCACGACGACGGGCCGTGGCAGGACAAGCGCGAACGCCGCGACAAATGACGGCGACGAACGACAGGCCGCGCGCGCCGCACGGCATGCGGTTTGCTGAATGGAATGTGCTGGAACATCGCCCCCCAACCTGCAAGGAGGACTTTCATGCATCGCGTCAACGAAATCATGTCGCAGGACGTCGTGTGCATCGCGCCGACCGACTCGATCCGCCATGCCGCGCAACTGATGGAGCGCTACGACATCGGCGCGCTGCCCGTGTGCGACAACAACCGGCTGATCGGGATGGTGACGGACCGCGATCTCGCGGTGCGCGCGATCTCGGCCGGCAAGCCGCCGGAGACGCGGATTCACGAAGTCGCGTCGGGCCCGATCGAATGGTGCTTCGACGACGATTCGCTGGAAGAGATCCAGCACTACATGGCAGACGCACAGTTGCGCCGCCTGCCCGTCGTCGATCACGACAAGCGGCTGGTCGGCATGCTGTCGCTCGCGGACATCGCGACGCGCTCGGCCGGCCCGACGCACGACGACGTCGCGAACACGCTCGAAGGCGTGTCGCAGCCGAGGCAGACGTGACGGGTCGAGCCTGCGCTTCGCCCCGTCCCGACCACCCGCGCGACCCGCGGCCCGCCCGGGCACGATCGCGCACCACGCAGCCTGGAGGAAACACCATGCAGACTTCCAATCAAGGTCAGACCCGCATCATCGGCAAGGGCGCCGCAACGGCGGCCGGCCCCGGCCCCGACGTCATGGCGGCCAATACGCTGGAAGGCGACAAGGTCTACACGACCGACGGCGACGACGTCGGCAAGATCAAGGACATCATGCTCGACGTGCGTTCGGGCCGCATCGCGTACGCGGTGCTGTCGAGCGGCGGCCTGCTCGGCATCGGCGACAAGCTGCTCGCGATCCCGTGGAGCGCGCTGACGCTCGACACCGAGCGCAAGTGCTTCCTGCTGTCGGTGTCGTCGGAGCGGATCAAGAACGCCCCCGGCTTCGACAAGGACCACTGGCCGGCGATGGCCGATCCGCAATGGGCCGAGCCGCTGCACGAGTACTACGGCAGTGCGCCGTACTGGAGCCCCGGCGACGAGCTCGGGCTGACCGATCCGACCGAGGAACTGAACAATCCGCGCACCCGCGACCCTCATTGATCGTTCGCGACCGGCCGACACGCCCCGCTCATGCGGGGCTTTTTTTCGTCTGCCGGCCGACCCTATTGATAACCATACGACATCAATCCATCCAAAAATCGCACTTATCGTTTCTCCGTCTCCGGGCGAACATTGCCAAAACGACAATCGATCGCCTTCCGCGCGTTGCCTGAATTTTTCTGGAGACACCCCCGATGCACCCCTCGCCCAGCCTTCCGACCGGACGTTCGAAGGCCGCCGCGGTATTCCGCGTCACGGCCGGCAACTTCCTCGAGCAGTTCGACTTCTTCCTGTTCGGCTTCTATGCGACGCAGATCGCCGCCGTGTTCTTTCCCGCCGCGAGCGAGTTCGCTTCGCTGATGATGACGTTCGCCGTGTTCGGCGCCGGCTTCCTGATGCGGCCGCTGGGCGCGATCGTGCTGGGCGCGTACATCGACGACGTCGGCCGCCGCAAGGGCCTCATCGTCACGCTGGCCATCATGGCAAGCGGCACCATCCTGATCGCGTTCGTACCGGGCTACGCGACGATCGGCCTGCTCGCACCCGCGCTCGTGCTGATCGGGCGACTGCTGCAGGGCTTTTCGGCAGGTGCCGAGCTGGGCGGCGTGTCGGTCTATCTTGCCGAGATGGCCACGCCCGGCCGCAAGGGCTTCTACACGAGCTGGCAGTCGGCCAGCCAGCAGGTCGCGATCGTCGTCGCGGCGGGCCTCGGCTTCGCGCTCAATCAATGGCTCAGCGCATCGGCCATCGCCGCATGGGGATGGCGCGTGCCGTTCTTCGTCGGCTGCACGATCGTGCCGTTCATTTTCATGCTGCGTCGCAACCTGGAGGAAACGCAGGAATTCAAGGCGCGCCGGCATCGTCCCGGCATGAAGGAAGTGTTCGGTACGCTGGTCCAGAACTGGGGCGTGGTTCTCGCAGGCATGATGCTGGTCGCGATGACGACCACGAGCTTCTACCTGATCACGGTCTACGCGCCGACCTTCGGCAAGACGGTTCTGCACCTGAGCACCGCGGACAGCCTGCTCGTGACGCTGTGCGTCGGCGTGTCGAACTTCGTGTGGCTTCCGATCGGCGGTGCGCTGTCGGACAGGATCGGCCGCCGGCCGCTGCTCGTCGGCATGACGGTGCTCGCGATCGCGACCGCCTATCCTGCACTGTCGCTGCTCGCTCATGCGCCGTCGTTCGTCAACATGCTGCTCGTCCTTCTGTGGCTGTCGTTCATGTACGGGATCTATAACGGCGCGATGATCGTCGCGCTGACGGAAGTGATGCCGGTGGAGGTGCGCGTGGCAGGCTTCTCGCTCGCCTACAGCCTCGCGACGGCCGTATTCGGCGGCTTCACGCCCGCCATCTCGACGGCGCTGATTCACATGACCGGCGACAAGGCTGCACCGGGCTACTGGATGAGCCTCGCCGCGGTGTGCGCGCTGCTGGCGACGTTCGCCCTCTATCGCCGCCGGACGCCGACGCTGACGCCCGCGCACTGAAGCCCCAAACCGAGCAACCTGCCCCGACTCCGCACGACGACAACCATGAAAAACCCGCTCCTGAAACTGTGCGCGACCGCGCTCGTCGCCACCGCCGCAGTCACCGCGAATGTACAGGCCGCCGAGCTGCACGTAATGAGCTCGGGCGGCTTCACCGCGGCCTACAAGCTCCTTGGCCCGCAGTTCGCGTCCCGCACGGGCAACACGCTCGACACCGCGCTCGGCCCGTCGATGGGCAAGGCGCCCGAAGCGATTCCGAACCGGCTCGCGCGCGGTGAGCCTGCCGACGCGGTGATCATGGTCGGCTACGCGCTCGACGACCTGATCAAGCAAGGCAAGGTAATCCCCGGATCGCGCGTCGAGCTGGCCGATTCCCGCATCGGCATGGTCGTGCGCGACGGCGCGGCGAAACCCGACATCAGCTCGGCCGAAGGCCTGAAGCAAGCGCTGCTGCATGCAAAGTCGGTCGCCTACTCGGATAGCGCGAGCGGCGTCTACATCGAGCGGGAGTTGTTCAGGAAGCTCGGCATCGACGACCAGATGAAATCGAAGGCGAAGATGATCCCGCGGATTCCGGTCGCGTCCGTGGTCGCGAACGGCGACTACGAAATCGGCTTCCAGCAGGTGAGCGAACTGCTGCCCGTCCAGGGCGCGACCTTCGTCGGCAAGATTCCCGAATCGCTGCAATCCGTCACGCGCTTCGCTGCCGGCATCCCCGTCGGCGCGCAACATCCAAAGGAAGCGAAGGCACTCCTCGACTATCTCGCATCGCCCGACGTGCAGGCGCAAGTAAAGTCGACCGGACTGGATTCCGTCTCCGCCCCTTGAGCACGAGCCACGGGAAGGCGTGCGTCAGACAGCCTTCCCGTCGCGCCCGGCGTTGTCCGCGGCATCATCGGCGCAGTCGAGGTTCGCCGGCTCGGCCGCGCTCAGTACCCGCGCGAGCCGCGCACGATCGCACTCCCCTTCCCACGACGAAACGAAGATCACCGCGCACGCATTGCTGATCACGCTCGTCAGCGCGCGCGCCTCGGACATGAAGCGATCGATGCCGACCAGCAGCGCGACCCCGGCAACCGGCAGGTCGGGCATCACGGCGAGCGTCGCGACGAGCGCGACGAGCCCGCTGCCGGACACGCCGGCCGCCCCCTTCGACGTGAGCAGCATGACGGCGAGCATCGCCGCGATTTGCGGCGCGGAAAGCGGCACGTCGCACGCCTGCGCGATGAACAACGCCGCGAGCGTCAGGTAGATCGCGGTGCCGTCCAGGTTGAACGAGTAGCCGGCCGGCAGCACGAGCCCCACGACGCCCTTGTCGCACCCCAGCGACTCCAGCTTGACGATCAGCCGCGGCAACACCGGCTCAGTGGACGAGGTCGCGAGGACGATGAGCAATTCCTCGCGCAGGTAGCGCAACAGCCGCCACAACGCGAAACCGTGCAGTCGTGCGAGCGGCGCAAGCACCAGCGCAACGAACAGCACGCAGGCAACGTAGAACGACGCCATCAGCCTCGCGAGCGAGCCGACCGAGCCGATGCCGAAGCGGCCCACCGTGAACGCCATCGCGCCGAATGCGCCGAGCGGAGCGAGCCGCATGATCATCGCGAGCACGCGAAAGACGATCTGCGCGACGCCGTCGATCAGCGCCAGCACGGGCCGACCGGCCTGCGGATACGCGTTCAGCGAAAAACCGAACAGCAGCGACAGCAGCAGCACCGGCAGCACCTCGCCCGTGCGGAACGCGCCGAGCATCGTGTCCGGGATCACGCTCAGCGCGAACTCGACGAGCCCGTGCGGTTGCGCATGCCGTACATATTGCGCGAGGATGCTCGAATCGAGATGGTGCACGTCGACGTGCATGCCGGCGCCGGGCCGCAGCACGAACGCGGTGACGAGCCCGAATGCGAGTGCGGCGGCGGTCAGCAGATAGAACAGCACCAGCGCGCGCACGATCGTGCGCCCGATGGCCTTGCCGTTCGCCAGCGACGTGATGCCGGAGACGATCGTGCAAAACACGATCGGCGCGATCATCATCCGCACGAGGCCGACGAATGCATCGCTGAGCGGCTTGAGCAGCGCGCCCGCCGACGGCCAGAAGTGGCCGACGCTCACGCCGAGCACCATCGCCAGCAGAACCTGCACATAGAGCGAACGAAGCGGTCTTGCCAGCCTCACGATGCGGTGCTCCCCGATGTTCCGGCCGTAGGCCCGATCGTCGTCATCGGGATGCGTCGCCGCTTGCCGCACCGGCGCGTTTCGCGTCGACGATCGCCCGGTGAAACTCCTCCGCGGCCGGCGTCAGCGCGCGGCCGCGCCGTTTCACGATGCCCACCCGGCGCTTGACCACCGGTTCGACCAGGGGCACGCTCGTGAGCACGGGATGGTCGTGTCCGGGCATCGCCATCGACGGTACCGCGGCGACGCCGAGCCCCGCTTCGATCAACCCGAGCAGGGTCGTCACGTGGCGCGTCTCGCACACGCTCGGCGCCCGCGGCGCGACGGTCGTCAATGCCTGGTCGAGCAGCAGGCGGTTGCCGGAAGTCTTGTCCACCGACACATACTCGTACTCGTAAAGCTCGTTCCAGGTCACGCGCTTCTTGCGCGCGAGCGGATGATCGCGCCGGCACGCGGCAACAAACCGTTCCTGCAGCAGCAGTTTGAACTCGATCTCCGGCTCCTGGCTGCCCATGAAACTCACGCCGAAATCGGCCTCGCCGCTGATGACCGCGCCCAGCACGTCGTTCGCGCTCGCATCCAGCAGCTTGACCCTGATGCGCGGAAAGCGGCGATGATAGCTCGCGATCACGTTCGGCAGGAAGTAGTAGGCCACCGACGGCACGCATGCGATCGTCACATGACCGAGGCGGCTCGACGAAACGTCGCGGATGCCGAGCAGCGCGACGTCGAGATCGTCCAGCAGTTGCTCGGCGCTCGGCGCGAACACGCGCCCGACGGTGGTCAGCGTGACGCTGCGGGTGGTGCGCTCGAACAACCGCACGCCGAGCGCTTCCTCGAGTTTGTCGATCCGGCGACTCAGCGCGGGCTGCGAAATGCTGATCGCGTCGGCGGCCTTTCGGAAGCTTCCCAGCTCCACCACCGCGCGAAACGCCTGCAAATCGGTCAAATCGAAGTTGATTCCCACGGACCACGTCTCCACATTTCAGATGCCGGGTATTTTGCATGATTCGGGCAAGCTCACCCAGCCGGGAGATGCCCGGCTCCGACGCCTGCTACGCGCGGTGCCGCAGCGCATCGATCACGACGGAGAACGCGCGCGATGCCTGGCGGCGGCTCGGATAATACGCGTGATAGCCGGGAAAGACCGGGCACCAGTCCGGCATCACGATGCGCAGCGTGCCGCTGCGCACGTGTTCGAGCACGATGTCTTCGGTGACGAACGCGATCCCGAACCCGTCGAGCGCGGCCTGCACCATGTGCGGCTGCGTATTGCAGGTGATCCGTCCGTTCACGCGCGCCTGGATCTCGTTCCTGCCCTTCTTCAGCTCCCACGCATAGATGCCCTTCGCGGTCGCGAGCCGCAGCGTCACGCAGTCGTGGTCGAGCAGGTCCTGCGGCGTTTTCGGCGGCTTGCGACCGTCGAGATAGGCGGGCGACGCGACCATCGCCATCCGGATGTCCGGGCTGATGCGCACCGCGATCATGTCCTTCGCGACCTGGTCGCCGTAACGCACGCCGATGTCGTAGCGTTCCTCGACGATGTTCGACAGCCCGTAGTCGACCGACAGCTCGACGCGGATGTCCGGGTAATCGGGCAGCACTTTCCTGAGCTTCGGCCACACGATCGTGTCGATCGGATGCTCGGTGGCAGTGATGCGCACGACACCGGCCGGCTTGTCGCGGAAATCGGACACGGCGGCGAGCTTCATTTCGATTTCGTCGATGCGCGGCGCGACGGCCTGAAACAGTTCTTCCCCTGCTTCGGTCGTCGACACGCTGCGTGTCGTGCGCGTCAGCAGCCGCACGCCGAGCCGCGTTTCGAGATCGCGCACCGTCTGGCTCAGCGCCGATTGCGACACGCCGAGCCGGGCCGCCGCGCGCGTGAAGCTCCGGTCGCGCGCCACCGCGAGAAACACGAGCAGATCGTTGAGGTTTTCGCGCGGCATGTCGGGCGGCTCCTGTCGAAACGGACGCCCATCCTAGCACCGACACCGCCCGGGACCGCCCGGCGCGACTTCCGCCGATTCATCGGCGCAGCTTATAAGTCCAAGCGCGCCGTGCTACTTAATCGATCGGATTCGAGCCGATAGACTGCGAAGCCTTCCGGTTCCCGCATGGCCACCGCACGCGTCGGGACCGTCCACGCATTCCTTCCCGGAGCCCGCTCGTGAAACCTCTTCTTCGCTTTTTCGCAGTCGCGCTTGCCGCCTCCAGCCCGTTGCTCGCTCATGCGCTGGGGCTGACGCGCGAGCAGGTGCGCGAGGACATGATTCGCTACGAAGCCGCCGGTTTCAATCCGGCGCGCGCCAATCCGCGCACGTGGGTCGACGACGCACAGGCCGCGGCTGCAAGCGTAGCCGGCGCGCGCGATGCCGGCGGCCGCACCCGCGTGGCCGATCGCAGCACGGCTGGCGCCCGCTGCGACTGATGCGCGTTTGCGCCGCGATTCCACCCGACCCGAGCCGATGTCGACGATGCAAGCCGCTTCCACCTCCGATCGCGACGACGCGACCGTTCGCCCCGCCGCATGGGGCGCCGTCCTCGCGATGGCGCTTGGCGCGTTCGTGCTCGTCGCGTCCGAATTCATGCCGGTCAGCCTGCTGACGCCGATCGCGAGCGACCTGCATATCAGCGAAGGCCTGGCGGGCCAGGCGATTTCCGTGTCCGGCGCATTCGCGCTCGCGACGAGCCTGTTGATCGCGTCGCTGGCCGGAAGGCGCGACCGCAAGCGGCTGCTGCTCGTGCTGACGCTGCTGACGATCGTGTCCGGCACGGTCGTCGCACTCGCGCCGAACTACCCCGCCTTCATCGCGGGGCGCGCGCTGATCGGCATCGCGATCGGCGGCTTCTGGTCGATGTCGGCCGCGACCGCGATGCGCCTGGTGCCCGATGCGCAGGTGTCGCGCGCGCTCGCGATCGTCAACGGCGGCAATGCGCTCGCGACCGTCGTCGCCGCGCCGCTCGGCAGCTTTCTCGGCGGCATCGTCGGCTGGCGCTGGGCGTTCTTCTGCGTCGTGCCGATCGCGGCGATCGCGTTCGGCTGGAAGCTCGTCAGCCTGCCGCCGATGAAAACCGCGTCACGCGCGGCGCCGGCCAATGCGCTGACGCTGCTCGCCCGTCGGCCGGTCGCGCTCGGCATGGCGGCCGTCAACCTGCTGTTCATGGGGCAGTTTGCGCTGTTCACGTACCTGCGCCCCTTCCTCGAAACGGTGACGCACGTCGGCCATACCGCGCTGTCGCTGATGCTCCTCGTCATCGGCGTGGCCGGTGTCGCGGGGACGATCCTGATCGGTGCGTTCCTGAAGAACGCGCTCTACCGGACGCTCGTCGTCACCCCGCTGCTGATGGCGGCGATCGCCGTCGCGCTCGCATGGTGCGGCGCGTCGACGGCGGCCACCGCGGGCCTGCTTGCCTTGTGGGGGCTGACCGGAACGGCCGCGCCCGTCGGCTGGTGGACGTGGCTCGCGCGCACGCTGCCGCACGATGCCGAAGCCGGCGGCGGGCTGATGGTCGCGGTCGTGCAGCTCGCGATCGCGCTCGGCGCAACGACGGGCGGCCTGCTGTACGACGCGCACGGCTATCGCGCGACGTTCGCGACGAGCGCGGCGCTGCTCGTCTTCGCCGGCGTGCTGGCGTGCGCCGCCGGACGCGCCGCCGTGCCGCACGCCGCCGCGAAGCCGTGATACCGGCGGCTCGGCCCGGGCCTGCTCGCGGGCGCATCCGGCGCCGACCCGAGCAACGTCGCCGTCTACGCGCAGGCGGGCAGCCAGTTCGGCTTCAACACGCTGTGGATGGTCGTCGACATGCTGACGCGATCCGGCTCGGTCGGATCGTTGCGCCCACAACGTGATGGCACGTGATGGCAGCCGGGCCGCCGGCAATCCGCCGCTGCCCGGCTGGCGCGCCCGTCACATCAGCCCGTCACATCATCTTGCCGCGCGAACGTTCGGCGCGTGCCGCATCGGCCGCCGACTCGACCTTCTTCACTTCCTCCGGCGGCGGCAGCACGGCCTTGAAGCCCATCGACTCGATCCACATCTCGCGTGCCCAGCCGCGCGTGTGGTACAGGTGGTGATCCTCGTCTGCCTCGACCTCGTCGTGCGCGCCCTTCAGCACCTTCGCGGCATCGCCCGACAACTGGTCGGCCGCATAGCCGATCAGTTCCCAGTTCAGGTGGTCCTTGGTCTCGGCGAGCACCACGCATTCGGCCGCGACGACCTGCGCGACGGCCGGATCGGCCTGCTTGCGCGCCTGCTCGATCACGTGGACGAGCGACTTCCCGGTGGCCGCCACCGCGCTGCGTCCGGGCGACTGCGCGTCGGGGTCCATGCCGAGCGCGTCGAACACCTTGCGCAGCACCTCCTGATGATGGAGCGTCTCGCGATGGTACTTCTCCCATTCCTTGTGCAAATCCTCGTCGGTCGCGCACTGCAGCGCAGCCTCGTAGATCTTCGCGCCGCCAAGCTCGGTTTCATACGCCTGACAAAGCAGTTCGCGGATGCCTTCGTGCTTCTGTTGCCGGTGTGCCATGAATGTCTCCAGGATACGGCCGCGCATGCGGCCCGGGGTTGAACGGGCACGCGTTATTGCGTACCCACCTTGCGTTCGAGCGCCTGTGCCATGCTCAGGTGATGCCTGAGCGTCGGCAGCGCGGCGCTCGCGAACGCGCGCAGTTCGGCGTCCCTGCCGTCGCGCGCCTCGCCTTCGAACAGCGCGACGGCCTTGCGGTGCGCATCGGGGCCGGCCGCCGCGACGTATGCGACATCGAAATCGCGGCCGCGCTTGCCGCGCAGCGCCTCGACGTCCGGGTCCGCGATCTGATCGGCCTGCGGCTTCATGCCCTTGCGCGCGGCAATCTCGTTCAGCCGCGCGTTCGCCTTGCCGTGATCGGCCACCATGCGCTGCGCGAACGCGCGCACGTCCGGCGACTGCGCCTGCTTCAGCGCAAGCTGGCTCGCCTGCACCTCGGCCTTGCCGGCGATCGCGGCCTTGTCGATGAATTCCGCGTCGCCGCCTTGCGGCGCCTTCACGATGCGCGCGTCGCCAGCGCCCGACGACGGGTCGATCACGCCGCCCGGCATCTGCGCATGCGCGAGGCCCGGGACAGCGAGCGCGAGCGCGGCGAGTGCCGCGATCGTCCAGTTGAACTGCTTCATCCGTCTTCTCCTTGCTTGGGGGCGGCCGGGACGGACAACCGCCCGCCGCTGCCGATCGAACCGCCGTTCGGGCGCGATGTCCGGCCCGCCCGCCGCTCGCGAAATCGGACACGAGCGGCACGTTGCAGCCGATCAGTTCGTCCTGCTCCCCGACGCGGCGTCGTCCGGCCGGCGCACCGGATCGAAGTCGCGCCATTCGCCGTCCTGCCAGTCGCCTTCGACGCGCTCGATCGACATCGCGCCGCTCGCGCGCAGCACGCCCTCCGCCGTGTTCGCGGTATCGGACGTCACGCGCGCGGCCAGGATCACGCCGGTGTCGCTGTGCGCGAGCGTGCCCTTGCCTTCGGCGCGCTCGCCGCGCATCCGGCCGAGCGCGCCGCCGAACGCGCCGAGATACGCGCCGGCCAGCGCGCCGGCGGCCGGTACGAACCACTCGCGCTCGCCGAGTGCGTAAACGGCCAGCCCCGCGACGGCGCCGATCAGCAACCCGCGCATCGCGCCGATCATCGCGCCGCGGCCGCCCGGCTTAGCCGCCGAGTCGGCATATACGTCGCCGCCGATCGGAAAGCGCGCATGCTGGCCGCCCGGGTTCAGGAAGAAGATCGACACGTCGTCCGGGCCGAACGCGCGTTCGTACAGATAGCGCGCCCCGCCTTCCGCTTCATCGAACGTCGTGAAGCGGCCTGCGACGATCATCGCCATGTTCGTCTCCTCGTAACGGTGCGCCGGGCGTACGGCGCGGCACGGCGGCGCTCACATCAGCCGCCCGAGTTCCTTCGACACGGACGCCGGCGTGCCGTATTCGCGATCGGGAATGCGCGTGAGCAGGTCGATCACGCCGCGGTCCGCATGCGCGCGCTCCGCGCACTGGACGACGTCCGCCTTGCTCGCCGGATAGTCGAGCCCCTTCAGCGTCTTCCGGATGTCGACCGGGCCCGGCGCCTTGCCGTGCCCTGCCTGGTGGCCGCCCTTGTCGCGGTCCTGCACCGCGCGCTCGCCTTCGTGCGAACGCGAGCGACTGAGTTCGTGGCCCGTATGCAATCGGGATGTCATCGAAGCCTCCTTCGGAAAAAATGCCGGGCTCGGCTCACGTGGAAGCGCGTCGCGAACGCGCGAGCGCGGCGACCACGAGCGCCGCGCCCAGCGCGACCGCACCCGCGACCTTCGGCCGCTGCACCACCGTGTTGTACGCGCAACCGCGCAGCACCGGCCCGTCCATGCCTTCGCGCTCGTGCAGCGCGTGGCGCGACTCGTACAGCGCGTTGTCGTCGCGCGGCCGCGCGGGCCGCACCGTGCGCTGGCCGCGCGAGAACAGCGTGGCCGCGACGCGATCGAACAGGTGCGGCGCGTGGTACGCGCTCGCCGACGCGAATTTCGCGGCGCCGCCGACGAACAGCGTGCGGCGCGCGTGCGCGGCCGCGAACAGGATCGCGTCGGCGACGAGGGTGGGGTCGTAGATCGGCGGCGGCAGCTTCGCCTCGACGTTCATGTAGTTCTTCGCGTGCATCACGAACATCGTGTCGATCGCTGCCGGCTTGATCAGCGTGACGGATACGGGCAGGTGGTCCGCTTCCATTTCGAGCCGCAGCGAATCGGTGAAGCCCTTCACCGCATGTTTCGACGCGACGTAGGCGCTTTGCAGCGGCACCGGCGCGTCGGACGCCTCGCTGCCCATGTTGATGATCGCGCCGCCGTGGAAATCGCTCTTGCGCCGGAAATGGTCGGACGCGACGAGCGACCCATGCACGACGCCCCAGTAGTTGGTATCGAACAGCCGCCGCTGATCCTCGAGCGGCACGGCAGCCGCCGTGCCGAAGATCGACACGCCCGCGTTGTTGATCCACGTGTCGAAACCACCATATGTATCGACCGCGGTCGCGGCCGCGCGCTGCAGATCCTCGATGTTGCCGACGTCGCCGGCGACCGGCACCGCGAGACCGCCGTGCTGGCGGATTTCGTCGCACAGCGTGTTCAGCGCCTCCTGGTTGCGTGCGAACAGCACGAGCTTCGCGCCGCGCCGTGCCGCCTTGCGCGCGGTGACGAGGCCGATGCCGCTGGTCGCGCCGGTAATCACGATCGTCTGCTCGCCGACCGGTTTGAGCATGCAGTTCATGACTGGACTCCTGTTACGGCGCCGACGTCACTTGGGCCGGATTGTCAGCTGATCGCGCACGCTCCGTACGCCGTCGAGCTGCTTCACGACGCCGACGGCCTGCGTACGCTGCTGCTCGTCGGGCACGCTGCCGGTGAGCGTCACGATGCCGCGCCGCGTCTTCACATGGATGTCGCCGGCCGTCAGGCCGCTCGTGCCGATGAGTTCGGCCTTCGCCTTGGTCGTGATCGTCGCGTCGCGGATCTTCGTGCCGGTCGTCGAATGCGACGACGACGCGGCGCTGTCGTCGCCGGCGGCGAGTACGTTCGGCGCGACCATTGCGCAGGCCGTGGCCGCGGCAATCGCGACGGCCATGCCGATGCGCTTCGCGGGGTGACTGCCCGATCGCGCGGAACGGGCTTGCAGCGGGAATATCCTCATCGTGACCTCCTTTCGTCGGGCCGGCATGGCCGGCGGGCACGTGTCACCCGCGCAAGGCGCGTGCCGCGGCGCCGGCGCCGCATGCACGCGCGTGGCGCCTTGTGGAGGTGCTTTCATCCAATGCGTTGTAATTTTTTCGGCGTGTATCTGCCGGGCATGACGATTGCCCGGCGATGGGTAACGGGCGGGTAACAGGCGTGTATTGGGTGGGCAACGGGCGCGCGTCGACGCGCCCACCTGCATCGGCGGCGACATCATGCAGGGAATCGCATCGATCGGCGAACCCGCGCCGGCGCGGGAAAGATATGCCTGTGGAATCCTCGGCGCGACGGCGCGCTACCGCATGCGCGGCGTCAACCGTTGCGCTTCGTTATCTGCGCAATCTTGCGTGCCAGTTCGCGCACGTCGACGGGCTTGCACAGATAACCTTCGAACCCGGCTTCGAGCGCGCGGCGTTCGTCGGCGAGGCCCGCGTGCGCGGTCACGGCCAGCACGCGCAGGTCGGTCAGCGCACCGTCGCCGTTCATCGCGCTGCGCCGCAGCGCGTCGAGCAGCCAGAAGCCGTCGCCGTCCGGCATCGCGAGATCGGACAGCACGACGGTCGGCCGCATGTCGGCGGCCACCGCGAGCGCTTCCCGGCCCGACGACGCGATCGCGACGGTCGCGCCGAACGTGGTCAGCGCGGCGGTCAGGCTTGCGCGCGTCGTTGCATCGTCGTCGACGATCAGGATGCGCTGCGTATCCAGCACGAGCGGCTCGTGACGGCCATCCGCCTGCGCGATCCCCCAGGCCATCGCGCCCATCGGCTGCCAGCCGGCCGGCAGCGTCACCGTAAACGTCGCGCCGCGATTGCGGCCCGCGCTCTGGACGGCCACGCTGCCGCCGTGCAGTTCGGCGATATGCCGCACGATCGACAGGCCGAGCCCGAGGCCGCGCCGCGACGACGCGGGCGAATCGTCCGCACGGCGGAACATGTCGAACACGAACGGCGCGAACTCCGCCGCGATACCCTGCCCCGTGTCGGACACGGTCAGCACCACGCGCGTATCGACACGCGCCAGCGCGACCGTCACGGCGCCGCCGCTCGGCGTGAACTTGAGCGCGTTCGACACGAGATTCGACAGCATCTGCCGCAGCCGCTCGGCATCGCCCGACACGATGCAGGTGGCCGCCGTGCATTCGAACTCGAGCACGATACCGGCCGACGACGCGGCCGTCTGGAACGCGCCGACCGAGTCGGAGAACAGCCGCACGACATCCACCGGCATCGCGTCGAGCTGCAGCTTGCCGGTCGCGAGCGACGATGCGTCGAGGATGTCGCCGACCATCCGCGTGAGCGAACGCGCGCTGCGGTCGATCGCGTCGATCGCCTGCTGCTGCAGCGCGTCGTCGCCCGAGTTGCGCAGCACCTCGACCCAGCCATAGATCACGTTCAGCGGCGTGCGCAATTCGTGCGACACCGTCGCAAGCAATTCGTCCTTCAGACGGTTCGACGTATCGGCCTGGTCTCGTGCATGGCGCGCGCGCTGCAGCGAGCGCAGCGTGCGCAGGTCGCGCAGGCGCTGCGCGCCGGTTTCGCGCAATGTCAGCGACAGCGCGACGCACGCACGCGCGTCGCCGCTCACCGGGCCCGCCGCCGCCGTCGCACGAAAGCGCCGGCCATCGCGTCGCACGCACAGCAGGTCGATCGGCCCGACCGGTTCGCGCATATCGTCGAACAATTCGGCGAACGGCCTGCGTTTCAGCCAGCGCATCGCGACCAGCGATTCGAACGCGCGACCGAGCGCATCGCCTTCGTCATAGCCGAACAGGCGCTGCGCGGCCGGGTTCCAGCTGACGATGCGGCCGTCGGCATCGACGCCGACGATCGCGTCCGGCGATGCGTCGACCACCGCGCGCTGCAGCCGCGACGCGTCGACGCGCGAACGATCCGCGCCGGCATCGCGCAACAGCAGCACCGCGCCGTCGATGTTGCCGTCGGTATCGGCGATCGGCGACGCGACCTCGACGATCGGCACCGGCTCGCGGCCGTCCGCATGCAGCCAGTGCTGGTCGGACACGACGCCCGCGCCGCCGAGCGCGCGATCGAGCGGCGTCGCCGGCACGCGGCGGCCGGTGCGATCGAACACCCGCAGCACGTCGCGCGCGGCGCGGCCCGTCGCATCGCCCGGCGCGCAGCCGACGAGTGCGGCCGCGGCCGCGTTCATGTAGGTGAGCCGTCCGTTCGTATCGGTTGCGATCACACCATGCGGCAGCGCCTGCAACATGGCTGCGAGCCGCCGATGCGCGGCCGCTTCGCGCCGGCGCGCGTGTTCGTTCGTGAGTCGCGCGTGCCGCAGCATCGACGCAATCGCGCAGACGAGCGCGCCGACCAGCACGAGCATCCCGAGCCGGACGAGCCGCTCGGGCAGCGGCTCCGTATAGGCAGCCGGATCGGACAGGAACAGCGTCCACACGAGCATGCCGCTGATCACGGTCGCCACCATCCCGAACAGGAACGAAGTGGCCCACGCGGCGCCCGCGAGCAGCGGGTAGTAGAGGACGAACGGCAGGTTCACGCCGCCGAAGCGGATCGCGAGCGCCTGCAGCACGGTCGCGATCGCGACCAGCATCACGGCCGTTGCGTAATTCCCGGCGCGCATTCGCGAGAAGTCGATCATCGGATACGCTCCTGCCGCGCGACGACGATGCGCGACGCCACGCGGGAACGGGTGCACGGGCGCGGGCGCGGCGGCATCAGGAATCCGGCTTGTCCGCTTCGTCTTCCAGTTGCGCGAGCCGGTTGTAGATCGTCTTCAGGCTGACGTCGAGCACTTCGGCTGCCTGCGCCTTCACGCCGCCGCATTGCGCGATCGTGCCGAGGATCAGCCGCCGGTCGACTTCCTCGAGCGGCGTGCCGAACGGCACCGTCACGCGATCCTCGTGCGAATCGACCATGTTCGACAGCTCTTCCATGATCGGCGGCGGCAGCGTCTCGATCACGTCCGCATCGCTGAAGATGCTCGCGCGCTGCACGAAGTTGCGCAGTTCGCGCACGTTGCCGGGCCATTCATGGGTCTTCAGCGCTTCGCGCGCGGCCGGCGCGAAGCGCAGATGCCGGCCGCTCTCTTCGTTGAAATGCTGCAGGAACGCGTCGGCGAGCATCGGGATGTCGTCGCCGCGCTCGCGCAGCGGCGGCAACGGAATCGGAAACACGTTGATCCGGTGAAACAGGTCGGGCCGCAGCTTGCCGTCCGCCATCGCGGCTTCCGGATCGCGGTTCGTCGCGGCGACGATGCGCACGTCGACGTCGATCTCGCGCGTCGAGCCGAGCCGCGTGAGCCGCCCCGTCTCCAGCACGCGCAGCAGCTTGACCTGCGATTCGACCGGCATCTCGGTGATCTCGTCGAGAAACAGCGTGCCGCCGTCCGCGCGTTCGAAGAAGCCCTTGTGCTGGCGCTCGGCGCCCGTGAAGCTGCCGCGGTCATGGCCGAACATCTCGCTCTCGACCAGGTTCGCGGCGATCGCGCCGCAGTTCACCGCGAGAAACGGGCCGCGGCGGCGCAGGCTCAGGTCGTGCACCGTCTGCGCGGCGAGTTCCTTGCCGGTGCCCGATTCGCCCGTCAGCAGCACCGACGCCTCGGTGCGTGCGACGCGGCCGATCGCATCGTAGACGGTCTGCATCGCGGGCGAACTGCCGAGCATGCGGCCGAAACGCCCGAGGCGCTTCAGCTCCGAGCGCAGCTCGGCAATCTCTTCGTGCAGCGCGGTCGTGCGCGGCACGCGCGCGAAGATGCTGTTCAGCCGCTGCATGTTCAGCGGCTTCACGAGATAGTCGGTCGCACCGCGCCGCAATGCGTCGATCGCGGTTTCGAGGCTCGCGTGACCGGTGGTCAACACCATTTCGCAGTGCGATCGTTTCGGCAATGCATCGAACAGATCCATGCCGTTGCCGTCCGGCAACACGAGATCGCACAGCACGAGATCGGGGGTATGCGTCGTGACGAGCGTGCGCGCTTCTTCGAGCGTCGCGGCCGTATCGCATGCGAGCTGCTGCGTGCGAGCGAGCGTCGCGAGCATCGTGCGCGTATCGGCATCGTCTTCGACGATCAGGACATAGGGCATCGAGGCTTCCTGGTGAGAGGCGGCCCGGCGCGGGCGCTGGCCGGTACCGCGACGGATATGCGGCGCAGCACGCGCGGCCGGCACATGGCGACGCCTTCCGCTCTGCACACCAATGAGCGGATCGGCCGTCCTGCAATGGAAAATGCTGCTTGGAAGTATAGGAGACCGCGGTCGCGCATTCATCGCCCATCGAATAAATCTATCTGTCGCGGTGGCCCGCATTGCCAGATTCAATGTCGCGCCGTTGGTATAAAAGGTAAGCTCCCTACAGGAAATCGACGCATGCCACGTCGATTTTTCATCAGACCTCCACAATATTCGGTCAAATCTTCCTGATTCGATATCGCGCCATGGCGAAAACCGGCGATGACGGCGCGCGGCTCTTCGGTCGCTCGCGTACGATCCAGGCCCTTTTACTGAAGGTGTCGCGCGTCGCGACCACGCACGCCAGCGTGCTGATCGTCGGGGAAAGCGGTGCGGGCAAGGACATCGTCGCGCGCCTGCTGCACGACCTGAGCCCGCGGCGGCGCGGGCCGTTCGTCCCCGTCAACTGCGGCGCGATCGCGCCCGACATCGCGGAATCGCACCTGTTCGGTCACGAAAAAGGCAGCTTCACCGGCGCGGTCGCGCAGCATGTGGGCATGTTCGAAGCCGCCTGCGGCGGCACGCTGTTCCTCGACGAGATCGCGGAAATGCCGGGCGAGCTGCAGGTCAAGCTGCTGCGCACGCTCGAATCGAATACGATCGTGCGCGTCGGCGGCCACGAATCGATTCCGCTCGACGTGCGGATCGTCGCGGCCACGCATCACGATCCCGTCGAGGCCGTGCGCAGCGGCCGGCTGCGCGAAGACCTGTTCTACCGGATCGCGATGATCGCGCTGCATGTGCCCCCGCTCAGGCAGCGCGAGGACGACGTCGGCGATATCGCACTGCAGATCGTCGAGCGGCTGAACGCGCGGCACCGCACGAGAAAGCGCCTGTCGATGCAGGCGATGAAGGCGCTGCGCGCGTATACGTGGCCCGGCAACGTGCGCGAACTGCGCAATGCGCTCGAGCGTGCGTTCATCCTCGCGGACGAGCAGATCGACCTGCAACTGCCGCGCCGCCAGCCGCCGCACGAGGAAGTGCGCCACAACGCGATGACGCTGCATATCGGCACGACGCTCGCGCACACGCAGCAGCGCTTCATCGCCGCATCGCTGCGGCATTTCAACGGCGACAAGCCGCGCACCGCGAAGGCGCTCGGCATCAGCCTGAAGACGCTGTACAACCGTCTCGCGCTACTGCCCGAGCACGAGCGCAGCGCGACGAACGGCGCGGCGGCGCCGAACCCCGGTGACGCCATCGCCACCACCAGCGCGAGCGCAGCCCCGCCGCCGGGCGCACTGAATCAGTGAGCACGGCTGCGCGTCGCGCATCGGGTTCAGCGCGCCCCGCGACCGCGCATGCTCACGCCATCGCGCGGCACATCGCCGCGCACGTTTCGCACGCGAGCGCGCAATTGCGGCAATGATCGTGTGCGTGCAGCAGGCATTCGGTCGCGCACAGGTCGCACGCCTGCGCACACAGCGCGCACACGCTCGGCACGAGCACACTGCGGCGCGCCATCGCGCCCGACGCGAAGCGGCACAGCTGCGCGCATTCGATATCGAGCGCGATGCAGGCCGCCAGCGCATGCCCGTCGGGTTCCGCGAGGCATGCGGCCATACACGTATCGCACGCGTGCGCACACGCGTCGCACGCAGCCATGCAGTTGTCGTATCGATCGTCCATCGCATCGCTCCTCGTTCCGGTTCGCATTCGTCAGGGTTCGAGCTGCACCTTCATCCGGCCCGGTTCGCGTGCGGCCGCATCGGCCATATCGGCGATATCCGGGTCGGGCACCGTATCGATGCGAATGTCGCCGATGCCGTGAAATATGACGGCTTTCATGTGCGGCCCTCGTTGTCGAAAGCGGGACGGCGAACGTGACCGTCGAACTGATCGAGCAAGGCGCGCGCCCGGGCAACGGCGCTGGCGTCGGGTCAAACAGCGGCGGGTTTTCGACGAGTCGGGCGGCGCCTTCAACGCGGCAGCGCGAACGCGGCCTTCAGGCTCGCGACGATCATCTGCATCGCGAACGCCGCGAGAATCATCCCCATCAGGCGCTGCGTGACGGCCGTCACGCGGACGCACGACTGCGTGTCATACGGCGCGCAGCACCGCCGGATTCGGGCCGCTGTCACGCGGCTGCAATCTGCCGCTCCAATGCCGCTTCCGCCTTCAGGCTGTCGAGATCGCGGCCGATCGTCGCGACCGCGAGCCGCGTGTCGCCGCGCCAGTACGCGATCGTGCAGTCGTGCGCGCCGAGGTCGCCGTCGATCTCGACGCGATCCCATTGCTCCGCATGCCCGACGTAGTTGATCGTCATGTCGTAATGCTGACTCCAGAAAAATGGCACCGCGTCGAACGGCTGCTGCTGCCCGAGCATGTTGCGCGCCGCGACGATGCCCTGCCGCTCGGCGACGACCCAGTGCTCGACGCGAATGCGCTGGCCCGTCAGCGGATCGGGCCAGCGTGCGATGTCGCCGGCCGCGTAGATGCCGGGCGCGCTCGTCTGCAGGAAGCGGTCGACCGTCACGCCGCGCTCGACCGCCAGCCCCGCGTCCTGTGCGAACTCGACGTTCGGATGAACGCCGATGCCGACCACCACGACATCGGCCGGCAGCACGTCGCCGGTCGACAGCGTCACGCTGTCCGGTGAGATTTGCGCGGGCGTCGCGCCGAGATGGAACACGACACCATGCGATTCGTGCAGCGCCTTGATCGTGCCGCCGAGCGCTTCGCCGAGCACGTGTGCCATCGGTTGCGCATCGGGTGCGACGACATGCACGTCGAGCCCGCGCGTGCGCAACGCAGCGGCCGCTTCGAGCCCGATGAAGCTCGCGCCGACCACGACGCAACGGCGCGCCGTTTTCAGCTTGCCGATCAGCGCGTCGCAGTCGGCGCGCGAGCGGAGCACGCATACGTGCGGCAGATCGGCACCGGGCACGGTCAGGCGGTTCGGTTCGGCGCCCGTTGCAAGCAGCAGCGCGCCGTATCCGACGCGGCTGCCGTCGGCCAGCTCGACCGCATGCTGCGCGGGATCGATTCGTTCAACACGCGTGCCGCACCGTACGTCGATTCGATGGTCGGCGTAGAACGACGGCGCGCGCAGCGGCAGCCAGTCGGCGTCGGCCGTGCCCGCGAGATAGTCCTTCGACAAATTGGGCCGATCGTACGGCGGATCGCGATCGGCACTCAGCAGCGTGACGGGATGCGGATAACCTTCCTGCCGCAGCGTCACGGCGGCTGCGATCGCAGCGGCGCCGCCGCCGACGATCACCACCGATGCGGGCAACCCGGCCGCGTTCAGCGCAGGCGGCGCGGCGGCCGGCCGCGCATCGAGCACGACGGCGCGGCCATCGCGGCGTTCGACGCGCCAGCACGGCAGCCCGTCGAGCGCCGGCGCGCGCAGCCGCGCGCCGGTGCGCAGGCAGAACGCCGCGTGGTGCCACGGGCAGCGGATCGTGTCGCCGACCAGCAGGCCATCGGCCAGCGGCGCGCCGTAGTGCGTGCATTGCGCGCCCACCGCAAACAGTTCGTCGGCGCGGCGCACGAGCAGCACCGCTGCGTCGCCGACATGGCCCTCGATCATCGCGCCGTCGGCGATGTCGTCGAGCGCGATGCCCTGCGCGAGATCGGGGTGTGAAGACGAGGAATCGCTTCCGGACATGACATCGCTCCCGCAGAGCCAGGTAACGATCCCATTATCGGCGTCCTTCATGAAAAGAACAGGTACAGACGCCCCGCAGCGCACGCAAACACCGGCTGTAGCGTGTACCCGATCCATGACCGGCGTAGAACGTCATCGACGTTGCGGCGCAACACGCGGCCGCCGTGTAATCGTACTTCCGCGCGGCCCGCGCAATTCGCGTGCCGCTCCATCTTCATTCCGTCACCGGAGGTTCTCCCGTCACCGATGCGCGTACGGCGCGGCAATGCGCGGGCCCGCGCGAACTCACGCGTCGTCGACGTTGTCCGCGTAGTGGTCGATCGCGACCTTGCACTCGTCGAACACCACCGTCAGCTGCTCGACGTCGTTCGACTCGACCCACTTGCGGATCTGCAGGAAATAGCCGGTGCCGAGATCGGCGATGCGGGCCGGATCGTCGGTCGTCACGTCGACGGTCGCGATCGCGCGGTTGCCGGGCAGCGGCGACAGCGTCGCCGCGATGTCGAAGCGACGGTACGATTGATCGATGCGCATGCTGTTCTCCAGAAGCGGTTGGAACGCGGCGCTCAGCCGAGCGCCTGGCGGAAGACCTTGCCGCCGAATCCCGTCACGACGTTGTCGACCGAGAATGGCGTGGCCTCCTTCGCCTCGAGAATGATCGCGACGCTGCCGGGCACGAGCCGCGCGGCCACCGTCTCGACGAACGTGCCGTCGAGCAGCGCGTTGCCGGCTGCGTCCGCGAGGATGCCGGCGCCCGCGCCTGCCGCCATGCCGGTGACCACGCCGAGCGGCCCGGCGAGGATCCCGAGCAGGCCGCCCGCGATCGCACCGATCACGCCGCCCTTGAACGGCCGCGATTCGGCGGCGAGCACCGCGAGCTTGCCGGCCGCGTCCTTTTCGACGACGACGCCGTTTTCGATGTGGAATCCTTCATTCTTCTCCGACAGCGCCTCGAAATCGTTCGCGGCCTGACGGGCCGTGTCGACGCTGCCGAACACGGCGACGATCAATTGCTGGGTCATTCGACACCTCTCTCGTATAGATGGGCATGCGCGGCCGCTGCACATCGCGCAGCGCGACGATCCGGGGCCGCACGCGCGCGGTGCGCCGGCAACCCGGCGTTCATTCAGATGCCTGTTGCTTCGACACGCGCGCGGACTGCCTCGACATACGCATGCGCGGCCGCCCGCTGCATCGCGACGACGAACGGCGCACGTGCGCGCGCCGGATCGGCGTCACGCGCGTCGCGTGCCTGCCGGTACGCGTCCGACGACGCGTGCTGCAATTCGTTCGCCTGCTTCGTTGCGACGGAATCCGTGCTCATCCGGCACCCTCCTGCAGAGACATCATGCATACCGTTCTCGCGTCACCGGCCCACATGCGCATCCTCCTCGACATCGTCGACGTCGGCCGGAAAGCGATGCTGACCGAAGCTCAGGATCAGCACGCCCACCGCGAGCAGCACGATCCCGAAGGTCGTCATCAGCATCCGCTCGGGGCTGTCGGTCGCGCCGCGCAGGATCAGGTCGCGCGCGAGCGACGTCATCGCGATGAACAGCGGAAACCGCACGGGCAGCCGGCCGAGCCGCAGGTAGCGCACGTTCATCGCGAGCACTTCCAGATACAGGAACATCAGCAGCAGGTCGGTCAGCGACACCTCGCCCGCGAGCACAACCTTCCATGCCTCCTGCGTCATCGCGAACGCGGTCGCGAGACCGATCACGATCAGCCCGGCCAGTTCGGCCGCGTGAAGGAAGTGGCCGAAGCGGCGACGGATGCGCTCGGACGGCGAACAGGAAACGGTAGACGTATTCAAGGTGACGGTCGGTATGAAGATGCGTGAGCGGTACCGGACGGCGGGAAATCCATGCAATGCGCAGTGCAATGCGCGGCATCGAACGCATCCGGCGCCGGCGCGCGGGCCGCACCGGCCGCGCCGGTCGCCTGCTCGACCGCGGACAGCGTCCGCCGGCAGCACGCGTAAAACGCGACACCGGCGTCGGTGCATGCCACGTCGCCATGCTCGCGGCACAGCAGCAGCCGGCAGCCGAGATACCGTTCGAGACGGTCGATCCGGTCGCTCACCTGCGCGTCGCCGAGCTTCAGTGCGGACGCGGCGCCGGACAGGTCGCCATGCTCGACCACCGCGACATAAACACGCATTGCTTCCAGCAGGTTCATGGTGACGCTCCTCGTCGGCGGCGCAGCGGGACCTAATCTACTGCACGCGGCACGCACGCTCAAGAGCACAGCGCCGTGCATGCCAGGAGTACAGCTGCGCGGCCAGCGCGCAAAATCCGGCCCCGTTTGACACATTCGAATGACAGATTACCGCTACCAGTGCAAAGCCCCGCCGAAGCTGCTAGATTGCATGCTCGACGACGTTACGCGGTGCGCGCAGGTCACGCGCCGGGCGGCCGGCCGCTACTGCGGCGGCGGCCCGTAGCGCGATGCGCGCGCAACGTCCTTCATCCGCATGTCACAAAGAGAACAGTCGCATGACACAGTCCAACCGAACGCCATCGCGCGCCGCGGCAGCGGCAGCCGCGGCCCGTCCGTCCCGACATGACTGACCGGCAGGCCGCGATGCAGACACCTCCCCCGCTCTCCCAGGCCGTTCACAGCCCGATCACGCGCAGCGCGATCTTCCTCGTGGCGACGATCAATCCCGGTGCCGATCACGCCGACACGATCCGTTCATGGTGCGGCGACATCGCCGCGCTCGTGCGCTCGGTCGGCAAGCGCGTGCCGGGCGGCAACCTGACATGCGTGTGCGGCTTCGGCGCCGACGCGTGGGATACGCTGTTCGGCGCCCCGCGCCCCGCGTCGCTGCATCCGTTCCGCGAATTCGGCGCCGGGCAGCGCGTCGCGGTCGCGACGCCCGGCGACATCCTGCTGCACATCCGCGCCGAAGCGATGGACCTGTGCTTCGAACTCGCGACGCAACTGCTCGGCGCGCTCGGCAGCGCCGTCACGGTCGTCGACGAGGTGCACGGCTTCCGCAATTTCGACCAGCGCGCGATGATCGGCTTCGTCGACGGCACCGAGAACCCGGAAGGCCGCGAAGCGGTCGACTTCACGGTGATCGGCGATGAAGATGCGGAATTCGCGGGCGGCAGCTACGTGATCGTGCAGAAGTACCTGCACGACATGGCCGGCTGGAACGCGCTCGCGGTCGAGACGCAGGAGCGCATCATCGGCCGCACCAAGCTGTCCGACATCGAGCTCGCGCCGGACGTGAAGCCGTCGTGTTCGCACAGTTCGCTGACCACGCTCGACGAGAACGGCCAGGAAGTGAAGATCCTGCGCGACAACATGCCGTTCGGGCGTCCGGGCGCAGGCGAATTCGGCACCTATTTCATCGGCTATGCGCGCTCGCCGGCGCCGATCGAGCAGATGCTCGAGAACATGTTCGTCGGCCGCCCGCCCGGCAACTACGACCGCCTGCTCGACTACAGCCGCGCGGTCACCGGCTCGCTGTTCTTCGTGCCGTCGGCCGACCTGCTCGAAGCGCTCGCCGATCGCGCGGCGCCGGCCGCCGACGCCGCGCAACCTGAATCCTCGCCGTCCGCGCCGCAGCGCGACGGCTCGCTGAAAATCGGCTCGCTGAAAGGAACCCAAGCCTATGAATAACCTGCACCGCGAACTCGCCCCGATCTCGTCGTCCGCCTGGGAACAAATCGAGGAGGAAGTGGCGCGCACCTTCAAACGATCGGTGGCCGGCCGCCGCGTCGTCGACGTCGACGGCCCCGCGGGCCCCGAGCTGTCGGCCGTCGGCACCGGGCACCTGGTGGAGGTCACCGCGCCGCGCGAGCAGGTGAACGCGCGGCTGCGCGAAGTCCGCACGATCGTCGAGCTGACGGTGCCGTTCGAGCTGAGCCGCGATGCGATCGACAGCGTCGAGCGCGGCGCGCGCGACGCCGACTGGCAACCGGCGAAGGACGCCGCGCAGCGGCTCGCGTTCGCCGAGGACAACGCGATTTTCGACGGCTACCCGGCCGCCGGCATCGTCGGCATCCGCGAAGGCACGTCGAACCGCAAGCTCACGCTGCCGGCGGACGTCAGCGCGTACCCGGACGCGATCAGCGACGCGCTCGAAGCGCTGCGGCTCGCGGGCGTCGACGGCCCGTACTCGGTGGTGCTCGGCTCGGACGCGTATACCGCGCTCAGCGAGGCGCGCGACCAGGGTTATCCGGTTCTCGGCCACATCAAGCGGATCGTCAGCGGCGAGATCATCTGGGCGCCGGCGCTCAGCGGCGGCTGCGTGCTGTCGATGCGCGGCGGCGATTACGAGTTGCACCTCGGGGAAGACGTATCGATCGGCTACACGAGCCATAACGACAAGGCCGTCCGCCTGTACCTGCGCGAAACGTTCACGTTCCTGATGCTGACGAGCGAAGCATCGGTGGCCGTGGCGCCGCAGGGCAATCCGGCGGCCTGACCGCGGCTGCCTGCGTGCGATGCCCGCCCGCCGGGCGTCGCGCGGCCGGCCGCGGCGCCGGCCGCATGTTCGTCGCCGATCGAGCCCATCTCGCATGGAGGATGTCATGAGCGATACGAATGATGCACTGCAGGCGCTGCAAGCGTCGGTCGACAGCCTGAAGAAGACGGTCGACGCGAACGCGGGCAGCGAGGCCGCCGACACCGCCGTATTGTTTACCGTCGTGTCGCTGATGCTGGCCGAGCTGCCGCCCGACACGCGCAACCTGATCGAGGATTCGTTCTCCGTCTGGGCCAATGGTCTGCCGAATGCGGCACTGTCGACGGACGTGAAGCAGATCGCCCGCCAGCGGCTCGCGATGAAACTGTCCGACTGATCGCGGTTCGCCACGGTTGGCGCCATGTCCGGCTCGCACCGTGCAACCCGACCTCTCCTTCGGCTGCCACGTACGCATCGGCTGCGGTGCGCGCGTGGCCGGACACGACCGGTTCGCGTACGCCACCGGCGTGCGCGCTCGCACTGCGGCGCTTCTGCCGCGCTTACCCACCCGCAACGCCGTCCGTTTGCCGGCAACCGGCGCCCTGCGCGCCGATGTCGCACCGCGCTCCGTTCGCGTTCCGCTCCTTCCTGCCTCCAGTCACCGCGCGCAGCGCATGCCGCGCACGCCCGTGCCGCCGCGTGCGCGCCCGTCTGTACTCCTTGCCCCCCGTGTGCGCGCGCATGTGAGGGTGCAATTCGCGGTCGGTCCGGTGTGGAACTGTGTCTTGGATGGCCCCCGCCGATTCGCTATTTTGAACGCAGTCGAAGCGATGCCGTGGGCTCCTCGCAGCACTCGCGCCTCCCGCCCCGACCGCGACCGTGTGACACGCCGGCGCGCGCTGCGCGACAGCGTGGGCGCGGCACGCGCACCGCCGCGCCACGCGTCGTGTGTTCGCGGTCGGGACGCGCGCGCGCCGCACCGCATCGGGACTTCACTCTTCGACCCACCTTCACCGACAGGAGCCAGACCACCATGCCCGCACTTTGCGATATCTGCCACGCCCGGCCGGCCGTCGCGCGCGCAACCGTGATGCAGGACGGCGAGCGCAAGACGATCTCGATCTGCGACTACCATTTCCGTCAGCTGATGCGGCATCAGAGCATGTTGAACCCGTTCGATGCGCTGCTGGGCGGCGGTGGCTCGTCGTCGCTGTTCGGCGGGCTCGGCGACGAATCGCCGCTCGCCGCCGAGGTGCCGCGCGAATCGGTCGACCCGACCGACGCGTTCAGCGAACAGACGCTCGAACTGCTGCAGCGCGCGGCCGAGAAGGCGCACGAACTGCGCCGCAGCGAGCTCGACTCCGAACACCTGCTCTACGCGCTCGCGGACACCGACGTGTGCGCCGCGCTGCTGAAGGAACTGAAGCTGTCGCCGCAGGACATCAAGTCGTATATCGACGAGCATGCGCACACCGGCACGGCCGCCCCCGATGCACCGCTCGACAAGCTGTCGATCTCGCCGCGCGTGAAGAAGGCCGTGCAATATGCGTTCCAGGCGTCGCGCGATCTCGGCCACTCGTATATCGGCCCCGAGCACCTGCTGATCGGTCTCGCATCGGTGCCGGACAGCATCGCAGGCACGCTGCTGAAGAAATACGGCGTGACGCCCGAGGCGCTGCGCCAGAAAGTCGTGAAGGTGGTCGGCAAGGGCGCCGAGGACGGCCGCGTCGATGCGCCGACCGGCACGCCGAACCTCGACAAGTTCGGCCGCGACCTCACCGCGATCGCGCGCCAGGGCAAGCTCGACCCCGTGCTTGGCCGTGCGCAGGAAATCGAGAGCACGATCGAAGTGCTCGCGCGCCGCAAGAAGAACAACCCGGTGCTGATCGGCGAGCCGGGCGTCGGCAAGACGGCGATCGTCGAAGGGCTCGCGCAACGGATCGTCAACGGCGACGTGCCCGAGGTGCTGCGCAACAAGCGGCTCGTCGAGGTCAACATCAACTCGATGGTCGCCGGCGCCAAGTATCGCGGCGAGTTCGAGGAGCGCGCGAAGCAGCTGATCGACGAAGTGACTGCAAAGCAGGACGAACTGATCCTGTTCATCGACGAGCTGCATACGATCGTCGGCGCGGGCCAGGGCGGCGGCGAAGGCGGCCTCGACATCGCGAACGTGCTGAAGCCCGCGCTCGCGCGCGGCGAGCTGAGCCTGATCGGCGCGACGACGCTCAACGAATACCAGAAGTACATCGAGAAGGACGCGGCGCTCGAACGGCGCTTCCAGCCGGTGTTCGTGCCGGAGCCGAGCGTCGAGCAGACGATCGTGATCCTGCGCGGGCTGCGCGACAGCCTCGAGGCGCACCACCAGGTGACGTTCGCCGACGACGCGTTCGTCGCGGCCGCCGAGTTCGCCGACCGCTACATCACGTCGCGCTTCCTGCCCGACAAGGCGATCGACCTGATCGACCAGGCCGCCGCGCGCGTGCGGATCGGCGCGACGTCGCGCCCTGTCGACATCCAGGAAGGCGAAGCGCAGATCGCGCAACTGAAGCGCGAGCAGGACTACGCGACGTCGCGCAAGCGCTTCGACGAAGCGAAGCAGTTCGAGGAGCAGATCAACGCGAAGCAGAAGACGCTCGATGAAAAAATGGAGGCGTGGCAGCGCAAGACCGGCTCCGAAACGCTCGAGGTGACGGTCGAGTCGGTTGCCGAAGTCGTGTCGCGGCTGACCGGCATTCCCGTGTCCGAACTCACGCAGGAAGAGCGCCAGAAGCTGCTGAAGATGGAGGAGCAACTGCGCGAGCGCGTGGTCGGCCAGAGCGACGCGGTGGTGGCCGTCAGCGACGCCGTGCGGCTGTCGCGCGCGGGGCTCGGCCAGACGCACCGGCCGATCGCGACGTTCCTGTTCCTCGGGCCGACGGGCGTCGGCAAGACCGAGCTCGCGAAGGCGCTCGCCGAGACCGTGTTCGGCGACGAGCAGGCGATCATCCGCATCGACATGTCCGAGTACATGGAACGGCATGCGGTCGCGAGGCTGATCGGCGCGCCGCCCGGCTACGTCGGCTACGACGAAGGCGGCCAGCTCACCGAGCGTGTGCGGCGCCGCCCGTACAGCGTGATCCTGCTCGACGAGATCGAGAAGGCGCACCCGGACGTCTACAACGTGCTGCTGCAGGTGTTCGACGACGGCCGCCTGACCGATGGCAAGGGCCGCGTGGTCGACTTCAGCAACACGATCATCATCGCGACGAGCAACCTCGGCGCCGCGATCATCATGGATAACCTGACGCAGCCGGAAGCCGCGCGCAAGACCGACAAGGCGATCCGCGGCGAACTGATGCAGGTGCTGAAGGGCCATTTCCGCCCCGAGTTCCTGAACCGGATCGACGAGGTGATCGTCTTCCACGCGCTGTCGAAGGAGAACATCCGCGCGATCGTGCAGATCCAGCTCGACCGCGTGGTGCGCACGGCCGCCGCGCAGGACATCACGCTCGTGATGGGCGATGCGCTCGTCGAGCACCTGACCGAGGCCGGCTATCAGCCGGAGTTCGGCGCGCGCGAGCTGAAGCGCCAGATCCGCCAGACCATCGAGACCAGGCTCGCGAAGGAGATCCTCGCCGACCGGCTGAAGTCGGGCGACCGCGTCGAGGTCGATTACGACGAGGACAGCGGCGAAGTGAAGTTCGACAAGCTCGCCGCGCCTGAAGCGAAGGACACGAAGGACGCGAAGAACGACGCCGACGGCAAGACGAAACCGAACGGCAAGGCGGCCGCTAACGCATCCGGCGACGCGAACGCCGACGACGCTCCTGCCGACGTGCCGCCGCCCACCGCAAAGCAGTCCGGCAAGAAGTCGTCCGGCGCGAAGAAGCACGCGCACTGAACCCCGCCTGCCCTGCAGCCCCGGGGCACGCATGACCGGCTCCGTCCGACGGACGGAGCCGCACCACGCCGCGACACGGCGCAACCCGAGCCGCCCGCACGGGCCCGGCTCATGGAGATTCACAATGACAAATCGACGCGAAGTGCCAGGCATCAGGAAGTACGATGGGCCCGCCGGCGGTTGGGGCGCGCTTCGCGCGACAGCCGAGGCCGTGCGCACGCAGATGGAAACCATCGAGGCGCCGATCGTGCTGATGCGGACCAACCAGCCCGACGGTTTCGACTGCCCCGGCTGCGCATGGCCCGACAAGGAGCACAAGTCGACGTTCCAGTTCTGCGAGAACGGCGCGAAGGCCGTCACGTGGGAAGCGACGACCAAGCGCGTGACGCCCGAGTTCTTCGCGGCGAACACCGTGTCGTCGCTGCTGCGCATGTCGGACTACGAACTGGAGAACATGGGCCGGCTCACGCATCCGCTCGTCTACGATCGCGCAACCGACACGTTCCGCGCGATCGAATGGGACGACGCATTCGCGCGCATCGGCGAGGTGCTGCGCGCGCTGCCGCCCGAGCAGGTCGAGTTCTATACGTCGGGCCGCGCGTCGAACGAAGCCGCGTACCTGTACCAGCTGTTCGCGCGCGAGCTCGGCACCAACAACTTCCCCGACTGCTCGAACATGTGCCACGAGCCGACCAGCGTCGGCCTGCCGCAGTCGATCGGCATCGGCAAGGGCACCGTGTCGCTGGAGGATTTCGACCACTGCGAGCTGATCATCTCGATCGGCCACAACCCCGGCACGAACCACCCGCGGATGATGGGCACGCTGCACGAATGCTCGCGGCGCAACGTGCCGATCATCGTGTTCAATCCGCTGCGCGAGCGCGCGCTCGAACGCTTCTCGGATCCGCAGGACATGATCGAGATGGCGTCGTTCGGCTCGACGCGGATCGCGTCGACGTACTACCAGCTCGACGCGGGCGGCGACGCAGCCGCGCTGAAGGGCATCATGAAGGCGCTGCTGCAGCTCGACGCCGAGCGCGGCGACGTGCTCGACCGCGACTTCATCGCGCAGCACACCAACGGCTTCGACGCGTTCTCGGCCGACCTGCAGGTCACGTCGTGGGACGACATCGAGCGCGCGAGCGGCCTCAGCCAGGCGCAGCTCGAACAGGTCGCGCTCGCGTACGCGAAATCGAACGCGACGATCGTCACGTACGGGATGGGCGTCACGCAGCACAACAAGGGCACGGCAACCGTGCGCCTGATCGCCGACCTGCTGCTGATGCGCGGCAACATCGGCAAGCCCGGCGCAGGCATCTGCCCGCTGCGCGGCCATTCGAACGTACAGGGCAACCGCACGGTCGGCATCACCGAGAAGCCGTCGGCCGAGTTCCTGAAGAAGATCGAGGACGTATGCGGCTTCACGCCGCCCGCGCATCACGGGCACGACGCCGTGCAGGCCATGCAGGCGATGGTCGACGGCAGCGCGAAGGCGCTGCTGTGCCTCGGCGGCAACTTCGCGGTCGCGCTGCCCGATCCCGAGCTGTCGTTCCCGGCGATGGCGAAGCTCGACCTGAGCGTGCACCTGGGCACGAAGCTGAACCGCACGCACCTGCTGGTCGGGAAGGAAACCTTCATCCTGCCCGTGCTCGGCCGCACCGAGCTCGACATGCAGGCGAGCGGCCGGCAATCGATCACGGTCGAGGATTCGATGTCGATGGTCCACGCATCGGCCGGCAAGCTCAAGCCGGCGTCGGACCAGCTGCGCTCGGAGCCCGCGATCGTCGCGGGCATCGCGCATGCGACGCTGCCGAACAGCAAGGTCGCGTGGCTCGACCTGATCGCCGACTACGATCGCATCCGCGACCTGATCGACCGCACGGTGTCCGGCTTCGAGGCGTTCAACGAGCGCATCCGCACGCCGGGCGGCTTCCGCCTGCCGCTGCCGCCTACCGAGCGCGTGTGGCCCACGGCGACCGGCAAGGCGATGTTCTCGGTGTACAAGGGCGTCGCGGAAGACGCGGAAGTGCTCGGCGGCGAGAATGTGCTGCGGCTGATCACGCTGCGCAGCCACGATCAGTACAACACGACGATCTACGGGCTCGACGACCGCTATCGCGGCGTGTTCGGGCGGCGCGACGTGCTGTTCATGAACCCGGCGGATCTCGCGAAGTACGGGCTCGAACACGGCGACCTCGTCGACATCGAGACGATCACCGCGTCGGGCCGCACGCTGCGTCTCGAGAAGATCACCGCGATCGAGTACGACATCGCGCCGGGCTCGGTCGGCGCGTACTACCCGGAAGCGAACGTGCTCGTGCCGCTCGACTACATCGACAAGGAAAGCGGCACGCCGTCGTACAAGTCGGTGCCGGTGCGCGTCGCGCGCTCGGCGGTCGTGTAATGCACGCGCAGGCTTGCGGCACGTCACCCGCCGCGGGCCTGCCTTCGTCATGTCGAAACGCTGCCACGGGCCACCGCATCTCGACCGATGCGGTGGCCCCCTCTTCCTGCTCCGCGTCGAAAGGCGCCCCGCTTACTGCGCTGCAGTCGGCGGCAGATGCGCACCGCCCTGCCGGCGCCGGTACGCGCTGTCGCGCGTCGCGAGCCAGTAGTACAGCGGCGACGTCAGCACCAGCCCCACGAGCCACGACAGGTCCGCGCCGCCGAGATGCGCGGGAATCGGGCCCGCATACATCGGCGTGTTCATGAACGGAATCTGCACGAGAATGCCGATCGCATACGCGAGCAGCGCCTGCGGATTGAAGCGGCCGTAGATGCCGCCATCCTCCATGAAGATCGACTGGATGTCGTACTTGCCCTTGTGGATCACGTAGAAGTCGATCAGGTTGATCGCCGTCCACGGCACGAGCACGACCAGCAGCGCGAGCACGAGATCGACGAGGTTGCCGACGAAGTTCGTCGATGCGCCGATCGCCGCGTAACAGCACGCAACGAAGATCACGACCGACACCGCCGCACGGGTTTTTGCGGTCGGAATCCATTTGTATGCGAACGTCTGCACCGACGTGATCACCGCGAGCACCGCGCCGTACAGGTTCAGCGCGTTGTGGCTGATCACGCTCAGCAGGAACAGCACCAGCATCAGCGGGCCGAGCGGGCCGGTCGCCTGCTTGACCGCATCCATCGTGTCCGCGCCGGCCGGCACCGCAAGCACCGCGACCGCGCCGAAGATGAACGCGAGCGTCGAGCCGATCGTGCAGCCGAGGTAGGTCGCCCAGAACGTCGACGCGACGCCGACGTCCTCCGGCAGATAACGCGAATAGTCCGATACGTACGGCGCGAACGCGATCTGCCACAACGCCGACAGCGATACCGTCGCGAGCCAGCCCGCGAAGTCGAAGCCGCCGCGCGTCAGGAAATCGTCGGTCGTCACGTGCGTGAGGATCATCCAGAAGCCGACCAGGATCCCGATGCCGAGCACCCACGTGCCGATGCGGTTCAGGATATGGATGAAGCGGTAGCCGACGATGCCGATCAGCCCCGATCCCACCGCGCCGATCACGATGCCGACGGGCACCGGCACCGACGCCGCGATGCCGTGCACCGACTTGCCGGCGAGCACGATGTTCGACGCGAAGAAGCCGACGTACATCACGGCCGCGATCACGGTAACGAGCAGCGCGCCCCACGAACCGAACTGCGCGCGGCTCTGGATCATCTGCGGGATGCCCATTTGCGGCCCCTGCGCGGAATGCAGCGCCATCAGCACGCCGCCGACCGCCTGGCCGACGACGATCGCGACGATGCCCCACATCAGGTTCAGGTGAAAGAGCTGCACGCCGAGTGCGCCGGTCACGATCGGCAGCGGCGCGATGTTGCCGCCGAACCAGAGCGTGAACAGGTCGCGCACCTTGCCGTGGCGCTCCGCGGGCGGCACGTAGCCGATCGTGTGTTTCTCTATCATCGGGGACGCGTTGCGGTCCACGTTCGTCATGGTGAAGTCTCCTGTCCTGCGCGGCGATGCGCGCGTGCCGTTTCAGCCGACGCGCGTTGGGGTGCGCGCCTGCAATCGGGTCCGGATACGCGAGCGACGACGCGCCGCGTGCACGCGCGGCGGTGTCGGCCGAAGCGGACCATGCGCGGCATGCGGGGACGGATGACATGTCCCGCCGGCACGTGTGCAGCCTCGTTGCGATCCGGATTGGAGACGATGGTGCGCCACCGATGCAGCGACGGAGAAATACTAAAAATATTTCCGGGACATACGAAAAAGCTCTGTAGCGGAAATTTCGGCTTCGGGCTTCTTCAGGTAAGGTGCTACGCGAAACCATGGACAGAATTCGCCCTCGGCGGCATGCCGGGGCCGGGCATCAGAGGTGCTTGTGGCTCACTACACTTTGCGGCAACTGAAATACTTCGTGACGACGGTCGAATCCGGCAGCGTCGCCGAGGCGTCGCGCCAGCTTTTCATCGCGCAGCCGTCGATCTCCAGCGCGATCAAGGGGCTCGAGGAAAGCTTCGGCGTGAAGCTGTTCATCCGCCATCACGCGCAGGGCGTATCGCTGACGCCGAGCGGCACGCGCTTCTACCGGAAAGCGCAGGAGTTGCTGCGCATCGCGCACGAATTCGAACAGAACGCGCTCGCCGACAACGACGTGATTACCGGGCAGATCGACATCGGCTGCTTCGAGACAGTCGCGCCGCTCTATCTTCCTCAGCTCATCGCCGGGTTTCGCGAGCGCTACCCGGGCGTCAACATCCGGCTGCGCGACGGCGACCAGCAGGAACTCGTGCAGGGCCTGACGTCCGGCACGTTCGATCTCGCGCTGATGTACGACCACGATCTCGACGGCACGATCGAAACCGAACCGCTGATGCCGCCGCAGCAGCCGTACGTGCTGCTGCCGGAGAACCACCGGTTCGCGGGCCAGCCGCACGTGTCGCTGCGCGACCTCTGTGTCGAGCCGATGATCCTGCTCGACGTGCAGCCGAGCCGCACGTATTTCGTCAGCCTGTTTCATGAGCTCGGGCTGACGCCGAACATCGTGTTCGGCTCGCCGTCGATCGAGATGGTGCGCGGGATGGTCGGCCAGGGCTTCGGCTTCTCGCTGCTCGTCACGCGCCCGTATTCGGAATACACGTACGACGGCCGGCGCGTCGTGACGATCGGCCTCAGCGAAACGGTGAGCCCGTCCGGGCTCGTGAGCGCGCGGCTGAAACGTGGGCAGCTCACCAAGCAGGCGCAGTCGTTCGTCGATTTCTGCCGCGAGCGGCTCGCGCAGATCGTCGCGGAATCGGCGCAATAACACTGAGCACTGAAGAAAACGCACGCGCCGCAGGACGGGCGCGTGCGTGTCGGCAACCCGATCAGGCGGCCGAAGCAAGATGCGCGGCCAGACGGCTCAGCATCGCGTCGCATCCGTGCAGCTGTTCGAGCGTGACGAACTCGTCGGGCTTGTGCCCCTGGTCCATGCTGCCGGGCCCGCACACGACGGTCGGAATGCCGGCCTGCCCGAACAGCCCGCCCTCGGTGCCGAACGCGACCGTGCCGAACGCATCGGACCCGCTCAGCATTGCGAGCAGGCGCGCGGCCTCGCTGTCGGGCGCGGTCGCGAGCCCCGGGTACGCACCCAGCGGCTGCAGTTGAATATCGGTATCGGGCTGCACCGCACGCATCCTCGGCAACAGTTCGGATTCCGCATAGTCCTGCAGCTTCCGCGGCACGTCGTGCGCATCGAAATCCGGCAGCGCACGCACCTCGAAATCGAACTCGCATTCGGCCGGCACGATGTTCAGCGCGCGGCCGCCCTTGATCAACCCGGTCTGCACGGTCGAGAACGGCGGATCGAAGCGGCTGTCGTGCCGTTCGGGCCGCGCGAGCGCCGCGCCGATCTCGCCGAGCCGGCCGATCAGCTTCGCCGCATAGTCGATCGCGTTGACGCCCGACGGCGCATACGCCGAGTGGCACGCGGCGCCCTTCACGCGGCAGCGCATCGCGAGCTTGCCCTTGTGGCCGAGCACCGGCTTCAGTTCGGTCGGCTCGCCGATCAGGCACAGGCGCGGCCGGTGCTCGCGCGCGGCCAGCGCTTCGAGCATCGGCCGCACGCCGAGACAGCCGACTTCCTCGTCGTACGAGAACGCGAGATGCACGGGCACGCTCAGCGGCCTCGCGACGAACGCGGGCACCGCCGCAAGCACCGACGCGATGAAGCCCTTCATGTCGGCCGTGCCGCGGCCGTACAGGCGGCCGTCGCGCTCGGTCAGCCGGAACGGCTCGACCGTCCACGCCTGCCCGTCTGCCGGCACCACGTCGGTGTGGCCCGACAGCGCGATGCCGCCGCGATCGCGCGGCCCGATCGTCGCGTACAGGCTCGCCTTCGTGCGTTCCGCGTTATAGAACAGTTCGCTCGATACGCCAAAGCCCGCGAGATAGTCGCGGATGAACTCGATCATCTCGAGATTCGAATCGCGGCTGACCGTCGCGAACGCGATCAACCGTTCGAGCAACGCGCGGCTCGATGCGTCACTCATCGCCCGGCACTCCGTAGCTCGGCGCGGCGGTCGGGTTCAGCGCGCGGGTCTGGTAATCCTGCATCTGCGGCCGATATGCGCGCCACAGCGCGTCGAGCTGCCCGATCGGGTCGGCATCGGCCCAGTCGACGCGCAGGTCGACGATCGGCCAGGTCACGTCGCCGACCACCTTCAGCGCGGCCGAATGCACCGGCCCCGCCTCGCCGCCGGCTGCGATCGCCGCATGCATCGCGGCCAGCAGGCGATCGGCGAGCAGGCCGGGCGCCTGTTCGAATGCGCGCACCATCGCATCGATCACGGCCGGCGCGGCCAGCAGGTTGCCGGCCGCCACGCATTGCTCACCCTTCACCGCGTGATGCGTGCCGAGCGCTTCCTTGCCGGTGAAGCACGCCGTCTGCCCTTGCCCGTCGATCACCGTGACCTGCCGGTACTGGCTCCAGCCGTTCGCGCTGAGCGCGCGATCGAGCGCCGCGGCGGGCGCGAGCTGTTCGTGCTCGATCAGGTCGAGAATCTGCGGGCCGAGCGCCGGCAGCGTGATGTTCTGCGTCGCGACCGCGCCCACGCCCGCACGCACCCACGGGCAGCGCGCACCCACCGCGATGCTCGACGAGCTGATCGCGATGCCGAGCTGGCCCGTCTCCGGGCAGCGCCCGACGATGGAGAAAGTCATGTCGCCTCCGGTGCGCGGTTCGGCTGCCAGTTGTCCGGGATCACCGCGATCACGTCGATTTCCATCAGCCACTGCGGCTGGCCGAGCGCGGACACGACGAGCCCCGTCGAGATCGGATACACGCCCTTCAGCCACTTGCCGACTTCCTGGTACACCGGCTCGCGATAACGCGGGTCGATCAGGTAGGTCGTCGTCTTCACGATGTGCGTGAGGTCGCTGCCGGCTTCTTCCAGCAACTGCTTGACGTTCTTCATCGCCTGCCCGGCCTGCGCGCGCGCGTCGCCGAGGCCGATCAGGTTGCCGTCGAAATCGGTGCCGACCTGGCCGCGCACGTAGACGGTGTTGCCGGCCCGCACGGCCTGGCACAGGTCGTTGTCGAGCGTCTGGTTCGGGTAGGTATCCTTGGTGTTGAACATGCGGATACGCGTATGGGTGGGTTGGCTCATCGAGGTCCTTCGATCGTCGGTGGAAACACCCGCCGCACCGGCAGCAGACCCAGCGCGGCGGGTTCGTGTCTGCTCGTCAGTTCGTCGCTTCGGCGAGCGGGCGCGCGTCGGCCTGCGCCGCTTGCGCGGCCGCGCGGTGTTGCGACGCGTCGTGGTAGTCGAGGTACTTGCGCTGCGTGACGATGTGATCGGCGATGTGCTTCGCGTCGTGCCACACGCCCCAGATGAAGCTGGAACCGCGCCGCGACAGCCACGGCAGCCCGAGGAAATAGATGCCGGGCTCCTTCGACACGCCGCGCTGGTGCTGCGGCCTGCCGTTCGCCGCGAACGCGTCGACGTTCAGCCAGCCGTAGTCGACCGCATAGCCGGTCGCCCAGACGATCGACGTGACGCCGGCGCCGGCGAGGTCGAGCGCAAGGATCGGATGCGCGACGCATTCGGGGTCCGGCAGGATGCGGCGCGCGTCCGGCTCTTCCGGCAGGTCGAGCCCGTTGCGCACCGCATACGCGTCGGCCGCATCGAGCAGCGACAGGTAGTTCTCGTCGCCGCGCGCGAGATTGACCGCGAGATCGCGTTCGAATGTGACCACGCCGCCGTCGAACGACTTCGTCAGCCCGACCAGCGTCACGCCCTGGTTCGCGAGCGCGCGGAAATCGACCGTATGGCCGCCGCGTGCGCCGCTCACCGCGATCGTCACGTGTTCGCGGCCGGGCGTGGCGACTTCCTTGTCCCATTCACCGAGCACGCCGAGCCACCAGCAGAAGTCGCGGCCGCGATACGCGCGCGGCGGACGATCGTGCGGCCCGACCGACAGGTACACCTGCCGGCCCGCGCGTTGCAGCTCGTCGGCGATCTGCACGCCCGACGAACCCGCGCCGACCACCAGCACCGCGCCTTCCGGGAGCTGGCCCGGGTTGCGATAGTCGGCGGAATGGATCTGCACGAGACGTGCGTCGTCCGGCGCGATCGGCGGAATCACCGGACGCTGGAACGGCCCCGTCGCGACCACCACGCGGTTCGCCTCGATCGTGCCGTCGGACGTCTCGACGACGAAGCCCGGCTTGCCTGCGTTGCGCACCACGTTCTTCACGTCGACGCCGGTGCGGATCGGCGCGTTGAATTTCCGCGCATACGCTTCGAAGTAGTCCGCGACCTGATCTTTCGATGCGAACGCATCGGGATCGAGGCCGTCGAATTCGAGCCCCGGGAAGCGGTCGTGCCACGCGGGACCGTTCGCGACCAGCGAATCCCAGCGCCCGGTGCGCCAGCGTTCGGCGATGCGGCTGCGCTCCAGCACGAGATGCGGCACGCCCAGCTTGCCCAGGTGCTCGCTCATGGCCACGCCGGCCTGCCCGGCGCCGACGACGAGCGTATCGATTGAGGTTGTTTCGACTGCCACGGCTGTCTCCTTCTGAAGTGCGGCTCGATGCGACGTTCTTGCTGTCGCACGAGTTGGAATGGAGACATTCTGCTGACACACCGCCGGAGGCGAAATGATGATTTTTGTTGGTGTTGACGAGCAAAAAGCTGGGTGTGGCGCGGGCGGCGAGCGGCGCAGGACGACGCGCCCGTACTGCACCGGCGCCCACCCGGATGGCGGGCGCCGGTTTCAACGGGTCGCGCCGGCTACGCGTTGGTCCATGGACCGGTGCCCTTCTGATACTGGATTACGCCGCCGTTGATCCGCACCCGCAGGTTGCCGTCCGGCACCTGCACCCAGTTTTGCATGTCGAGGCTCAGCATCAGCGCGGCGAAGAAATCCTGCAGCTGTTGCTGCTGGCTGGCCTGCCAGAGATCGATGCGCCCGAGGCAGGTACGCAGGTCGCCGCTCTGCTGCATGATCGTCTCGACCTGCCCGGCCACGTTCGCCGACGGATCGTAAACCTTCGTGCCGTCGCCGCTGACGATCGACAGATGGATGGCGCGCACCGACGTCGGCTGGCCCGGCGTCTGCTCGACGAGCGCGATGCAGCTCGTCATCGCGCCGAAATCGATTTCCGCCGCATCTCCCCAGATGCGCTCGCCAACCGCCAGCGGCGCGGGACCTTGTACATTGTGAATGTCGTAGGGCATGGGTTCCTCATTTGACTCGATGGGACTGCCGGTGACGGGGCCGCGACGTGTCCGGGAACACGGGCGCGCATCGGTCCCGCCGCTCACATCCCGCATCCGGCCTGATGGCCCGGCGGGTCGTGTCGGTTGATTCCTTGCCACTGCGCGCGGTCGCGCTCTACGTACCCTTCTTGTCCAGCAGCGCCTGATACTTCTGCAGGCTCTCGTCGATCTTGTCGAGCGCGACGCTCGCGGCCTCCCCTTCGATCGCCTCCGCGGCACCCGCGACGATCGCCGCGGTCGCGACGAACAGGTCCGTCAACAGCAGGCCCACCGCATCCATCGCCATCCCGCGCACGTTCTCGTCGATGGTCTTCTGCGCCAGATCCTTCATCAGCACGCTCTTGCCCGCGATCGCCAGCGACGTCGACGCCTCGAAGTAGTTCGCCGCCGCCTGCGCGACCATGCCGCCCGCCTGCGTGATCATCATGTTCGGGCCGACGGCGATCTGCGTCGTCGCGTAGGACGCGGCTTCCGCGTTGATCGCCTGTACGGTCTGCAGCGCCGAACCGCCTGACCCGGCCGTATCGGCGATCTGGTTCGGCGCCTTCAGCGCGTCGGTGAGCCTGCGCAGCCGGTTGACCGGCCACGTACGCGCGCCGGCCTTCGACGCCGCGGTTTGCGGCGCGACATCGGCCGGCGCCGTTGCTTCGGCTGCGGCGTCTGCGACATCGCGCGGCGTCTGCGGTGTCTGCGACGTCGGCGACGTCGGCGGCGCGCCGTCGCCGCGCCCGCCCAAAATGCCTTTCATGTTCATGGTTCAGGTATCCCGAGAGTCAGCGCGTCCTAATGCGTGGAACCCGTCTGCGGCCCGGCCGTCGGGGCATGCGCCGCGCCGCCCGAGGCGGGCTTCGGCGACGCTTCGACGGACAGGATCATGGCCACCGCCTTCGACACGACCGCGTTCGAAATCTGGTTCAGCGCCGCCTGCTGCTGCGTCATGTTCTGCGCCGAGATGCCGACGGCCTGGCTGAACATCTGGTAAAGCGTGCCCAGCGCCTGGGCCGGCGATCCCGCGACGACGCTGACATTGGTCTGCGTCAGCGCGTCGGTAACCTGCTCATTGACTTTGTCTGCCACGAGGCCTCCTCGGATCTCGGCTCCGGCATGCGATTGAAGGAACGGCGGGCCGGCAGGCCATCGACGCCGCGCATGCCGTTAGGAACGCTGTGTGCCCGCGTTCGTGAACGTGCTCACGCGAGTTCCTCGCGCAACTTCTTGCGCAACAGCTCGACACGCTTTCTGGCAAGCGGCTCGTTGATCCCGAGCGTCGCCGCGATGTTCAGATAGGGCCGGTCCTCCTCGAACTTCAGCGTGAACAGCATCTGCTGCTGCGGCGGGAGCGTGGACAGCGCCTGCTCGAGACGCAGCAGCAGCTGCCGCAGCAGCAGTTGCTGCTCCATCGACGGCGCGTGGCCAGCCAGCTCGACGGTGTGATCGTCGTCCCAGTCCGGGTCGAATTCGAGCCTGCCGCTTTCGCGGAGACGGCGGCGCGCGCCATCGAGGAACGCATGGTTCAGCGCCAGAAAGAGAAAGCCAGCCAGGTTCTGAACGCGCTCGGGCGAACGCTGCAGGTAAATGTGGACCTTGAGTGCGGTATCGGAGAGCAGTTCGTCGGCACGGTAGATATCGCCCTTGCACAACAGGCGCGCGCGGCGCCGCAATTTCCCCTGCATTTCCCGCCATGTGCGATCGAGCTGCTGCGCCGGTGACTCGGGCGGCGGGGCAGCGTGCTGGTTCGAGGTTGTCATCCCGTGCCTTCCTTTTTTATGGAAAACACAGAATCGATTCGATGCCGCGAATGACGCTGTTACCCGCGTAACACCGTTATCAAGATAATCGGCTTCGGTAAATTTTCTTGATTATTATGAACGGAAATTTAAATCCCCCGGCATAGCTCCCATCCGTCGTTTCAGGCGCGCCGCCGGGCGTGAATAACGGCATTGCGATGAAAAAGAACGACTGCCGCCGCGACGCGTTCGCGAGCCGGCACGCTGCTATCCGCGTCGATCGACCAAGCGTCCTTGCCGCCGAAGTGCCGCCATATCCGGACTGCTTGCCGATTATCTGGCTATCTCCATTGTTCATTTTTCACGCAGTGCCAAAGGCAGCGTTTTTCGCTAGGTGGCCGCATCGTCAAACAACCTTGCACGGAAAACATGCCTCCCCTTGCTAACGTTCAAACGCTGCGCAATATACCGATACTCACCGATCTGCCGGAAAGCCTGCTGGCTCATATCGAGCGGCATGTCACGCCGTGGCCCGAACACGGCAATCGCCTGTTGTTCTTCAAGGGCGACCCGGGAGATTTCGTCGCCTTCGTGCACCGCGGCCGCGTCTATATGACGCTGCACGAACCCGGCGGACGCGAAATCATTCTCGGCCACTCGGTGCCGGGCGAACTCATCGGCGAAAGCACGCTGATCCGCGCACACCGGCGCAGCTTCACCGCCCAGTTGAGCCCCGACTGCCGCATTTCGCTGCTGCATCGCCAGTACTTCGCGCCGCTGCTGGCCAACGCGGATTTCATGGAGCGCATCCACGAGCAGCTGTGCCGGCATATCCATCAGCTGAGCGACTTCGTCGAGTCGGCGTGCCTGTACCGGCTCGAGGCAAGGCTCGCGCGCCATCTGCTGAACCGCATGCAAGGGAACGATCTCGAGGTGCCGCTGCCGGAGAACCAGAGCATCCTGGCAGCGATGCTCAACGTCAGCCGGCCGCGGCTGAACAGCAGCCTGCAGAGGATGCAGCGCGACGGCCTGATCCGGCTTCACGAGCACGGCGTGACGATCGAAAAACCGGAGCAGCTCCGGTACATCGCCGACGCCAATTGACGCCCCGGCAAGCACGTGTGTCGTGCCGCGACGCGGTGCGGGAAGGTTGCGCGCGCCGGGTTGCGCGGCGCGCGGTGAAGGTCAGCCGCGCCAGTGGCTGATGGCGTTCATCAACTGCGCGATGGCGGCCAGCTGCGACGCAAAGTTGTCGTTCGCCGAGCGCGCCGCGGCGGCGGCCGCCACCGGCGAGCCGGCATAGAGCTGCATGATGCCGACGGTCGTGGCGGCGAGGTTGGACGCCGCCTGGTTCGCCTGCATCTGCACCGCGTTGTGAAGCAGGATCGCGGACGCATGGCTGTTCGACTGCATGAGCGTGCCCAAGGCCACGGCCGGGGATTCGCCCACCACCTTGACGTTGGCTTGCGTGACTGCATCGGTAATCGCGGCGGAAACCTGTTCCGTCATGTCGTTACTCCTGGTTTGCTCGCCGCTGCGGCGCAGTCACGGCGAAAGCATGAGTGGATCGGTCGGCGATGCGCACCGCACGCGCGCTCGCCGTCGCGGGCGTCGACACGGGGGCGGGCGCCGGGCGCCGGGCGGCAGCCACGGGATCGAGGCTGCCGCCCGGCGTCGACGCCGGGTTACGCGTCAGGCGAGCGCCTTGCCGAGCGCGAGCACGTCAGCCAGTACGGAAATCACCCCGCTCGAGCCGATTTCCGTCGCGGCGGCGCCGGCGCTCGCCGGCCCGAGCGTATAGAGCTGCATCGTGCCCACGTTCGTCGAGGTCGGCAGCTGGACCGCGGCCTGCGACTGCTGCTGCACGGCGTTCTCGAACAGCACGCTGAGCGAATGGCTCTGGGCCTGGTACAGCGAGCCCGTCGCCATCGCGGGCGCTTCGCCCACCACCTTGACGTTGGTCTGCGTGACCGCGTCGGTGATCGCGGCGTTGACCGCGCATGTCTTGCAGTTGCAGGGGTCCTTCGGGTCATTCGGGACCCTCGGGTCTTCGGCGTTCGCGTTTGCGTCATTTGCCATCGTGTTTCTCCTGGTTTGCGAACGGGCGCCGCATCGAATCGGCTCGGCCCGTTCTGTCGGTTGCTCCGGAACACCGCGCGGCACCGCTGTTCAGGCGCCGGCGGCCGTGCCGCGGATCCGCGGCAGGGCGGCGGCATGGGCGGCTCGTGCCGCTTGCGCCGCCGCTCGACCACGGCGTTGCCCCCTTAGTGGCTGGTCACCGCCTTGCCGATCGCGATCACGTCGGCCAGCAGGGAGATGATCCCGTTCGAGCCGATTTCCGTGGCGGCCGCACCCGCGCTTTCCGGTCCGATCGTGTAGAGCTGCATCGTCCCCACGTTCGTCGACGTCTGCGACTGGATCGCGGCCTGCGACTGCTGCTGCACCGCGTTCTCGAACAGGATGCTGAGCGAATGGCTCTGGGCCTGGTACAGCGAGCCCATCGCCATTGCCGGCGCCTCGGCGACCACCTTGACGTTGACCTGCGTGACGGCATCGGTAATCGCAGGATTGACCTGGCACACTTGACACTTATCACCCATTTTTAGCTCCTTGATTCACGTAGTTGAGAGATCGCACATCGGGGCCGGCCGGTTTCGCATTCAGCCGCTCGACTTCAGCCGCATGACCCGCGTGCTACTCCATGGACGCTGGGCCGGGCGTATCGTGAACGGCAGCGGTGGCGGCAGCACCCGGCGCGGTCGGTTCGGACGGTTCGGTCGGACCGGCGCCGACGCTCCGCAGCCGGTCGTCTATCGCGTCGAGCCGTACGGAAAGCCGTTCGGCGAGCGAATCGACGTATTGCCGAAAGCAGGCTTCGATTTCCTGCCGGATGAGGCCCGTCAGCTGTTCGCCGATCATCGCCAGCGCCTGGCGGGTGCTGTCCTGGATGTCGGCCGTGCCGGAAGCCTGCGCGTCGCCCGGCGGCTCGTTCGCGTCGAGTACGCCGGACACTTTCTGCTGTTCCGACGCCAGCATGCCGAGGGTCGTCTCGTTCTGCGCGTCGATCGTCTGCAGGATGCCGCGCATCTTCTCGTACGCCTTCTGCTGGTTGAGTTGCAGAAAATGCTTGACCTGCTCGCGCGCCTCCTGCCGGGTTTTCAACCGCGGCAATGGCGGGTTCGCGGCGCTCGCCTGCGTGGCCGTGCCGGCGGCCGGCGCCGGCGGGTTCCCGTGCCTGCCCGGCAGCCGCTCCAGCAGCGCCTGTTCTTCGCCCGGCTCGAGCGGCCGTCCCAAGCGCTTCTCCGCAAACTGCCGCAGCAGGGGGTCGAGTGCTTCGCTGCTCATGGCTCACACCTCCTCGATGTCCGCCCGCGGCGCCGGTGCGTGCGGTTCGGGTTCGGATGGACGCGGCGCCGACGCGCGTTGGTCGGCGTGCTGCAATGGATATCGCATGGTGTTCTCCGGGAAATGGATGCGCGACGGCCTTGCCGGAAATTTCGGCAGGACTGCTGCAGGGACGAAGGGTGCGACGGGTCTGTGAAGTCGGTCGCCGGCGCGCGGCGGCTGCGTGTGTCGGGTACCGGATGTCGCCGACGTTCTGGCTGCGCGTGGAAGCGTGCATCGATACGTCGACCGATCGCCCGGTCCAGCGGTTCGTGGACAATCTGCTGCCGGAAGAAGGGACGCGCATGTCGCTCGCGCGCGACGCTAAAGGCGACGCCTGGGGCCTGCTCGCATACTTCGGGCGCGAATCGGCCGGCGCGCTCACGCTGCTCGCCGAAGGCGAGCGGGAAGAGGCTGCAGCACTCGGAGGTATCCGGAATTCCGTGTGCGAGGCGGGTTAGGACTCAGATTCCGATGTTGAATCGCTCTGGGTAAAGCAGCGCAAACTGCGTCATCGCGCTTTTCCGATCGCTGACCTGAGGCAGCTTCGCGAACCCGAAGCGATTGGCCTCGTTCCACCACGTCCACGTCACGTCCGCAGGCGATACGTCCAGATGCATGGCCCGCGGATCGGGGAACGTGTCCCCCCGCATGACGCAGGCCTGGCGATACCACTGATTGAACGTGGCCGCCCGAGGATGATCGTCCGTCGCGCTGGCCTGCCAGACGCCCGTCACCGGACACGCGCGCGTGCCTCGACTCTGAACGGCAGGATCGGGAAATTCGGCGGCGCGCGCAATGCCTTGCGCTACGCGGGAATGCGATTCCGCCTGTTGCGCGGGCATGGGAATCGCGTCGCCGACGTAATGGAAGAAAATGCGACCGTCCTCAGAAATGACGTTCGGCGGTCGGATACGTCAGTTGTGCGAGCCAGTAGCCGCCGACAGGGGCGGCGGTCGTTTCTGCCTGCGGAGGCACGCCCGCGGGAGGCGTCGCGGGCAGCATGTAACCATCGGGCACGTGTGCTCGACCGGTACCTAGCGAGACCGGATGCACCGCGACCTTGGAAGGTGTTGCCGGCGCCGACATCACCACCTTCGCCGCATTGATCAACGTTTCCTTGTTGCCGTCCCACTTGGGCAACTTGGCCGGCGGCAGCGGCACCACCTTGTCCAGATTCGGCAGACGCAGGTCGGGGTCGCGCTCGAGGCGATCGGCAAGAACTCCGTAGCGTTCGGCGCGTGCTTCATCCTTGACATGACCGACCAGCGCATCTCCCTTACCGAACGACGCACTTAACCATCCGGCACTCTCTGCACTGCCGAATTTCACGCCCGCGTGCAAAGTCTTGAGTGCGCGTTCGTTGTTCTCGCTCAACTCGGCTCGATCGCCCGCAATTGTCGTCCCCAACTCATATGCCGCCCGCCCATTTCCTTGTGCGACGGCACATTCAAGCATTTGGAGTGCGATCTTGCGGTTGCCCCAGAAGCCTGCCTTCGGATCGTCATAGAGCGCGTCCATCTTGCCGCCCAAATAAGCCATCGCACTCGGGCTACCCTTGTCCGCAGCAAGTTGCCAGAATGCATATGCCCGGCTGGCGTCCTGCTTTACTCCAACTCCGTTCATATAGTACGTGCCCATCAGATCGTAGGCCGCAGGTATGCCCAGCTTCATTGCCTGCTCGGTGATCTGCACCGCACGCTCGGTATTGCGATCGACCCCCAGTCCTTGAGCGTACGCATTCGCAAGATTCAGCATTGCCTTCCAGTGCTTGCGCTCGGCAGCCTTGCTCCATAGCGCGACGGCACCAGCATAGTCGCGCTGGTTCGGCCACAACAATGCGCTTGTCATCTTCATCGCCTGCTGATTCCAGCGATCCGCCTCTGGATCCACGGCTGGAACGACAGCGGCTTCGTGCACGCAATCAAACGTCTCGCGATGCGGGTTGAAAGCGTCGAGCGACATATTTCGCGGAAGGGAATCCTTCATCGAGCAAGCGGTACAAGCCAAGAACAGGGAGACGGAAAACACGCCCGCCAGGCGCAATCGTTTAGACGTTGTAGAACTCATCGGAACCCGCATGATCTGAAAGTGCGCTAGGCCAGCCGAACGCTGGACGTACGATCGTCTTGAAATGCCATCAGGAAGCCCGCCGGCTCTAGACCGCGCTTCCGTCGTCTGGCATTCGAATCCATGAGTTTTTGCCACTTCATGAACGTTTCCGTGATGACGACGGGACTGCCGTCGCTGCCATCATGTTTGCCACCGGTATGCAGATTCCAGACGCGCCTCCGCAGATCGGTACTCTTGGCACGATCATCGCTGCCCACGTTGATCTCGGCATCAACCGCCATGCTCCGCAAATTCAGGCTGGTGCTGCCCAACGTGAAGAAGCCGTCGCCGATCGGCAGCAGTTTACTGTGGATGTAGATTTCCCTGTACCAAGCCGCGATCGACTCGTCGGCAACGGTAGCATCGGCGCCATGTCCGGGTCGGGCAATTTTTATTGAAGTTTTTAATATTTCAGATACCCGACGGAAAACGTCCCGCGTCCGACCACTCTTTAACCCGGCCATTGCCCGACAATTCTTGACGGTTCATGAACCGCCAAACTGATAGCATGCGCGTCGCCTCGCAATATGTGACGCGCAGCATGCGTTCCGGAACCCGAGCGGACCATCTGATCATCCCCTTTTTTACGTCGCGCAGCCGCCCACGCCACTGTGCACCGCCCGTTTCCCCGCAACACCCCGGCGTCGCTCCCAACCCGACCCGTTGCAGCAACCGTTGGAGTGGCGCATCGCGCGCCTGCAAGCATGAAGAAACCGAATCAACCCATCCGCCCCCCGCGCAACAAAGACCGCACGCCGCTGGTGCGCGCGGGCGCGCTGCTGCTGATGGCCGGCCTGCTGTACCTGCTGTGGCCGTCCGCCGAAACCGCGTACCTCGCGATGGAATCGGTGTTGCGCTGACGCGCATGGCCGTCCCCGCGCTGCGCTATACTTTTGCGATGGAAACCAAACCTGCCCTGCCGAACCTGCATTGCTGGTGGCGCGCCTGACCCAGGCGGCCCGTTTCCTTTTGCATGTCCCAAACGTGATGCCGCCAGCCATGGCGGCATTTGCGTTTCTGCGCCGACATCATGGCTGGCGGCTTCGACAACCCGGAGCCAACGACACCATGACCCACCCGAACCGCCCGACCATCCTTACCGGCGACCGCACGACCGGCCCGCTGCACCTCGGCCACTACATCGGCTCGCTGCGCGCACGCGTGCAGATGCAGCACGAAGCGCGGCAATTCCTGCTGCTCGCCGATACGCAGGCGCTGACCGACAACATGGGCCGCCGCCAGCGCGTCACCGAGAACGTGATCGAGGTCGCGCTCGACTATCTCGCCGTCGGCATCGATCCGGCGATCTCGACGATCGTCGTGCAGTCCCAGGTGCCCGAGCTCGCCGAGCTGTCGCAATACCTGCTCAATCTCGTCACGGTCGCGCGCCTCGAACGCAATCCGACCATCAAGGAAGAGATCCGCCTGCGCGGCTTCGAGCGCGACATCCCGGCCGGCTTCCTGACCTACCCGGTGAGCCAGGCGGCCGACATCACTGCGTTCAAGGCGACGCACGTACCCGTCGGCGACGATCAGTTGCCGATGATCGAGCAGACCAACGAACTCGTGCGCCGCTTCAACGCGACCGTCGACCAGCCGGTGCTGGTCGAATGCGAGGCCGTGCTGTCGTCGGTCACGCGGCTGCCGGGCATCGACGGCAAGGCGAAAATGAGCAAGTCGCTCGGCAATGCAATAACGCTCGGCGCGACGCCGGACGAGATCGCGCAGGCCGTGAAGGACATGTATACAGATCCGAACCACCTGCGCGTGAGCGACCCCGGCCAGGTCGAGGGCAATGTCGTGTTCACGTTCCTCGATGCGTTCGAGCCGGATGTGCAGAAGGTCGATGAGCTGAAGGCGCACTATCGGCGCGGCGGGCTCGGCGACAGCGTCGTCAAGCGCGTGCTGAACGAACGGCTGCAGTCGTTGATCGAGCCGATCCGTGCGCGCCGCCGAGAGTTCGAGGCCGACAAGGGCGAGGTGATGGCGATCCTGAAGCGCGGCACGATGCACGCGCGGGAAGTCGCGGGAGCGACGCTCGCGGAGGTGAAGGGGGCGCTGGGGCTCACGTATTTCGATTGAGCGGCGTGGGCGGCAAACGCGACCCGGTGACGATGCGCGGCGGAATTTCGAAGCGGCTTGTCAGGCCCCGATCGGCACAAGGCCATTCCACAGGCGGTCAGTCACCGATCGGCGCCGTCACGCCCGCTCGGTCTCCGACGGAGCAGCGTGACACACTGCCTCGATCCGGTTGCCGGCAGGGTCGACCAGAAAGGCCGCGTAGTAGTCGGCATGGTAGTGCGGCCTCAATCCCGGGTCGCCGTCGGACTGGCCGCCGGCAGACAGGCCGGCCTCGAAAAATGCGTGTACCTGCGCGCGGGTAGCGGCCTTGAAGCACCAGTGTCGCTTGCTCGTCCCGACTTCGGCGGGATCCAGATAAACCGCCAGAAAGGTCGATGCGGTGTCGTTGGCATTGCAACGTTCGCCGTAACCGAGTGCAGTGCCCCGGTCATAGACCTTGCATGCACCGAGCGCGGCCATGACGGCATCGTAGAAGGGGCGTGCCTGCCCGATATCCGGAACGCCGATGGACACGTGATCGAGAAGTTGCATGGTGTTTGCTCCGTTGAACGAGCATGAGTCTACACAAGCGTGGCGTATCACACCAAAGTCCCCGCCCGCTAACGGACGAACGGCGATCGTGCTGACACAGACCGCCGCCAACCGCTCCCGCCAATTGCGGACAGGCCCTTAGTCCACTCCGCCGATGCCACACCCACGCGCACCCGCTATCGTTTCCCCGTCATCCACGCCCACCCACGACACCATGACGCCGCAGGAAGCGATCGACCGGCTGGAGATCCAGGATCTGCTGACGCACTATTGCCACGCGGTCGACCTCCAGGACTGGCGCGAATTCGAGCGGCTGTTCGCAGCCAACGCGATGCTCGACTACACAGCATTCGACGGCCCGGTCGGCAACCGCGCGGAAATCGCGGCCTATCCGAAGCAGGCGACATCGACGATGCGCGCCACGCAGCACACGATCTCGACGGCGCTGCTGATCGTCGACGGCGACGCCGCGACCGCGCGCACCGCCGGCCAGGTGATGATGATCTCGGCCGACGAAGCGGACGACGATCGCGTGTGCTTCGTCGGCCTGTGGCATCGCGACCTGCTGATGCGGACCGAATGCGGGTGGCGCATCCGGAGCCGCTTGCAGGAACGCAGCTGGACGCTCAACGCGCCGCCGGTCGCAGCGCTCTGAGCGAGCCCGCGCGACGCGCTACTTCATCTGCATCAGTTGAATGAGGTTGCCGCACGTATCGTCGATCACGGCAACGCGCACAGGCCCAGCGTCCATCGGCTCCAGCGTGAACCGCACGCCGTGCGCGGTAAGCCGCGCGAATTCGCCATCGAGATCGTCGACCTGGAACGAAGCCGCCGGGATACCGTCCTCGTAAAGCGCCTGTTTGTAAGGCCCCACCGCACGATGGCTGCTCGGCTCGAGCAGCAGCTCGGTGCCGTCCGGCTGGTCCTTCGACACCACGGTCAGCCAGCGGTAGTCGCCCACCGGGATGTTGTTCTTCAGCCTGAACCCGAGCTTGTCGGTATAGAACGTCAACGCCTTGTCCTGATCGTCGACAAAAATACTCGTCACGTAGATTCGCATGTCAGTCTCTCCTGAAGCGGCAACCGGCAATCGCCGTGCGCCCGGTCACGCCGCATCGTCGATAACAGGCAACGCCCCCGCCGCTATTCTTCGTCGAAATCGATGACAAACGCATAACCGCCGTCGATCAGCTGGCGCAGGTAGCCGTCGAAGTCGTCGGCGATCACCGCGTAGCTGTCGGGGTCGTGCAGGAAACGCACGACCTGCCCCACCTTGCCGCCGGGCGCGGGATCGAAATCGATGTAGAGCTGCGACGTGCCGCCGTTGTTCATGCAATGCGAGAAACACAGGCGTCGGCTCATCGGCAATGCGATGTCGATGCGCTGATCGACGAGTTCGCCGTCGTCGTTCGCGTCGTCGCCGTAGATGTCCGCGATGCTGTCGCGGTACTTCGCGGCTTCGTCGAGCATCTGCTCGGCCGACAGCAGGTAGTACGGATATTCGTAGACGTCGGAGCCCAGCACCAGCACGTTGATCGTCGTGCCGCCGTAGTCGCGCCAGTACGTGCCGTCGAGTTTACCGAGCAGTTCGAGCAGGCTGGCCGGGCATTGCGGATACGCGGCGCGCAGCGCGTCGAGTTGCGCGGGCATCGCGCCGGTGGCGGCGGCGAGCGCCGCGTTGTCGGCGTCGGGCAGCGCGGCGCGCAGGCCGGCCAGATAGGTGTCGACGAGGGTCATCGCGTCAGGTCCGGGTTCGTGAAACGGGCAAGCGCCATTCTAGCGCCCGCCGCAGCCCGCTTTGCCGACCGGATAACCGATCCGTTGCGCCCGCCCGCCTACGTGATCTGGTACGTCGACGCCGGCTCGAATTCCTCCGGCATCGCGCGGTCGCCCAATTCGAGCACCGACCGCTCGATCGTGCGCGTCATCGCATCGAGCGCGAGCGCATTCGGCGCGAGGCCGAACGGTTCGGCGACCTCGTTCGCGATCGCTTCGAGCGCGATCAGCGTGTACGAGATGAACACGCAGATCAGCGGCGTGAAGAACTCCGTCGAATCGACGAGGCCGAACGGCAGCAGCACGCAGTACGCATACACGGTGCGATGCAACAGCACGCTGTACGAGAACGGAATCGGCGTCGACAGGATGCGTTCGCAACCACCCACCGACTTGCCCAGTTCGTCGAGCTGCGTGTCGAACATCCAGCACGTCGCATCGCTGCCGGGCACGCGGCCCAGCGCGCGGACGATGCCGCCGCGCAGCTCGTCGAGGATCGCGACCGGCTTGAAGCATTTGCGTGCGAGCGCGCCGGCGCGCTCCTCGCCGAGGATGCGCTGCAGGTCTTCGGTCGGATCGGTATGGCGCAGCTGATGCTTCAGCGCATACGAGAACGCGATCAGCAGATCGGCGAGCCGGTTGCGCTCGGCATCGCCGACGCTGCCGGGCAGGTAGCGATTCAGTTGCGACGTCACGTTGCGCGCCGCGATCAGCAGGTTGCCCCACAGATGCCGCGCCTCCTTGAAGCGCTCGAAGCTCGCGTTGTTGCGAAACGCGAGGAAGATCGCGAGCGCGAGCCCGAACAGCGTGAACGGCGCGGTGTTGAGCGGAATCTTCTCGCCGAAGATGCGCCCGTTCGTGAAGACCGCCAGCGTGCTGACGATCGCCATGAACACCAGTTGCGGAATGATCGATTGCAGCACGGAGCCGTTCCAGACGAACAGCATCCTGAGCCAGTTTTGTCGTGGTCTGACGATCATGATTGTTTCTCGACTGACAAAGGAATACGCAACACGGAACGCCCGCACCCGATGCGCAACGGCCCGCGCGTGGCGGGCCGCTTTCGGGCAGGGGCCGTGCCGGGGCCGCGTTGCGCGCGACGATACGCCCGCGCACACTGCGCCCCGTCACATCGCGCGCCGCTCAGTGATAGCCGATGTCGCCCTCGCGCACCTTGCCGCGGAACACGCGGTACTGCATCGCGTTGTACACGAGGATGATCGGCAGCACGATCACCGTGCCGACGAGCGCGAACAGCTGGCTCGAATGGCTCGACGACGCATCCCAGATCGTCAGCGACGGCGGCACGATGTTCGGCCAGATGCTGATCACGAGCCCCGTGTAGCCGAGGAACACGAGTGCAAGCGTCAGCAGGAACGGCGTGGCCTCGTGCTGGCGCTTCACCGTGTGGAAGATGCCCCACACGCACGCGACGACGAGGACCGGCACCGGCAGGAACCAGCCGAGGTTGCCGCTGCCGAACCAGCGGTGCGCGACGGCCGGCAGCCCGATCACGGTCCACAGGCTGACGACGGCCATCACGCCGAGCAGCACGCCCGCGAGCGGCTTCATCAGCAGCCGCATCTTGCGCTGCAGTTCGCCGTCGACCTTCAGGATCAGCCAGCCGCAGCCGAGCGTCGCATACGTGACGAGCACGCCGATCCCGCACAGCAGGCTGAACGGCGACAGCCAGTCGAACGGACCGCCCGCGAACTGGTTGTTCTCGATCTTGATGCCCTGCAGCAGCGAACCGAGCACGATCCCCTGGCAGAACGCCGCGAGCGCGGAGCCGCCGATGAACGCGAGATCCCACATGTGTTGCGTGCGGGTCGCCTTCGCGCGCAGTTCGAACGCCGCGCCGCGGAAGATCAGCCCGACCAGCATCAGCACCAGCGGCAGGTAATTCGCGGGCAGCAGCGTCGAATACACGACCGGGAACGCACCATAGAGCCCCGCGCCGCCGAGCACCAGGAACGTCTCGTTGCCGTCCCACACCGGCGCGACGGTGTCGAGCATCACTTGCCGCTCGGCCTTCGCATCGAAGAACGGGAACAGCAGGCCGATGCCGAGATCGAAGCCGTCCAGCATCACGTAGATGAACACGCCGAGGCCGATGATCGCGGCCCACACGACAGGAAGATCGATTTGCATGGCTTACTCCGCTTCGGTGACGTTCAGCGGCGTGGACAGCGCGCTCTTGCGCAGCCCCGGATGCCGGTGCAGCTCGATGTACCCGGCTTGGGCAGCCGGCCCGCGCTTCATCAGTTTCATCATGTAGTAGATACCCGTTCCGAATACCAGGAAATACACGACCACGAAGATCAGCAGCGACACGCCGACCTGCTGCGCGCTAAGCGGCGCGACCGAATCGACGGTGCGCAGCACGCCGTAGACGGTCCACGGCTGCCGCCCGACCTCGGTCGTGATCCAGCCGGCCAGCAGCGCGACGATGCCCGACGGCCCCATGCCCACCACGAACCACTGGAACCAGCGCGTTTCATACAGGCGCCCGCCCTTTCTCAGCAGCAGCCCGAGCAGCGCGGTCAGCAGCATCAGCATCCCGAGGCCGGCCATGATCCGGAACGTCCAGAACACGATCGGCGAATACGGGCGATCCTGCGGCGGGAATTCCTTCAGCCCGCGGATTTCGCCGCTCCAGCTGTGCGTGAGGATCAGGCTGCCGAGGTGCGGCACCTGGATCGCATAGCGCGTGGTTTCGGCCTGCATGTCGGGCAGCCCGACGAGGTTCAGCGCAGTGCCGCCCTTCTCGGTTTCCCACAGCCCCTCGATCGCCGCGATCTTCGCCGGCTGGTATTCGCGTGTATTCAGCCCGTGCGCGTCGCCGACGACGATCTGGATCGGCGCGAGCAGCAGCAGCATCCACAGCGCCATCGAGAAGCTGCGCTTCACCGGCTCGTCGCGGCGCCCCTTCAGCAGGTGCCACGCACCGCACGCGGCGACGATGAAGCCCGCGACGATGAACGCCGCGATCGTCATGTGCACGAGGCGATACGGGAACGACGGATTGAAGATGACCTTGAACCAGTCGACCGGCACGACGAGGCCGTTCTCGATCTTGTAGCCCTGCGGCGTCTGCATGAAGCTGTTCGATGCAAGAATCCAGAACGTCGAGATCAGCGTGCCGACCGCGACCATCAGCGTCGCGAAGAAGTGCGCGCGCGGGCTCACGCGCTGCCAGCCGAACAGCATCACGCCGAGGAAGCCGGCTTCGAGGAAGAACGCCGTCAGCACTTCATACGTGAGCAGCGGCCCCGTGATGTTGCCGGCGACGCGCGAGAAGCCGGCCCAGTTCGTGCCGAACTCGTAGGCCATCACGACGCCGGACACCACCCCCATCCCGAAGCCGATCGCGAAGATCTTCGACCAGAACTGGAACATGGATTTGTAGGCGGCGTCGCCGGTGACGAGATAACGCCATTCCAGCACCGCCAGGAAGCTCGCCATGCCGATGCTGATCGCGGGAAACACGATGTGGAACGACACCGTGAACGCGAATTGCAATCGTGCGAGATGGAACGCATCGAAGATTTCCATGACCGTAATTTGCTCGTGATTGTGAGAACGTCCGCCCGAAGCAGGAAATCGCGCGACGGCTTGGCGACAACACATGCGAACACAAACGATCATTCGCATGGCATCGAAGCGTGAATGACGATATCGCGTTTGCCACGATACTCGCAATCACTCGAACGTGCGCTGAAACTGTGATGGTTCCGTCGGCGAGGATGTGTGCACGGAAAACACATTTCGCGCCTGCGGCGTGGTCAGCTGTACTGCTTTCCGCGTTGCGACGCTGTGCCTGCGGCGCGCTGTTCACCGCCCTTACCATGTGATGCAACGCCTGCCCGCGGCGACGGCGCGCCCCTCGGCGCCCGCCCGGCGGCATCGATTCCCGTCGCCCGGCGTACGCGCCGGGCCGGCCGGCACACCGGCCGATCCGCCTGGAGAAAAACGCATGGAGCCCTGCACCCGCCGCGACGATCCGACCGGCAGCACCGCGTGTCTTGTGACGCGTCATCGTGCCGGCGAAACGCGCGACACCGTCGATCGCGTCGTCGACGAAACGCCGGTTGCACTCGTGTTCAACGGCATCTCGCACACGGTCATGATGGCGACGCCGATCGACCTCGACGCGTTCGGGCTCGGCTTCGCGCTGAGCGAAGGCATCGTCGAGCGCGCATCCGACGTGTTCGACATCGAAAGCGAATGCCGGCCCGGCAGCGCCGAAGTGCGGCTCACCGTGTCGCAGCAGGCGTTCATGGCACTGAAGGCGCACCGCCGCGCGCTGGCCGGCCGCACGGGCTGCGGCGTATGCGGGATCGAAAGCATCGCGCAGCTCGACCTGCATCCGCCGCGCATCGATGCCGCCGGCGCGGCCGCCGGCATCGGCGCCGACGCGATCGCACGCGCCGCGCGCGCGTTGCCGGCCCGCCAGACGCTGATGCGCGAGACGGGCGGCATCCACGCGGCCGCGTGGTGCGACCGCGATGGCGCCGTGCTCGACGTGTTCGAGGACGTCGGCCGCCACAACGCGCTCGACAAGCTGATCGGCCGCCTCGCGCGGCGCCGCGCCGACCTGCGCGCGGGTTTCGTGTTCCTGTCGAGCCGCGCGAGCTACGAACTGGTGCGCAAGGCCGCGCGGGTCGGGATCCCGATGATCGCGACGATCTCCGCGCCGACGTCGCTGGCGATCGACGTCGCCCGCGAAGCCGGCGTGCGGCTGCTCGGCTTCTGCCGCAACGACGGCTTCGTCGAATACGTGTCGCCCGACGCCGCCCATCCCGACCAACCGGCGCTTTCGCAAGCGCATCCGGCTCTCTCGTCATGAAACAACTGATCGATTTCGACACCGCGCAGCAGCATTTCGCCGGCGCGTTCGCACCGCTTGCTGCGGCCACCTCTGTTCCGGTGACAGACGCGGACGGCCACGTGCTGGCCGCGCCGCTAACCGCCGTGCTCGACCAGCCGCCGGCCGACCAGAGTGCGATGGACGGCTACGCCGTGCGTCACGCGGATCTCGCGCACGGCGAGCCGCTGCGCGTCGCGCAGCGCTGCTATGCGGGCGACACGCCCGCGCCGCTGGCCGCGCGCACGGCCGCACGCATCTTCACCGGCAGCCTGATTCCGGCCGGCGCCGATACAGTCGTAATGCAGGAGCATGCGCACGAACAGGACGGCTGGGTCGCATTCGACGCGCCGCAGCGCAGCGGCTCGCACATCCGCCGCCGGGGCGAGGAAGTGCGTGCCGGCGACCTGCTCGTGCCGGCCGGCGTGCGGATGGGCGCGATGCACGTCGGCGTGGCCGCCGCGCAAGGTTTCGCGCGCATCGACGTGCGCCCGGCGCTGCGCGTCGGCATCCTGACGACCGGCGACGAACTCGTCGCGTGCGGCCAGCCGCGTGCGCCGCAGCAGATCTGCAACAGCAATGCACCGATGCTCGCCGCGCTGGTATCGGGAACCGGTGCCGGCGTTGCAATGAGCCTGCATGCGGCCGATACGGCGCCCGCCGTCGATCGCGCGCTGCGCGACCTGCACGCGTGTTGCGACCTGGTGATCTGCGTCGGCGGCGCGTCGGTCGGCGACAAGGACCTGCTGCGCCCCGCGCTGGCCGCGCTCGGCGCATCGTTCGTCGTCGGCGGCGTGCGCATGAAACCCGGCAAGCCGGTCGCGCTCGCGCGGCTCGACGCGCGGCCCGTCGTGCTGCTGCCCGGCAATCCGGGCGCCGCGATGACCGCGTTCGCGCTGTTCGTCGCGCCGCTGATCCGCTGCCTGCAGGGGCGCGACGCGTGCGTGCCGATCGTGCCGTCGCTGCCGATCGACATCGACTTCGAGCCGGATGCGCAGCGCGAGCGCTTCGTGCGCGTGCGTTGCGCCATCGGCGCCGACGGCTCGGCCGTGCTCGACACGCTGCGGCAGCAGGGCGCCGGCACGCTGCAATCGCTCGTGCAGGCGAGCGGGCTCGCGCGGCTGCCGGCCGGGAAGCACATCGCGCGCGGCGACGCGGTACCGTACTACGAATTCGCGCACTGGCTAGCATGATCGCGACGCCTGATAGCCGCCCGATACTGAGCATTCGCCGCGCACCCCGCACGGCGAACTGTATTCCTGCAATTCGGGCGCGATTGTGTCCCTGCCGGAAAAGTCCGGCGGACTATGCTCACGATGAGGCTCGCCACGACCTGTGCGCCGATACGTCGGCACGCACGCGGCCGATCGGCGACGCCCCTCCGCTTACTTCATGCAGGCCGACGAACCGATCGTGAATGCCATCGTTTCCGCCGCGCCGGCCGCCGCCGCTTGCTCCGGCGGCGCATCGCCCGGCGCCTTCCCCCGCACGACCGACACGCTCGGCCGCCCGCTGCGCGACCTGCGCCTGTCCGTGATCGACCAGTGCAATTTCCGCTGCGGCTACTGCATGCCGCGCGAAAGCTTCGGCGCCGGCTACGCATTCATGCCGTCGTCCGAGCGGCTGTCGTTCGCGCAACTGGAAAAGATCGCACGCGCGTTCACGTCGCTCGGTGTCGAGAAAATCCGCATCACCGGCGGCGAGCCGCTGCTGCGCCGCAATCTCGAAGCGCTGATCGAACGGCTTGCCGCACTGACCACCGTCGACGGCAAGCCCGTCGAAATCGCGCTGACGACCAACGGTTCGCTGCTCGCCGCGAAAGCACGCACGCTGCGCGACGCGGGGCTGTCGCGCGTGACCGTCAGCCTCGATGCGCTCGACGACGCGGTATTCCGCCGGATGAGCGACGCCGACGTGCCCGTGTCGCGCGTGCTGGCCGGCATCGAAGCCGCGCATGCGGCCGGGCTCGCGCCGGTCAAGGTCAACGCGGTGATCGAACGCGGCGCGAACGACGACCAGATCCTGCCGCTCGTGCGTCACTTCCGGCATACCGGCGTGGCCGTACGCTTCATCGAATACATGGACGTCGGCGGCGCGAGCTTCTGGTCCGGCGACAAGGTCGTGCCGGCCGCGCGCATGCGCGAGCTGATCGACGAGCACTATCCGCTCGTGCTCGTCGGCGAACCGGGGCACGACGCGACCGCAATCCGTTGCGCGCACATCGACGGTGCCGGCGAGGTCGGCTTCATCGCGAGCGTGTCGCATCCGTTCTGCGGCACCTGCTCGCGCGCACGCGTGTCGGCCGACGGCAAGCTTTATACGTGCCTGTTCGCGACCCAGGGCACCGACCTGCGGCCGTGGCTCGACGATGCAGCGCCGGTCGACACGCTCGCCGCCGCCGTGCGCGATCGCTGGACGCGGCGCGACGATCGTTATTCCGAGCGCCGGGCCGCACGGCCGGCCCGCGCGCCGGGCAAGACCTATCCGACCGTGCGCATGTCGCTCGTCGGCGGCTGATGGGCCGCCGCGCGATACAGGACGCACCGCCTACAGGAGAACCGTGATGACGAGCTTCACCGAATCCCGCGCCGGGCTGCCGGACGATCCGCTGCGCGCCGGCAGTCATTCCCATTCCGCCGACACGACCGAACCGCACACCGAGCCGCCGCCGGCAATTTCTGCCGGCTTCGAAGTGCGCGTGCAGTACGCTGCGATCGACGCAGGTGCCGAGCTAGCACCGATCGTTCGCAATCCGAATGTCGGTGCGGTCGTGAATTTCCTCGGTGTCGTGCGCAACGAAGGCGACGTCGACGACGTCGTCGCGCTCGAGGTCGAGCACTACCCGACGATGACCGAACAGGCCCTGTGGAGCATCGTCGAGGAAGCCAGCGCGCGCTGGCGGCTCGAAGCGGTCAGGATCGTGCACCGCGTCGGGCGCATCCCGCTCGGCCAGGCGGTCGTGCTGGTCGTGGTGGCCGCCGCGCATCGCGGGTCCGCGTTCGATGCGTGCGAATTCCTGATGGACTTCCTGAAGACCCACGCGCCGTTCTGGAAGAAGGAGATCCGCCACGACGGCGAATCGGGCTGGGTCGAGGCGAAGGTGCACGACGACCAGGCGATGCGGCGCTGGGGCTGACCGCGCGCGCCTCACGTTTTCCGATTCCGCCGATTCCGATTCCACTCAAGACATCGCGATGAAACTGACGATCAAATACTTTGCAAGCATTCGCGAGCAACTCGATACCGACGAGGAAATCGTCGAGATCGATGCGCGCGAACTTACCGTCGATGCGCTGCGCAACACGCTGGCCGCGCGCAACGCGCGCAGCGCGGAAGCGTTGCGGATGGACCGGCCGGTGCGGGCAGCCGTGAATCTCGAGATGGTGACGGGCGGTTTCGTCGTGCGGGAAGATAGCGAAGTGGCGTTTTTTCCGCCGGTGACGGGCGGGTGACATGACGATGGGCCGCAATTCGTCATGACGTCGGTCGCCCCGTGCAGCATACGCCCGCGGGTTTTGACAGTTACCGCCGGGCGGTCGGCGTCGCGGCGCTGCTGAAGGATTTCGGCGTGCCCGGCGTGGTCACCGGGATCACGGTGTTCAGGCTCCTGATGGCCGTGATCATCGGCGCGTTCGGTCCGAGGACCAACGGCCTGCGGCTCGAAGAACTCAATCGCTGAGGCCGGGCGACACGCGGGGTTCGCCGGGTGGCGGATGCATGCTGCACTGTCCGGACGAACTCCAACGCCATCGGACGCTCACGCAACTGCAATCTTCAATGCCGCCGCTTCACCGCTTTCGTGGCGAACACGACCATCGCGGCGGCGCCGATGCGCGTCGAGATCCGCGGCGTGATTGATGCAGGTCGATGCAGAGCCCTCCACGCAATAGAACCCGTCGACTCAGCGAAATAGCCGGAAGCCGTTGTCATCAGTCGAACTTGATCAAGTCCTTGAAGATCAGATGACCCCAGCTTTTCCCGCGCGCATGCACAAGCAGTCCACCTTCCGAAAGCCCGCCAAGTTTGATTGGCGCGAAACCGAGATTTTCCGCAAGCTCGCCAATCTTCGCTGCGGCGCCGTCATCGTCGCTCGCGAGAAACACGACTCTCCTGCCACCGTGGACGGCCGGATCCTGATCAAGGACGGCCGCGACCAGATGGTTGAAGCCTTTCACCAGCCTGGCTCCGGTGAACACCTTCGCGACGAAGGCGGAGGACGGGAGACCGCTCAGTTCCTCGAGCGGGGCCTGCGTGTTCATCGCGTCGACGATGGTCTTCCCCGTCCAGTCGGGCAGTGCTTTTGCGACCTCCGGGTGCGACTCGAAACGAACCGCCAAAAAGATGATGTCCGCCTTGACTGCTTCGGTCAGGGTTTTGGGAATAATCGTGGGTCCGATCGCGGCTGCCTCTGCTGCAAAGCTTTTCGGGTCGCGCGTGGTTGCAACGGCCACTTCGATACCGTTGCGGGCGAACGCCTTGGCAAGTGCGTGGCCAATCTTGCCGAAGCCAACGATTGCGTAACTCATATGTTTCTCCTTCGTTTCCCGGCGCGGTCAGAGCTTGTAACCGCCACTTGCTTCAATCGTTTGGCCGGTCACCCAATGACCGTCATCGGAGGCCAGGAACGTTACGACGGCGGCGATTTCCGACGGCTCGCCAAAGCGACCCAGCGCGATTTGGGCCTCGGCCGCCTTGACGAGCTCGGGATTCTCCCGAAGATCGGCGTTCGCATCCGTTCGCGTGAAGCCCGGCGCTACGGCGTTCGCGGTGATGCCACGCGGCCCCAGCTCGATTGCGAGCGTATGGGTCAGGGTGTTGATGGCCGCTTTCGCCATCGAGTAGACGGGCGCAGCCGTCACGGGCTTCGTTGCGGCAGCGGAAGAGATGTTGATGATGCGTCCACCATCGGCGAGACGATCGAGAGCGGCCTGAATGATGAAGAAGGGCGCGCGGGCGTAGACCGCCATCAGGGTGTCCCAACTCTCCGGCGTCGCGTCCTTGAAGCCAACCCAGCCGGAATTGCCAGCGTTGTTGACCAGAATGTCGAGGGCCTTGCTTCCGTTCCGCTTGGTGAACTCGTCGTCAAGTCTCTCGAACAACGCCGGGACGGTCGCCGGGTCGACGAGATCCGCATGGATCGCGAACGCGGTGCCTCCCGCTTTCTCGATGGCCGCGACCACCTCGTCCGCGCCGGATTTGCTGGCGTTGTAGGTCAGCGCAACCATCGCACCGTCCTTTGCAAGACGTTCTGCGATGGCGCGGCCAATGCCCCGCGATGCCCCGGTAACGAGAGCTGTTTTGCCCTTTAGAGATTGTGTCATTGCGTTTTTTCCTCAGAGTTGTGCGAGGCCACCGTCAACGGCGATCTCGCTGGCGGTCATGAAGCTGCTGTCCGACGACGCAAGAAAGGCGGCCACCGCCCCGATCTCCGCCGGATCGGCCATACGCTGGAGCGGATTGAGCGAAGCGAAGACCTTCATGCCTTCCTCGCCCAGCGCTTCCTTCGCGAGTTCGGTCGCGGTCGGCCCAGGGGACAGCACGTTCACCCGGATACCGGTGCCCTTCAGGTCCTCTGCCCAGGTCCGTGCGAGGTTGCGCACGGCCGCCTTGCTCGCGCTGTAGGCGCTGAATGCCGGGGCGCCCGTGGTGCCGGCGCTCGATCCGGTCAGGATGATCGAACCGCCCTCGCCCATCAGAGGTAGCGCCTTCTGGACCGTGAAGATCGAACCCTTCACGTTGGTGTCGAAGATTTCGTCGATGTGCCCGGCCGTAATCTTGCCGAGTGGCAGCTGGCTTCCCGCCCCGGCATTGGCGAAGACGACGTCGAGGGTTCCGCGCTCGGCCTTCACCGCCGCGTAGAGCCGGTCGAGGTCGGCCAGGTCGGAGACCGAGCCCTTCACTGCGCGGGCATTGGGCCCGAGGTCGGCCACAGCGGCGTCGAGTGCTTCCTGCCGGCGGCCGAAGATGAAGACGAAGGCGCCCTCCTCTATGAAGCGCTTTGCCGCGGCGCGGCCGATGCCGGTAGCGCCCCCGGTGATCACCGCGGTCTTTCCATTCAGTCTGTTCATGCCCTGCATCCTTCGAAACAAAAGCGACAAATCGATTCTGAGGCCCTTGATTCATAAAGACAATTGACTGAATATGTATGAATACCATCTACTTTCCAGATAGATATATGTTGGACAACGTCACCATCAATCAACTTCGGGCATTCGTCGCCGTGTGTGACCAGGGGAGCTTTTCCGGAGCGGCACGGCAGCTAAGGCGTGCACAGTCGGCGATCAGTCATGCGATCAGCTCACTCGAGAGCGCCTTTGATGTGGTGCTGTTCGAGCGCAACACTCGCAAAGCGACGCTGACGGCCGCGGGCCGCAGCCTCCTGCCTGACGCGCGTGGGGTAATCTCGCGCACCGAGGAAATGAAGATGCGTGCGGTTGCGATTGCTGAAGCCGGAGTCCCACAGGTCTCGGTTGCCGTGGATACCTATTTCCCACGTGCGCACCTGATCGAATGCCTGCGCACCTTGCAGGCGGACTTTCCAACGGTTGCAATCAATCTGCGCATGACAACCATGCAGGGTGGCGAGCGTTTGGTTCTCGAAGGCACGTGCGCATTGGCGGTGACGATCACGGACGTGCCGGAGCTGAGCCCCGGTACCATAGAACGGCAGCATCTATGTGACTCGCAAATGGTGACCGTCTGTGCACCGTCGCATCCGCTGGCCTCGATCGCGGGGCCAATCCCGCGGGAGGAATTTGGCCGGCACATCCAGCTTGTTGTAACGGACAATCAGCCCGATGCGGAAAAGACACAACAGGGGGTCGCCAGCGAACGCCAGTGGTGGGTGAATGACCTCGGCGCGAAGCACGATCTGCTCAGGGGAGGCTTGTGCTGGGGCCACATGCCGCGCCATATGGTCGATGAAGACCTCGCGAAGGGAACGCTCGTCGAACTCCAACGGCGCGCATGGCACATGCGTCCTCTCACCTTCATGATCTCGCTGCGGCGCGGGTACTCTATTTCCGAATGCGAGGCACGACTCGTTGAGCTTCTAGGCGATCGCCAGAACTGCCCGAAGGATGCCACCCAGAGTTCGGTCTTGCACAAAACCAAAAAAGCCAGACAGCCCGCCAAGCGTGAGGAGCAACCAGTGCGGCCTGTCGCTCCTCGGCGGACGTCCGCAAAGTAGATGGCCGGAAGTCCGCTTTCTGGAGTCTTCGATGGCAGCAATGCTCGGAATCGAGCCAGTCGGATCCTCGAGAATCAACCGGCGGAAACGGGTCGTCCCGAGCCGGCCGCCGTCGGGCTCTGTGCGGCCATGGCGAGACGTACGCCAAGATAGGTGAGACCTCCGTTTTGCGTCAGTAATCGGACATCCAGTTCCGGCCTCTTTGCGGTGGACATCGCTCAGACAAGCGTTTGGTCTAAAGAATCGCCTCCTATTGTCGTAATCAAGGATGTTTAGGGAAATCGGGGGCGACGTGAAACGGCAATTCTGGATTGGAATCGGTTTAATTTGCGCGGCGCTTAGCGGATGTGCAACTCGACAACTCGTGGCCACGCCTTTGGCTGAATCACGGGTCGGCGTGAAGAGCTATGCAGAGATGTCTTATCAGCCACTTGTACTGAACGATGCAAAGACGATTGACTTCGACGCGAGCACTTCGCCCGTGGCTCGATTTCCAGACGGCCTTGGCGTCTATGCCGCCTTCTCCTTGGACCAACAGTCCACAGCGACAGTTTTGTGCGTCCGTACGTGGTTTTCGAGTACATGGTTGCCGTTGGCAACGGTGCTAAAGCCGTATGTCATGTTCCTCGATGCTGACAAGCGTGTTGTCAGCAATGTCGAGTCATTCGAGGGCACGAACGGAGCGACCTTCGTGAAGGGTAGCTACAGACAAGGCTACTTTATCGTCCCTCCGGCCGCGCGATTCTTTATCGTCTACTCGGCTTCGTCGGAATCCGATCGGATGGTTCTCACGGCGCAAACCGGCAAACGGTGGGGGATCCCCAATGCATATAGCGGCACGGTTGAGGTCAGGCAGGAGTTTCAGCACCAATGAAAGTAAAAACACTAGCGATGAGACTACTGACTAGATTGACGATGTTTGCGTTTTCCTTGTCGGTAACAGGATGTGTAACAACAAACTACATGCCACCGTCAGGCGTGCCGACGGCAAACGTTCGTTTTCGCGAAATCGGCGAAGGGGCATTCTTCCTTTATCAACCCCCTCCGTTGCCGGGTTGCTACTTGCCGAGCGATCCACTGGGCGGCGAGCCCATTGGCGTGGCGAGCGTTCCATTCAAAAACGACCACACAATCATTCTCTTTTCGACACATCGACAGCAGCCGCGGCTGGGGATGCCAATCGGTGACACTTATATCGACCGAAGTTACTTCGAACTCAGGATGCAAGCGGATCATTTGCTGACGCTGCGTGTTGCCCTGCCGGGACGAGCCCAATACGATAGCGCCTTTCGCTTCACCCCAAAATCTGGGGAAAATTATGAGGTAACAGTCCATCCGGGAACGCCGCTGAAGGTCGATGTGTATCACATTGACGGCCACGACGGACACTACTCCGTGGAGCGTGTTGAAGACCTCGAAATCATTCGGCAATGTTCTTGAGCGTCGCGATGCGGTCGGCCGTTGAGGAGTGAGCTTGGGTCATTCGGTCTGGCACGATGAATGCCCGCTTCGAGTCGATTTGCGCCGGTCCCAGCAGCCGGGACCGCAACTGGCCGAGTCGGCCACCAACGGTCGTTCGACATCGTTGGAGAGATCGCAGAAAATCCACCAAAAATGGGCGAAATCCAAACGAGGATCAGATGCGCTAGCGTTGAGTCCACACAAGGCTCGGCTGTGATACGACAGGAAGCTCTATGCCAAATTTCTCATGGGAACCATTGGATTTTCTTGAAGCACTTGAAGTCGTTCCGGTAGTGGGCGAGTATGGAATTTACTATCAGTATCTCGTTTCGAGAGCGCCCCTTTCCTTGAGTTTAACGATATGGCCGATCGATTGCGACGTCGAGGTCTTGCTTAGGAATGAAGGGGTTGCAGAGCCGTTTGTTCGGCTCAACCTGCTCGATTGTCCGGGGGCACGTGTCATCCGAGACGATCAGCGCACATATATTGAATTTTCTGCTGCACGGCTGTTCGGAGGTCGTTTCGACCTTGCACATACGCCGCCCTACGGATTTCAATTGCAAATTCAACCGTTTATCCAGCTTTCGACGTTTTCATATCATGTCTGATGAAATTTGAACGTTGTGGATAAGGTTCGTCGTGGTCAATTACCTCGGGCAGGACCTAACCCGTTCCAGTGATTCTGGGCATTCAAACTGTCCGCTCCGGGTCGGCAAGCAACATCCATGAGAATCCACGAAGACCCAAGAAAAAGCCGGCACCAGGCCGGCTTCGTCGTTCAAGCACAAAAGACCACACACTCCCCTTCACCGCATGCACGCCGCGGCCAGCTTCCCGACCGCGATCACCGCCTGCTCGATCTCCGGCGACCACGGGCTGCTGTAGTTCAGCCGGATGAAATTCCGATAGCTGTCCGTGATCGAGAACATGTAGCCCGGCCCGATCGTGATCCCCTGCTCCAGCGCGAGCTGGTACAGCCGCATCGCATCGACCTGCGCAGGCAGTTCGACCCACAGCACATACCCGCCCGCCGGGCTCGAGATGCGCGTGCCCTCCGGAAAGAACCGCGACACCATCGCGCGCATCAGGTTCGCCTGCTGCGCGTACGCCTTGCGGATCCGCCTCAGGTGATGCTCGTACCCATCGCGCTCGAGAAACTCGGCGATCGCCAGTTGCGGCAACGACGGCGTCGCGAGCGTGTTCAGGAATTTCAGCTTCTCGACCTGATCGCGATAACGGCCCGGCAACGCCCAGCCGATCCGGTACGCAGCCGTCAGGCTCTTCGAGAACGACGAGCAATGCAGCACGATCCCGCTGCGGTCGTACGACTTCAGCGAACTCGGATGCGTATCGCCGAAATACAGTTCGTTATACACACCGTTCTCGATGATCGGCATGCCGGACTTCGTTGCGAACTCAACCAGCTCGCGCTTGCGCTCGTCGGGCATCTGAAAGCCGAGCGGATTCTGGAAGTTCGGCATCACCATGCACGCGGCGATAGGCTGCGACTTCGCGATCGCCGCCAACGCGGCGATGTCGATCCCGTATTCCGGATGCGTCGCGACCTCGATCGCCTTCATCCCCATCCGCTCGATCGCGTGCAGCATCGCGTAGAACGTCGGCGACTCCACCGCGATCGTGTCGCCCGGCTTCGCGACCGCCTGCAGGCACAGGTTGATCGCCTCCGTCGCGCCGACCGTCACGATGATCTCGTTCGGGTCCACCGACATCCCGTTTTCCAGGTAACGACGCGCGATCTGCCGGATCAGCCGCGGATGGCCGGGCGGCAGCCCGTCCGTCACGCCCCACAGCGACTTGTCGCGGCCGGCCGCATACGCATAGCGGTTCAGCTTCTCGAACGGGAACAGGCTCGGGTCCGGATACGGCGAGCCGAGCGGCACCGCGTCGTCGGTGCCGATCGAGCGCAGCGTCGACAGCACGAGCCGGCTCACGTCCACCGACGACGAGATCGCGATCGGCTTCGACGGCCGCAGTTCGCGCACCGGCGCATGACTGTCGTCGCGGCGCAGGTTCACGAAATAGCCCGACTGCGGGCGGCTTTCCAGCAGCCCGCGGCTTTCGAGCAGCAGGTATGCATGCAGCACGGTCGTGATGCTGATCCGGTGCTGCTGGCTCGCCTGCCGCACCGACGGAATCCGGTCGCCGTGCCGGTACACGCCCTGGCGGATCAGGCGCTCGATATCGTCCGCGAGTTTTTCATAGAGCTTCATCGCGCGCCTCCCGTCGGCATGCGCCGCCGCGCCGCCATACTGTGCGCGTCCGACACGCGCGTGTTCCACCCGCCGACCGGGCCGTCGTGATTCCTGATCCTTCCCTCCGGTTTTGCCTTTTCCATCACTGGCTCTCTCTTGAAGATGCGCCGGCAGGGTTCCGGTACGACAGGATCTGCGGCACTGTGCACTTGATGATGGAATCTTAAAAGCAGAACAGTCAGCGACGAGCACACACATCGATCGCGCGAACAAGAGTACAGTTCGGCGCGAATCGCGCATGGCGGGAGAACTGTACGTCTTATGAAATTCCCGGGCGGCCTGAAGCCTTGCGCGGCGCCGCCGGCGCCAGAACGACGCGGCCGGCCACCTCGGCGTCAGCGAGTCGTTCATGGTCAAGGCCGAACGCGGCGCCGACACCGTGCGGTGGGCAAGGTGTTCCAGGTCCTGCAGGGGCTCGGCGTACGGATCGTCGTCTACCTCCCCAATGCGAGCGACGAACTGCTCGAAGGCGAATCGGCGAGGTCGATCGCGTCGTGTTCTCGGAAGTGGCGCGCGCGGTCGACCTGCTCGTCAGCGTGTCCGCGTTCGCGCTCGACGACGACGCGACACGCGCGGCAGCCGCCGCCGTGCTCTCCGTCGACCCGATCCGCCAGCGCGAAATCGAAGCGGAACGCTGGCAGCGCCTGAACCGGCTGTCGGATTTGCCGCTGGTTGTGATGGCGCGGCATCGCAAGCACGTGCTGTCGCTCGTGTTCGCCGACGCGATTGCGCAAGGAAGGATGACGATCGACGAACGCCATGTGCGCGCCGGCACGTGGTCGGTGCATTGCGCGACCGGCCGCGTGATGCGCGACGGCGAACCCGTCGAACCCGCGACCGAGCCGCCGCCGTCGCCGCTGCGCGCGGTGCCGTGGCTGCCTTACGACGAAGCGCTGCTGCAGCGGATCGTCGACGTTGTCGCGGGCCTGCTCGACTGAGCGCCCGCCGTCAGATCGAGCCGAACAGCGCGCGCGGCCGGTCCTTCAGCGTGCCGGACAAAATCCGCAGCCCGTTGACGAGCTCGTCGCGCGTGGCCGGGCACGCGAGGTTGATGCGCACGCCGTGCTCGATTTCCGCGCGGTCGACCGCGAACGTCGACGACGGCATCACGATCACGCCGCGCGCCTTCGCGTTCGCGGCGAAGTCGTCGGCGCGCCACGGCGGCGGCAGCCGCAGCCACACGAACATGCAAGCAGGGTCGGACTTCAACTGCCCGGCCGGCAGCAGTTCCCGCGCGAGATCGACGCGCGCGCGGATCTCCGCGAGCTGCGCGGCCATGATCCGCTCGGCGGTGCCGTCCTCGATCCATACCGTCGCGATCAGCATCGACGTGGGCGCCGGCATCCATGCGGTCGTGCGTACCGCTTCCGCGCACAGCGCGACGCTGTCGCGCGGGCAGCTCAGGTAGCCGAGGCGCAGCCCCGGCGCGAGGACCTTCGACGTCGCGCCGATATGGAACGTCAGCTCGGGGCACAGCCCCGCGATCGCCGGCAGCCGGTCGCGCACGAGCGGGCCGTACACATCGTCCTCGATGATCGTCACGTGATGGCGCCGCGCGATGTCGACGAGCGCCATCCGGCGCGCGAGGCTCATCGTCGTCACCGTCGGGTTCTGCAGGTTCGGCACGACGAAGATCGCCTTGACCGGCATGCGCTGGCAGATCCGTTCGATCTCGTCGGGCAGCAGGCCGTCGTCGTCGGCCGGCGCGCTGACGATCTCGAACTGGAACACCGGCGCAAGCGCCTTGAGCCCGTAATACGTGAGGCGATCGGCAACGATCACGCCGTCGGTGCCGATCAGGCTGTTCAGCACCGCGTACAGCCCGTGCTGCGCGCCGCTCGTGACGACCACCTGGTCGCGCGACGGCGTGAAGCCGGGCGCGGCAAGCCACTGCGCGCCGGCCGCGCGTGCCCAGTCGGGCCCCTGCGGCGGCTGGTATTCCTGCAGCGCGGCGAAACGCGGGTCGTTCGGCAGCGTGCCGAACGTCTGCGCGAGGCTCGCGAGAAACTCGCCGGTCGCCGGGCGGTTCACGGTCAGGTCGATCACGCCGTTGCCCGCCGCGAGCGCCGCACGGGCCGGCGCGATGCTCGGCATCGCGCCGCCGGTGACGAGCGAGCCGCGGCGCTTGCTGCCGATCACGAGGCCGCGCAGCTGCAGTTCCTTGTACGCGCGGGACACGGTCGACACGTTGATGCCGAGCTCGGTCGCGAGCTGGCGCTGCGGCGGCAGGCGGCTGCCCGGCGGATATGTGCCGTTGCGGATTTCCTCCTCGATCGAGCTCGATACCTCGACATAAGTCGGCCGCTTCGCCTGCACCGGCACACCGCCGTCGCGCTCGCCGGAAAGTTTGTCTGATGCCATTTATCGCCTGTGACCACACAAAAAGCGTTTGTCTGCCATTCTGGCCTGCCCAGCGATTGTATATGACATCCCCTCCCCGTCAAACGTCAGCGGAAAAGTCTGTTGAATCAGCCAGCTGAAATCGGGTAAACACTAACGCCACACAATCTCATTTTGATTGCACACAAAAAATTACTGTGTGATTCTTAATCTCAACTTTGTGTGAACCGTGTGTACCGGAGGGAATGCGTCATGGCGAATATCGCCATCGTGGGTGCAGGCTTCATCGGGCTCGGCGCGGCGGCATGGCTGCAGCGCGACGGGCATCGCGTGACGCTGTTCGATCCGGCCGGCGTCGGCCACGGGGCGTCGTTCGGCAACGCCGCGACGTTCGCGCCGTACGGCTGCGTGCCGGTGAACGGCCCGTCCGTGTTCCGCGACATCCCGCACTTCCTGTTCGCCGCCGACAGCCCGCTGCGCATCCGCTGGCCGTACCTGCTGCGCGGCGCGCCGTGGCTCGCGCGGTTCCTGCTCGCATCGACGCCCGCGCGTCACGCACGCAGCGCGAGCGCGCTGGCCGCGCTGCTGTCGCGCGCCGCCGACGGCTATGCGCCGCTGCTCTCCACCGCGCGGCTCGCGGCGTTCGTGCGGCCGCGCGAATGCCTGTACCTGTATGCGCGGCAGGCGTCGTTCGATGCCGCGCAGCCATCGCTCGCGCTGCGGCGCCGGCTCGGCGTGCCGTTCGAGTTGCTCGACGCGAACGCGATCCGCCGGCTCGAGCCCGCGCTCGCGCCGATCTTCGAGCGCGGCGTGCTGTTCGTCGGAAGCTGGTTTTTCTCCGATCCGCGCGGGTTTCTCGGCGAACTGTTCGCGCATCTCGCAACCGGCGGCGCGACGCTCGAACGCGAGCGCGTCGAGCGGATCAAGCCCGTCGGCGACGGCGTGAACGTGCACGCGGGCGGCTCGGTGCGCACCTTCGATCACGTCGTCATTGCCGCGGGCGCCCGCTCGCGTGAATTCGCGGCTGCGTGCGGCGACGCCGTGCCGCTCGATACCGAGCGCGGTTATCACGTGCAGTTCGCCGCGCATGAGCAGATCGTCACGCGGCCGGTCGGCTGGGCCGAACGCGGTTTCTACATGACGCCGCTCGACGAAGGGCTGCGCGCGGCCGGCACCGTCGAGCTCGGCGGCTTCGACGCGCCGATGAACCGCCCGCTCGTCGCACTGCTCACGCGTTCGGCACGCGAGGCGCTGCCGTCGCTCGGCGCGCCGACGCGCAGCTGGCTCGGCTTCCGGCCGACGCTGCCGGATGGCGTGCCCGTGATCGGCTGCGCGCGGCGCAGCGCGCGCGTGATCCATGCATTCGGTCATCAGCATCTCGGCGTGACGCTCGCCGGCATCACCGGGTGGATCGTCGCCGACCTCGTCGCCCAGCGCGCACCGCCGCTGGACCTCACGCCATACCGGGCCGCGCGATTCTGACGCGCGCCGCGATTTCAACCACTGCAAGGAGGCATCCATCATGAATCGTCGTAACTGGCTGGTTTGGCTGGCCGTCTGCTCGATCGGCGCGGTCACGGTGTCCGCGCAGGCCGCGGACCCGGAAACCATCAAGATCGGCTTCGCCGGCCCGCTGACGGGGCCCGTCGCGCGCGTCGGCAAGGACCTGCAATACGGTGCGCAGCTCGCGCTCGACGAGGAAAACGCGAAGCATCCGACCATCGGCGGCAAGCCGGTGCGCTTCGTGCTCGACGTGCAGGACGACCAGGCCGATCCGCGCATCGCGATCCAGGTCGCGCAGAAACTCGTCGACGACGGCGTGGCCGGCGTGATCGGCCACTACAACTCGGGCTGCAGCATTCCCGCATCGGCCGTCTACCGGCAGGCGAACGTCGCGATGATCACGCCCGGCTCGACCAATCCGCAACTGACGATGCAGGGTTTCAAGAACGTGTTCCGCACGATGGGGCACGACGGCATCGGCGGCGTGGTGGCCGGCCGCTTCGCGGTCGAGCAGTTGAAGGCGAAGCGGATCGGCATCATCGACGATCGCACCGCGTTCGGCCAGGGGCTTGCCGACGCGTTCGAGAAAGGCGTGAAGGACGCGCACGGCAGCGTCGTCGGCCGCGAATACACGAACGACAAGGCCGTCGATTTCCGCGGCATCCTGACGACGATGAAGAGCAACAACGTCGACCTGCTGTTCTTCGGCGGGCTCGACGAACAGGGCGCGATGCTCGTCAAGCAGATGCGCTCGCTCGGCATCCGCGCGCAACTGTTCGGCGCCGGCGCGCTGAAAAGCAATGCATTCCTGAAGATCGCCGGCAATTCGGGCGAAGGCACGCAGGATCTCGAACCGGGCCCCGCGCTCGACAAGCTGCCGTCCGCCGTCGCGTTCGCGCAGCGCTACAAGGCGCGCTTCAACCAGGATGTCGAGTTGTATGCGCCGTTCGCGTACGACGCGGCGCTCGCGATGATCGCGGCGATCCGCAAGGCCGATTCGGTCGATCGCGCCAGGATCGTCGCGAGCCTGCCGGGCGTGTCGGTCACCGGCGTGACCGGGAAGATCTCGTTCGACGAGCGCGGCGACCTGATCAAGCCGCCCTACACGCTGTTCCGCGTCGAACAGGGACAGTGGCGCAGTATCCGCACGGTCGGCGGCGCGTCGAACTGAGCGGCAGGACAGCGGACGGCGTCGCCTACCGCGCCGCCTGCTGCCGCTGTATCTCCTGCGCTTTCATCTGCAGATACGCGCCCTTTTCCACTTCGTGCAGTTGCTGCGGATACTGCTCGGTCGCGTCGAACCAGCGCGCGAGGCGCTGGTCGAGCGGCTTGTCGAGCGTCGCGAGATACGTGTCGATCGCGAGGTAGTAGCGCATCGTGTTGCGCTCCAGCAGCCCGCGCACGCCGCCGATGTACTGCGGCTGCGCGGCCGATGCGCCGCTGGCGGCCGTAAACCCGACCTTGTCGCTGCCGACCGTCGCGAGGTAGGTCTTCATCGCCATCCGGCCGACCGTGCCGAAGCCGTACGAATACGTGAGGTGCAGGAACGTGCGCGACGCGCCGACCGGCACGGCCTCCAGCGCGATCCGGTAATCCTTCGTGCCCATCGGGCCGCTGTCGGCGGTCAGGTCGACCTGGAAGTAGTCGGGCGTCGCGGCCGCCACGCGATAGCGGAACTGCAGGCGATAGGTATCCGGCAGCTTCTGCTGGATCTTGCGGCCGACGTTCATGTCGAGCACCGGGCCGTTGCTGCCGCTCGACGCATGGCAATACTTCGTGTTCAGGTGCAGGATCAGCACCGCGCACCAGTTCGCGGGGCCTTGCGCGGGATCGTTGAGCTGGCCGTTCACGACCGCGAACGGATAGTCGACCACCGCATAGATGTCGCCCTTCAGCGACGACGACGCCTCCGACGATTCGAGGGTCAGCGGCCGGTGAAACGCGTTGTCCTTCAGTTGCGCGCCGAGGCTGTGGTAGCGGTCAAGCAGCGCCGCCGCGCCGCCTGCGCCGTCCGCGCCGAACGCCAGTGCGCTCCAGCCGACACAAACGGCCGCGACGAACGCGTGCCAGGCGCGACGGGCAAGCCATGTGCCGCGCAGATGTCCGGATGTCTCCATTCTTGTGCTCCCTCCGGGCGCGCGCTGGTCGCACGCATGTGTCACAGAATACGCCTGCGCGCTGCACGACGTGGCGCGTCGCGCATGCCCGCTATCGGCTTCGCTTCACCGGCACCGGCAACTGCGCCGCGGTGATCCGGATCAGCGCCGACAGCCATTCGCGGTCGTCCCAGCGATCGCCGGCGATGACGAGGTGCGGCTTCGCGCTCGGATACGGCGGGCCTTCTTCGCAGGTGCCGAGAAACGCGCGGCCTTCGGGTGTCGGCTTGACGAACAGCCGGTCGTCGCAGACAAGCGCGACCATCTTGCCGTCGCAATAGATGCCGTATTCGCCGAACATCTTGCGGGCCGATACCGTGCCGGCCGCCGCGATCTGCTCGACGATGAAATCGACCGTGCCCTGGCTCGATGCCATTCGCTGCTCCTGGTGAAAATGTGTATGACCGCAGTGTGCGCCGGACCGTTCCGTCTTGTCGGCGGATACGCTGCGGTGCGTCATTCATTCGCAGACGGGAAACGCGCCCAACCATCGACCGCCGTCGTCGCATGTGCGTTGCCTGCCAACACCTTCCGACTCGCCTACTTGTCGGCCGCAAACGCACTCGACATCTGCCGCGCCCGCTTCACATCGTCGCCATGCAAATAAATCGACGTCGTCGAAATCGACGCATGCCGCAAGTTGTCTCGCACGGTCGTCAACTCGGCCCCGCGCGCGAGCGCATGCGTCGCATGCGTATGACGCATCCAGTGCGGGCTCGCCTGCCGCAGCTTCTGCGCGAGCGCCGGGTTATCGACATCGACGACCTCGGCCGTCTGCGCGAAAAAGCGCTGCATCACCTTCCACAGCCGCACGCTCGTGATCGCGGCGGAGCCGTCTTCCGCGAGGCTCGGGATCAGCGGCGTATCGGGCCGCCAGCGCACCGGCGTGACCGGCAGCCGGCGCGCGACCAGATGACGATCGAGCGCCGTGCGCGCCAGCGGCGGCAGCGCGACGCGCGCGGCCTTGCGCCCCTTGCCGATCACCTTCAGCCACGCGTCGCCGTGCGCGTCCGTCTCGATGTCGCCGAGCGTCGCGCCGACCAGCTCGCTCGCGCGCAGCCCGGTCGCATAGCCGAAATCGAGAATGAAGCGCAGCCGCTGCGCAGCGGCGAGCGTCCAGCCGGACGACGCGTCCTTGCGGAACTCGAGCCCGTCGGCGATCGTGCGGACCAGCAGCCACTCGCCTTCGGTGAACGCATGCGACGTGTCGAGTGCGTTCGGGCCGCGCGTGTCGCGCACCTTGACGCCCGCGAACGGATTCGCGAGCAGGTAGCGCTGCTCGATCAGCCAGCGGAACAGTGCACCGAGCACCGACAGCGTGTACGCCGCCGAACGCGCGGACAGCCCGCCCGAGAACGGCCGCCAGTCGGGCGCGCCGCGCGGCCGCACGGGCCCGACCCAGCGTTCGTGCGGCGTCGGGCGTCGCACGAACGCGCGATACGCGACCGCATCCTCGGTCGTCAGCGACGACAGCGCGCGGCCGCGCTCGACGATCGCCCACAGGATCAGCCGCTCGGCCTCCTTCCGGTATGCGCGCCGCGTCGCAGCCGATTCGTGCAGCGACAGCCATGCGTGCACGGCCGCGTAATCGTTGTCCGCGTCGAGCGTGCTGGTCGCGCGCGGTGCGCGGAACGTGCCGGCCGAACCGTCGACTTCGTGCGGCAGCTTCAACTGCTCCCACGGCACGATGCTGCTGCGCGGCGTCGCGGCGATCAGCGCGCGCGCCCGTTCGGTCAGGTCCGGATGCGCGGCAAAAAACGCCTCGATGCGCCGCGCACTGGCCATGCCGAGACCAGGAATCGCGCTCCACCACTGACGCCGGCGCGGAATCCGCACGGTCAGATCGGCCAGCGTCGCGATCCCGTGCGCACGCAGCGCGGCGACCGCGCGCGCGGGCAGCCACAGGCCGACGTCGTCGCTGATCTGCGGGACCGGCGCGCGCGCATGACGCAGCAGGCCGATCGCTTCGGTCGCGGCCTTCGCCTCCCGTACACGCTCACCGTCGGGATGACCGAGCCGTTCCGCGAGATCGGGCCGGCCGGCCAGCCGCGCGACGCGCACGAGGCGGCGGCGAATGCCGCCGATCACGCCGCGCGCCGAACGCCCTGCGCCGAGCCGATCGGGCAGGTAGCGCTCGACGGCTTGGCGCACGGTCATGCCCGCGTACCACGCGCGCAGCGCGGCCAGTTCGTCGGCATCGGGAAAGCCTGCGGGCGCAGGCGCGGAATCGGAGGAAGGCGGTGAGGCGAGGCGCGGTTTCATGGGCGCCAGTTTGACAGAAGCGCGCGCGGCCGGAAACGTCGCGCGCGGCGTCCGGCGTGTCGATCGACGCGAGTACACGACACGTGCCTGTTATGCTGCGCACTGCATTCGCGCGTCACCCGTACGCCTCTTCCAAGCATCACGGTGCGGCGAGCGGACTCCGCATTGAATTGCAATGGACGATCCGGCATCCGCAGCCCGTTGTTTATCGAAGGTTGCGCAGGTTGTTCAGTGCATTCCCGGCCGTCGGTCTATAAAAACCCTTACATATAAGAACCGCAATTCCATGACATCACGCCTTCTCGCCGCGCTCGTTGCCGCGGCCTTGAGCTGCACCGCGCTGCCCGCCGCCCACGCGCGCACCTACGTCGCATCGACACAGTCGTTCGGAAAAGGCGCTCATGTTCACCAGTTCGTGCTGCGCGACCCCGTCACGCACCAGCCGCTGCCGAATGCGCGGTACCGGCTGTTCCTGCCCGGCCAGGTCATCGCGGGCCTGCCGGTCAAGCCGGACGAGCACGACAGCGTGATCTTCGGCACGACCGACGCCGCCGGGCGCACCGTCAAGATCCGGCTGCCGAAGGTTCATCCGCAGAAGCAGTGGGTGTTCAACCCGATCGTCGGCGAAGGCGACATGGGCGAATCGTTCCGGCTCGTCGAACCATTCGGCAACGAGCCGCTCGGCAAATTCCCGTATGTACTGGACGTGGAAAACGAATATCTGGCGTGCGGCTACTCGGATGCGAGCGGCTACACCTACTACGCGCAATCGCGCACGCCGCGGAACATCAGTCTTTATGCCGGGACGCTGGCCGGGTCCGCCGACGATGACTGGTGCGCGGGCCCGGGCGCGGCCATCGCGAACGGCGCGAGCGATCCCGGCGCGCCGGACCTGTACACGCAATACCTCGGCAGCCTGGTAGCCAACGGCAGCCGGATCAGCGTCGAATTGCGGCAACAGATCGTCACCAAGCTGCTGTCGCTCGCGATCGCCGCACACGACTCGAACCGGATCGCCGCCGTGCTCGATCTCGGCGAGACCCCCGACGACCGCCTGAACGACATCGGCTATCGGCTCGTCGACGCGGGTGTGGAAGTCGATCGCGGGCTCGCGATGATCGACGCGCATCTCGCGAAGTCACCGGACGATGCGTACGCGCTCGACAGCAAGGGCTGGGCGCTGTATCGCCTCGGCCGCAACGACGAAGCGCTCACGTGGTTCGACCGGTCGATTGCGATCTTCGCGAAGAACGGCGACGACAGCGACGCGCACGAAGCCTATGCCACCGGCCTGACGCACAAGGGCGAAGTGCTGTGGAAGCTGGGACGTCAGGATGAGGCGCGCGCTGCGTTCGCGCAGGCGCGGAAGATTCAGCCGAACAACGCGGAGCTGGAGGAAACGGCGAAGCGGCTGGAGATACAGATCGGGCAGGACGGCGCGAAGGCGCCGGAAACGGCGGGCGCGCAGGCGGAGTAACGGCGCCGGACAGCGGCGCGAAGCGACGGGGACGGGGCCGATGCGGCAACGGCTACCGCCGGCTTTTCGAAAGGCGGCCGCCGGACCTGTCGGGCCCGGTCGACCGGGAGACGCGGGCAGAGCATGCCCCGCGTCACTCCTCGCCTTTCACGCCCGGATTGAGCATCACGACGAAGCCGGCCACGCCGACGATCAACGCGATCGCGCCGCCACGCAGCGCCATCGCTTCATCGAACAGCAACCCCGTCACGACGGCCATCATCCCCGCAAGCGACACGAACACGGCGATCGCCGCGACGACGATCCGGTATTGGCGGCGTATCATCTCGCACCCGCCGCATTAGGCCGCGGCGGCGGCCGATACGTCGGCGTCGTCGCCGCGAATCAGCAGCACCGGGCATTTCGAGCCGCGCACGAAGCGCTCGGCGACGCTGCCGAGCAGCACGCGCCGGATGCCGCGCCGCCCGTGCGTGCCGACCACCGCGAGATCGATCCCGCGGTCCTTCACATAGCGCTGCAGGCGTTCCGCAACGTCCTCGCCGATGCTCTCGGTCTCGACGAGCTCAGCCTCGCCCTTCGCGCCGGCGGCCGCGACGATCTGTTCGGCTTCGCGCAGCACCTTGAACCCGTCTTCACGGATTTCCTCGATGAGCGCATGCGGGTCGAACCGGCCCGCGTAAGTGAACAGCACCGACTTGTCGACCACATACACGACGCTGACGTGCGCGTCGCCCGCCCGTGCCATCTTCACTGCCTCGGCAAGCGCCTGTTTCGACGTAGCGCTGCCGTCGACGGCCACCATGATCTTCTCGTACATGCGAACCTCGCTGGGGTGAACTGCCGCGCACCGTATCGCGCGCGGCCATGTCGCCATCATCGGCGGCTGGCGGGTTCGGTTGTTGATGACGATCAAGCCGGGCCGGTATTCGATCCGCGAACCGGCGACGCGGGCGCCCGCCATGCACGGCTTTCGGCCGCCGCGCAGGAAGGAAACCCGCGTTTCCCGTCGCTCGATTCACTCGGGAAGGCGCTTTCCCTGTTGCGTCGCACAACGTGCCGGGCTTGCTGGCGCCGGGGCGAGCCGATCGTCCAGCGGAGATTCCGAGGGTGGCGTGCGGCGGCCGCGGGCCGCCAATGCGCGACCGGATCGAGCGGCCATCGCGCCGAAAGCGCTATCATCGAATGTACGACTTTCGTCCGGCCCTTTTTTGCCGGCTCACTTTCAACTCGCTCAACCGACATGACAACGACTACCGAACGCGTGGACGGCGCCGCCCAGCATCTCGTCGCCGCCCGCCATGCCGGCTCGCCCGGCCCGCTGCTGCCCGATGCGCTGCGCCCCGAGGACGTCGACACCGCGCTGGCGATCCAGCAGCGCGTCGCCGACCTGCTCGGCGAACCCGTCGGCGGATGGAAATGCGCGCTGCCGCCGCCCGACCGCGTGATCCTCGCGCCGATCTTCGCGTCGACGATCCGCGAAGCCGATGCACCGTACCGCGTCGTCGGCGGGCCGATCGTGCGGATCGAACCGGAAATCGCGTTCGTGCTCGATCGCGACCTGCCCGCGCGCGAACGGCCGTACGACGAGAACGACGTGCGCGGCGCGATCCGCGAGGTGCGCATCGTGCTCGAAGTGCTCGGCTGCCGCTACGCGGAGCCGGCGCGCGCGTCGAAGTTCGAGCTGCTGGCCGACGGGCAGTTCAACCAGGGGCTGTGCGTCGGCCCGGTCGTGCACGACGGGCTGAACGTGCCGCTCGCGACGCTGGCGCTGTCGTTCGAAGGTGCGCTGAACCGCACGATCGACGGCCGCCATCCGGACGGCGATCCGCTGAAGCCGCTCGTGTGGCTCGTCAATTTCCTCGCGTCGCGCGGCGATGCGGTGCGCGCCGGCCAGATCGTGACGACCGGTTCGTACGCGGGCGCGATCGACGTGCCGCTCGGCGATGCGCTGACGGTCCGCTTCGGCGAGCTCGGCAGTTTGTCGGTGACGTTGACGGCGTGACGTGTCACGCGCGCTGCCGTCCGACCTTCCGTGACGGCAGCGTCATCGCGCCTGGCCTCAACCCCGATCACGCGAACGGCTTCCACCCCGATACCTGACATGTCGCTGACACCGCTTCCCGCCCTGCTCGACGAAGTCCTGCGCACCGTCGCTCGCCGTTACCGGCTGCCGCCGCTCGACAGCGCGTCGTCGCCGGCCGAAGCCGCGAACCCGGCCGCCACCCTTGCGATCGCGATCGAGGAAGCGCGCCGGCTGCGAAGCGACGGACAAGCTCCCGGCGCGGAACTGCAGCAGCGCTTCATCGATGCGCTCGCACGGATGATCCGCGACGCGATGGACAGGCAATCCGGCGATCCAGCCTTCCAGGCCGCGGTGCTGCGGCACGACGCGCCGAGCGTGCGCGAATACGCGTCGCTGCACGCGCACGCCGAGCAGGACCGGCGCGCGCTGCACTCGGCCGTCAACGCGATCGCGCACCCGGCCAAACTCGAGCGCAGCGCCCAGGCGTGGCAACGCGACGGGCTCGCGCGGCTGCATTCGGCCGCAACGTCCGCGTCGTGGGCCGATCTCCATGCGACGCTGCAGCAACTGCTCGCGCTGCCCGACATGGCGACCGACGCCGCGTTCGAGCAGGACATCGTCAAGCTGAAGGATGGTGCGGCACTCGAACGCCTGCTGCGTCTCGATGCGCTGGCGACGGACGAGCACGTCCGGCGATACCGCGCACTGTGGGTGCGCCAGGGTCCGCTCGAAGGCAGCACGATCGCGGTTGCGCAGGGCGCCGCGTCGCAGCGGCGCGGCGCAGCCGTCGAAGCGCTGGCCGCACAGGCGCTCGACGCGTTGGCCGGCAGGCTGGAAGCCGTGGACGAACGGCGCACCTACCGGGTGGTCACATCGATGCGCGTGCCGTCATCGATACCGGGACGGCACGACCGCGCGAAAACCGAATGGGACGCGATCCTGCTCGAACGCACGCGCGGCGATGAAGCGGCGCCCGCATGGAACGTTCGCTTCCTCGTCGAAGCGAAGGCATCGGCCGATGCGGCGACAACCGATTTGCCGCGGCTGCTGCGCGGCCTGAACCTGCTCGCGCAGGCCGACGCGGACACGATCTATTCGTTCGAGACGCACCAGGGCACGGTGCGCGTGCACGGCGCGTCGCTCCGCGCGTTGACGACCGACGACGCGGCGCTGCAACGGGAAGTGCTGTATTGCTGCGATGCGTCCGCGGACGCGACGCCGCGCCTGCTGGGCGCGGCGAGCCGGATGCAGTTGCTGTCTGCGCAGGCGAGCCTCGAATACGCGAGCGCGCTCGCACGGCAGCCGAACGCCGATCCGGGCGGCCTCGGCGTCATCTGGCATGCGCTGCTGACGCTGCCGCAATGGCATGCCGTGCTGCATCAATACCCGTCGCTGCGGCAGGTCCGCGAACTGATGGTGGCGATCGACGACCTGCGGGCCGCGATCGACGATGTCGCCGACGATGGCGTCGCGAGCAGCGTGTACGCGTGATGCGCGAGGCGCGCCGCCCGCTCGGTTGGTGAGCACGCCGAACGGCAGCGTCCATCCCGCCAGCCGGCCGCCGTCGGCCCATCGATCGTCGGTCGCAACTGCCGGCTGAATCTTGATTCGGGCGATCCGGATTCAAGGTGGCGTTACGTCTACACTGAGTGGACTTCCATTTCGCCGGGCCGGCAATCGCCGCGACTGGCCGACAGACTCGCGCCCGCCGCCCGATCACCGCGACCGCACCGTCCGCCGGCGCTATCCATCCCGCCCGTTTGGTACGATACGCGCCGGGGCACGACGCCCCCTGAGAGACCCGGCCATCGCGGCCCCACCCCAGCACAAGAAAAATGCGAAGAAACCCATTGCTGCAACGAAACCTGCTCGCCGCGCTGGCGGCCAGCCTGCTCTGGATCCCCGGCGCCCACGCCAGCTCGGACGACACTTGCTACGCGCCGGCCACGCTCCGGCAGAATGCGTACTCGTGCGGCAACGTGCCGATGCTGAGCCCCGCCAACGACACGCGCATCAACGCGATGCTGCTGATGGTCGACAGCGCCAAGGTCGCCCAGGTGTTCCCGGACCCGAAGACGATCCCGGCGAAAGACCGGATCAACCAGATCATCGTGCCGTTCCCGCTGGACTTTTCCGGGTGGATCGAGATCGGTCAGAAGCGGCCCGACCAGGCCGGCGGCGCGGCGGATGCCGATGCGCCGTCGAATCGGTATGCCGACGGCGAAGGCAGCATCTGCCGCAGCATGAACGCCGGCGCCGATGCGTTCAACGACGCACTGAATGCCGCCGCCGGCATCCCCGCCGACGAAGCCGCGCGCCTGCGCACGGCGCGCACCGACATCGCACAGAAGACCTGTGCCGCGGGCGGCGCTAGCGCCGCCTGGACGAAGCCGCCGGTCAAATCGCCGCTCGGTCAGCAGTTCGCGGCCTACCTCGACGGCACGAACGCGTTCTACCGCGCCGACTTCCTCACCGCAACCAAAGCCTTCGCGAACGCATCGCACAGCGCGAACCCGTGGCTGAAGGAAACCGGGCTCTACATGGCCGGGCGCGCGCAGCTGAACGCCGCGCAGGCCAACGTGTTCGACAACGATAGCCCCACGCCGTCGCGCGCTCGTGTGACGAAGGTATCGCTCGACGCCGCGAACACGGTGTTTCGTACCTACCTGAACGTATATCCGCAGGGGCGCTATGCGGTGTCCGCGTCGGGGCTGTTGCGGCGCGTCGCGTGGCTCGGCGGGAACGTCACGCAGCAGGCCGACCTGTACGGCAACGCGCTCGCCCGCTGGTCGCCGAAGACCTCGAACGTGCCGCTGATGCAACTGGCGAACGAACTCGACAGCAAGCTGCTGTTCGGGTCGGAACTCGATGCGCGGCAGATCCAGTCGCCGACCGTGCTCGCGACCGTCGACCTGTTGCGCATGCGCACGTCGGACAGCAGCGACGCCAGCCGCAGCAAGCCGCTGACGCTGGACGACCTGCAGGCGCAGAAGCCGCGCTTCGCGAACGCGCCCGCTCTCTACGACTACCTGCTCGCGACCTGGTATGTCCAGATCGGGCACAAGCCGGATGCCGCGCTCGAACTGCTGCCGCAGACGCCGGCCGTGCCGCTCGACTACTTCGGCCTGAGCCAGCAGACGCTGCGCGCGTTCGCACTCGAGGACAGCGGCCAGCCCGACAAGGCGCGCCAGCTGTGGCGCGACCTGATCCCGCTCGCGAAATTCCGCTTCCAGCGCGAGGCGCTGGAACTCGCGCTCGCGATCAACCTGGAGCAGGCCGGGCTCGTCAACGACGTGTTCGCCGACGATTCGCCGGTGCAGAACGCCGCGCTCCGCGCGATCCTGCTGCAGCGTTCGGCCAGTGCCGACCTGCTGCGCGCGCAGGCGCAGAACCAGGCGACCGGCGGCGCGCTGCGCGACACCGCGCTGTACACGCTGCTGTACAAGGAGCTCACGCGCTCGCACTACGCCGACTTCATTGCCGATGCCGCGCTGGTTTCCGGCACGCCTGCCGATCCGTTGAAACCGTTCATCGCGCCCGGCGCCAGGAACGAAGACGGCTACACGTGCCCGTCCGCGCGCGACATCGCCGCGACGCTGCAGCAGAACCCCGGCGACGCGAAAGGGCTGAACTGCCTCGCCGATTTCGCGCGCCTGCATCCGCCCGCAGCCGGTCTCGAAGGCGATCCGGTGCCGCTGTGGATACGCAACGCATCGTCGACGACCGCCACGCGCGTACCGCCGACGCTCGGCGCATCGCCGTCGCAGTTCGCGGGCAAGCCGTACGAGCGGATGTCGAGCTACGTGACGGTGATGGCCGATGCGCAGGCGAACCCGAACGACCGCGCGTACGCGTTCTACCGCGCAATCAAGTGCTATGCGCCGTCGGGCAGCAACGAATGCGGCGGCAAGGACGTGCCGAAGAACACGCGCAAGCGCTGGTTCGATACGCTGAAGGCCACCTATCCGGGCAGCCCGTGGGCGCAGAAGCTCCGCTACTACTGGTAAGCACGGCGTGAAGCGTATTGCGTGCGTCGCGCTGCTGCTGGCCGGGCGCCTCGCGCTGGCCGGCACCGTCGACGCCGCGCAGTACGACGCGTTCTGGCTGTGGGCCGGCGTGAAGCCGCAGGCGGTCGTAAGCGGCGCGCGCGCCGTCTACGTGCTGCAAGGGCAGATCGAAGCATCGCCGCGGGACGAATCGCAGGTACGCGTCATCGCGCAGGGCGTCGCGCTGCCGCCCGCGCCGAACGCGCGCGTCTGGCTCGTCTATCGTGCGCATACGCTGCGCTGGACGCCGCGCGTCACGCAGATCATGCTGGCGCAGCTCACGCGCTGGCGTGCGTCGGGACGCACGATCGCGGGCATCCAGATCGACTTCGATGCGCGTACGCGCCATCTGCAGGACTACGTCGAATTCCTGCGCACGCTGCGCGAGACCTTGCCCGCCGATTGCCGGTTGAGCATCACCGGGCTGCTCGACTGGAGCAGCCGCATCGATGCCGACCAGGTCAACCAGCTCAGGGGCATTGTCGACGAGGTGATCGTGCAGACCTATCAGGGGCGCAGCACGATCCCCGACTATGCGGCCTACCTGCCGCGCGTCGCGCGGCTGCAACTGCCGTTTCGCATCGGCGTGATCCAGGGCGGCGAGTGGGACGCGCCGCCGTACCTCGCGACGAACCCGTGGTTCCGCGGCTACGTCGTGTTCCTGCGCAACAGCTAGCGGGCGGAAACGCGGCGACGTTGGTCCCCGGCGTATCAGATGCGATAAATCCGCTCTGCATTGCCGACAAACAGCGCGTGCCTCTCCACGTCGCTCGCCCCTGCGACGATTTCCGAATACGCGTGCCAGAGCGCCGGATAGCCGGCATGCAGCCGGTCGATCGGAAAATTCGACGCGAACATGCATCGCGCGGCGCCGAACGCGTCGATTCCCTCGAGCACATATGGCCGAAAGCTTTCGATCGTCCACCGGTGATCGAACATCGCAAGCCCGCTCAGCTTGAGCATGACGTTCTCGCGCCGGGCGAGCCCGTGCAGCCCGGCGCGCCACGCGCGGTAGCCGTGCACGCTGTCGCGGTCGACGAACATGCCCGCGTGATTGACGATGAAGACCGTGTCCGGATGCGCGTCGACCAGCGTCAGCGCGGCCCCGACCTGGGACGGATAGAGCTGCAGGTCGAACGACAGCCCGAGCCGTGCGAGCCACCCGAAATGGTCGCGCCAGCCCGGATCGTCGAGATAGTCCCGATCGACGTAGTTGTACCAGGGGTTCGCGTGGCGGTTCAGTACCTGGCGAATGCCGCGCACGTTCGCGCAGGCGGCGGCCGCCTCGAGCCTCGCAGGCGCGTCGGCACGCGACAGGTCGACACCCGCGATAATGCCCTCGGGCATGCCGCCGCTCGCCGGCGTGTCGGCCAGCGCCTGCAGCCATTCGACCTCGCTCGGCGTTGTCCACGCGTCATGGATCGCTTCGACGTGCACGACTTTCAGGATATCGATCCCGCCCGCGTCCGCGCGCAGGTCGGCCGGACCGTATGCGCGCGGCAGCGCCGCCACCGGCCCGGAAAACGCCGGTTGCGCGCGGTCGAGCCAGCCGTAGCTCAACGCATCGGCATCCCAGAAATGCACATGTGGATCGACGACCTGCATTGCGCCTCCCTGCGATCACGCCAGATGGAACATCGGTTCCAGATGTTTTTCGAGCGGCCGCCCGTCCCCGTCCGTCGCCATCAGGTCGGCCATGTACGCCCACCACCGGCGCATCACGTCGGCCTGCGCGAGTTCGGCCATCCGGTGCCCGGCCGGCCGTTTCAGGACGGCGAACAGGCAATCCGTTTCGTCGTCGAGAAAGATCCAGTAATCGGCCACGCCAGCCGCGCGCAGCGCGTCGGCCAGCTCCGGCCAGATCGCATCGTGGCGCCGCCGGTACTCGTCCTTCTGCCCGGGATGCAGCCGCATCCGGAACGCGATCGTCTCCATGTCCGCCGCCGTCATTGCAGGTTCACGTAAAGGCCGCCGTCGACGAGAAGTGCCGCGCCGTTGACGTAGCGCGCCAGGTCCGACGCGAGGAACACCACGCAGTCCGCGACGTCGTCGGGCTCGCCGAGGCGGCCGAGCGGAATGCGCTGCTCGAAGTACTCGGCCTTGCCGGGCGCCGCGAGATCCGCTTCGTTGATCTCGGTGCGGATCGTGCCCGGCAGCACGGAATTGCAGCGGATCCGGTGCGGGCCGAGCGCGACCGCACACGACTGCATCAGCGCGTGCACGCCGGCCTTCGTCGGCGTGTAGTGCGTCTGCATGCCGCCGCCGACGAGCGCGCTGATCGAACTCGTCGCGACGATCGCGCCGCCGTCGCCCTGCGCGGCCATTCGGCGCGCGACCGCCTGGGTCACGTGGAACGCGCCGTGCAGGTTGACCTCCATCGTGCGTCGCAGCAGGTCGGCGGGCAGATCGAGGAACGCGTGGAACGGACAGATCCCCGCATTGCTCGCCAGCACGTCGATCCGGCCGAACGCGTCGACGGCCCGCGCGACCAGTTCGTCCGCGGTGTCCGGCCGCGCGATGTCGCCCGGCACCGCGAGCGCACGCCGGCCGGTCGCGCCGATCTCGTCGACCAGCGCGTCGAGCGCGTGATCCGACTGCGCCGGCAGCAACGGGTTGGCCCAGTAATTGACGACGACGTCGGCGCCATGCCGCGCGCACGCGAGCGCGATCGCCCGGCCGATGCCGCGCGAGCCACCGGTGACGACGACGACCTTGTTCTCGAGCAGTTTCATCGCGGCAGCTCAGTGCGTGTAGGGCCGTTCGGTGCGCACGGCCGGATTGAGCCGCACGCCGAAACCGGGCGTATCCGGCACCTTCATCCGCCCGCCCGTCGGTACCGGTTCGTCGAGCAGCAGCGGATCGAACATCGGCACGACGCGATCCGCCTGCGGCGCCATCATCAGGAATTCCGCGAACGGGCTGTTGTGCCGCGTCGTCACGAAGTGATAGCTGTAGACCGACGAGCCGTGCGGCACCACCAGCACGCCGTGCGCGTCGGCGAGCGCTGAAATGCGGACGAGTTCGGTCAGGCCGCCGCACCAGCCGACATCAGGCTGGATGATGTCGCAGCAGCCCATCTCGAGCAGCATCCGGAAGCCCCAGCGGGTCGCCTCGTGCTCGCCCGTCGTCACGAGCAGATCGGGCGGCGCCGCGCGGCGCAACTGCGCGTAGCCCCAGTAGTCGTCGGGCGGCAGGCACTCCTCGATCCACTTGAGCCCGTAAGCGCGCGCCTCGTGCGCGAGCCGGGTTGCATAGCGCACGTCGAGGCTCATCCAGCAGTCGAGCATCAGCCAGAAATCCGCGCCGACGCGATCGCGCATCGTCGCCAGCGCGTCGAGGTTGCGGCGCAGGCCCTCGTCGCCCTCCGCCGGGCCATGATGCAGCGGCAGCTTGCCGCCGATGAACCCCATCTCCTTCGCGAGATCCGGCCGCGCCCCCGTCGCATAGAACTGCAGTTCGTCGCGCACCTTGCCGCCGAGCAACTGGTGCACCGGCTCGCCGCGCACCTTGCCGAGCAGGTCCCACAACGCGAGATCGACGCCGGAGATCGCGTTCAGCACCACGCCCTTGCGCCCATAATAGAGCGTCGCGTAGAACATCTGATCCCACATCTTCTCGATGTCGGTCACGCGCTGCCCTTCGATGAAGCGCGCCAGATGGCGCTCGACGACGAACGCGCCGATCTCGCCGCCCGTCGTCACCGCGAACCCGACCGTGCCGTCGCTCGCCTCGATCTCGATCACGAGGGTGCCGAGCACGTTGATGCCGAACGACTGCCGGCTCTGCCGGTATTCCGGGTAACGCGCCATCGGCGTCGCGATGTGATCGTCGATCCAGTGGTCAGCGCCCTGGTCGTGGTAGTCGGCGCCGCCGCCGCGCACCGTCAGCGCGCGGATGTGTCGTATCGTGGGCATGCTCATCGGGACGTTCCTCGATCGGAAAGAAGAAAAATGCGCGCGTGTCAGCGCGCCCAGCGCAGCACGAGCGCGTCGAGCCGCCGCGCGATCTCGACGAGGCCCGCGCGCGTCTCCGGGTGCAGCGGCATCAGCGGGCGCCGTGGCGCGTCCGACGCGATCACGCCGCCCTCCTTCATCAGCGCCTTGCAGGCGAGCAGCCCGGCCTGCCGGTTTTCGTAGTTGATGAGCGGCAGCCACTTCTCGTAGCCGGCCACCGCCTCGTCGCGCCGGCCCGCGCGATAGGCGGCCAAAATCGGCTGCAGCCCGTCCGGGTAGCCGCCGCCGAGGATGCTGCCCGTCGCGCCCGCGTCGAGATCGGCGAGCAGCGTGATCGCCTCCTCGCCGTCCCACGGCCCCTCGATCGCGTCGCCGCCGAGCGCGATCAGCTCGCGCAGCTTCGCCGCCGACTGCGGCACCTCGATCTTGAAATAGCGCAGGTTCGGAATCGTACGCGCGAGCCGCGCGAGAAACGCCGCCGATACCTGCGTGCCGCTCATCGGCGCGTCCTGGTACATGATCGGGATGTCGATCGCATCGGAGACCTCCGAGAAGAACGCGCCGATCGCCGCCTCGCCGCAGCGAATCGTCGCGCCGTGATACGGCGGCATGATCATCACCATCGCCGCGCCGGCCGCCTGTGCGGCCCGGCTGCGTGCCGCGCAGATCACCGGATTGAAATGGGTCGTCGTCACGATCACGGGCACCCGGCCCGCGACGTGCTCGAGAATCATCCCGGTGAGCCGCTCGCGCTCGTCGTCGGACAGCGAGAACTGCTCCGAGTAGTTCGCGAGGATGCACAGCCCGTCTGCGCCCGCGTCGATGATGAAGTCGACGCAACGCATCTGCCCTTCCAGATCCAGTTCGCCCGATTCGGTGAAAATGGTCGGCGCAACGGAAAACGCGCCCGTATAGCGGCGAGCTGCCTGCGTGTCATGAATCATCTTGTCGGCCTCACTTCATTCAGGATTACAAAATTGATAAAGCGCGATTCCGCACGTCGTCACGAGTCGGTCAGACCCGGCCGTACCGGCCGCGCAGCCCGTCCGTCACGCCGCAAAGAATCGCGTGCAGCTTGGTTCGTTTGTCGCGCGCATGCAGCAGGATGAACGCGACGTGCTTCAGCGTGATCAGGTTGATCAGCAGCATGGCCGGATAGCGGCGCCAGTAGTCGCGTGCGACCAGGATGCAGTTGCGGGCGGCGTAGTAATGACGCAGCGCGCTCTGGTCGAAGATCTCGACGCGCGGCCAGTGCTGCCGGGCCGACGGACTGCCGAGCTCGTGCGGCAGCGACACGTCCGCATTCACGCACACCGGCACGCCGTTCGCCTGCGCGCGCATGCAGTACTCGGCGTCGACATGGTCGATGAAGAAATCCTCGCGAAACCGGCCGAGTGCGCGATACGCGTCGAGCGAGATCGCGGTGCCGGACGAGATGATCACCGAGCACGGCAGCAAGCCGCGCGCGCCGTCGCCGATCGGTGTGATCCGCGCAGACCAGCGGCGCACGGTGAAGAGCGGCAGGTTGCGCCGGAAGTTGCGGTTGAAGATGCGCGGCCCGACCAGGAAGCGCGTATCGCCGACCGTCGCGCACCCCGTGAGCATCCGCTCGAAATAATCGGCGGGCACGGTCGAATCCTGGTCGAAGATGAAGAACACGTCGCAGCCGCGGCGAATGAGAAACTCCACACCGGCGTTGAACGCGCCGGCGATCCCGCCGCGGTTGTGGTTCGCGACCACGTCGACGCCGTGCGCGGCGAGCCGCGCGTGCAGCTCGCGATCGACGACGGGCGAGTTGTCGACCGCGACGACGGCCGGACTGTGCGCGGGCAGGCCCAGCAGATGGTCGATCTGCGCCGCGGACGGCTTGTACAGCGTGACCAGCGTGCCATGTTTCATGACGGCACCTCGTAACGAAAGCGTGGCGATGCGCCGCACCGGCAGGCGGGCGGCTCGTCCTCCTTGGCCTTGCGTCTCGTCGGTGCGGTCTCGCCGGGCGCGCGTGCGCCGCGGACCGCCCGTTATTTCGCGTACAGCTTCACGACGCTCGCTTCCACCACGCGCGTGATTTCCTCCATCCGCCAGCGGATGTGCGTGTCGGTCAACGCGACACATCGTTCGGTGTCCCGCGCGGCGAGCGCGTCGAGAATCTCCAGATGCTCGGTGAAGGCCGCGTCGCGCCGCTGGTCGACGTCGACCCATCGCACGTAGTGAATCCGCGCGTTGATTCCCTGCAGCACGCGCCCGATCTCCGCATTGCCCGACAGCGCGGCAAGCTCCAGGTGAAACAGTTCGTCCTTCAGGACGAGCTCCGACGACGGCATCCGCGGCGCGCTCTTCATCACCTGCCGCCAGAAGCGGCGCAGTGTCTTGATGTCGTTGTCGGACGCCCGCTCGCACGCGAGCATCACCGCGGTCGACTCGATCGAACGCCTCAGCTCAAAGAGATCGAACACGTCTTTCCCTTCCAGTTGGCGGATGAAGAATCCGCGATTCGGCACGAAGACCAGCAGGTTCTCTGCGACGAGCCGGTTCAGCGCCTCCCGGATCGGCGTGCGGCTGACGTCGAACCGTTCCGCCAGTTCGAGCTCGTTGACCCGCTCGCCCGGCCGGATCGAATACACCACGGCCATCTGCTTCAGTTGCTCGTAAATCTCGTTGACCGTGAGGCCCGCGCGCCTGGGCGCCAGCGCCTCGCGGCCGCCAAGCACGGAATTCGCTGCCATCTCGCCTCCTCCTTCGTCTGTCGGCGACCGTCATTATCGGCCATGGCGGCCTGCGGACGCCTTTCTTGCTGCTACCGTCATTGCATCAGCAGGCGTCCGAAGCCCGGCACCGGATCGTCGACGCCGGCGAGCCGCAGCGAATGCCATGCGAGCGCGTGATTGCTCGACAACACCGGCTTGCCGGCGCGCGCCTCGATCTCCGCGAGCGCGTCGACGAGCCGAAGGCTCGTGCACGACACGAACACCGCGTCCACCGCCGGATCGGCGGCCAGCGCGAGCACCGCGCGCTCGATCGATGCGCGGTCGATCCGCGCCACCTCGTTGTCGTCGCGGTGCTCGAACGAGCCCGCGCGCACGACGTCGACACCGCGCGCGCGCAGGTAGGCCGCCATCGCTTCGTTGATCGAGCGCTCGTACGGCGTGAGGAGCGCGACGCCGCGCGCCCCCAGCGCGCCGAGCGCGACCCGCGCCGCAGTGATCGGCGTCGTGCACGCGACGCCCGGCCGCGCCTCGCGGATCCGCTCGAACACACGCTCCTCGCCGAGCACCATCGACGCGGACGTGCAGCCGAACGCCACCACGTCGAGGCGCTCGCCGGGGCGGATCAGCTCGACGGCCGCCGCGATCCCGCCGTCCATCCGCGCGAGCGTCTCCGCGGTGATGTCGGCGGAGTTCGCGATCCGGCTCTCGTAGAACGCGACGCCGTCGAGCGCGAGCACGCGCCGCCATTCGTATTCGATCGTATGGTCGGTCGCGAGCACGACGAGCCCGATCGCCGCGCGGCGCGCGATGCCCGCATCGAGCGAGAAGCCGAAGCGCGCGTACGAACCGGCGCCGTGCTGCACAGGGGTCGAAAGAAGTTCGCTCACTGGAGTGTCATCCCGGTAATGTCGATGTCGGGCTGCCGGCCGTGGATCAGGTCCGCGACGATCTTCGCGGTACCGCACGACATCGTCCAGCCCATGTGGCCGTGCCCGGTGTTGAGAAACAGGTTGCGATGCCGGGTCGCGCCGATGATCGGCGTGCCTTCCGGCGTCATCGGCCGCAACCCGGCCCAGTACGACGGTTTCGTATAGTCGGCGCCGTTCGGAAACAGCGCCTTCGCGGTCGCCAGCATGTGCGCGAAGTCCGCGGGCGTGTGGGTCGTGTCGTAGCCGCCGAATTCGGCCGTCGCGGTCAGGCGCAGCCGCTCGCCGAACCGCGCCCACGCGACGAGCTGGTTTTCCTCGACGCCGCCGAGCGTCGGCGGCTCGTGGCGCGCGTCGATCGGCAGCGTGACCGAGTAGCCTTTCACCGGGTAGATCGGCAACCGGTAGCCGAGCCGGCGCGCGACGAACGGCGAGTACGCGCCGAGCGCGAGCACGTAGCGGTCGCCGCTCACGCGGCCCTGCGACGTCTGCACGTAGTCCACCGCGTCCGCGTTCGCGCGCATGCCGTCGATCGTCGCGCCGAAGCGGAACTCGACGCCGAGCGCGCGGCAGCGTTCGGCGAGCGCGCGGGTAAACAGATGCGCGTCGCCGCTCTCGTCGGACGGGCAGTAGATCGCGCCCGCGATCTCGCCCGCCGCGCCGGAGAGCGCGGGCTCGCGCTCGATCACCGCGCGCGGGTCGAGCGTCTCGAGCGGCAGGCCGTTGTCGGACAGGATCCGCATGTTCGCGATGCCGCGCTCGAACGACGCGGGATCCCGGTACAGGTACAGCAGCCCGCCGCTGATCCGGTCGTACGCGAGCCCCTCGTCGCGGGTCGCGGACTGGAGCTGCTGCTGCGCGTAGCGGCACAGCCGCACCTTGATCGACGTGTTCCGGCGCGACCGCTCCGCCGTGCAGTTCTGCAGGAACTGGCGGCACCACGCCCACATCCGCCAGTCCGGCGACCACTTGAGGCGCAGCGCCTGCCCGTCAGAGAACAGCGACTTGAGCAGGATCTTCGGCGCGCGCGGCGATGCCCACGTATAGGAATGCCCGGGCGCGATCAGCCCCGCGTTCGCGAAGCTCGTCTCGAGCGCGACGCCGTCGCGCCGGTCGACCACCACCACCTCGTCGCCCGCCTTCGCGAGAAAGTAGGCGGTCGTCACACCGACGATGCCGCCTCCGAGCACGACCGTCCTCATCGCTCGCCTCCGCTAGAACGCGGCGATCGCCGCGATTTCGACCGTGTACTCGGGAAACGCGAGCGCCGACTCCACGCAGGCGCGCGCCGGCGCGTCGCCCTGCGGCACCCATGCGTCCCAGATCCGGTTCATGTCGGCAAAGCTCCGGTGATCGGCAAGCCAGATGTTCGCGGACACGATCCGGCGCTTGTCGAGCCCCGCGCCGTCGAGCAGCCGGTCGATCTTGTCGAGGATCTGGCGGGTCTGGCCGGCGACGTCGAGTGCGGTGTCGTCGGCAACCTGTCCGGCAATGAACGCGAAGCCGCCCGCAACCACGAGCTGGCTCATCCGTTCGCCTGCGCCATATCGCTTGATCTCCATCGCACCGCCTCCGTTTCCGTGTCGAGTGGGTTGAATTCTAAGCATCCATATTCAGCACTGTATACACTTTTTTCAAAAATATTCGACGCCGCGCCAATCTGGCGCATATGCCCGACGCTGGTGTTTACCGTCGCTGAGTTTGTGCATCTAATGCTTTAAAACAAGGCATTTTCTTGTGAACCTCGATGTGTTTTACGAACTTCGCCACATCCGCTCAAAAAGTGTTTGCCAACGATTTTTGTTCTGTGATTCTGTCGACACTTTTGTATTTCAAACGCAATTCAACACGCATTCAGGAGAACAAAAATGAAGCTGGGTTGCTGGAGTCTCGGGATCTGCGTCGCGCTCGGCGCGTCGGCGACATTTCCTGCACACGCCGACGTCAGCGTCGGCGCCGTGTTGCCGCTGACAGGCGCAAGCGCGTCGATCGGCGAGGACCAGCGGCGCGGGATCGAACTCGCGGTCGCGAAAATCAACGCGCAAGGCGGCGTGCTCGGGCAGAAGCTGCAGGTGCGGATCGAGGATTCGGGCGGCACGGCGAACACGGCGCTCGACGCCGCGCGCAAGCTGGCGACGGTCGAGCGCGTGCCGCTCGTGCTCGGCGAATTCTCTTCGTCGGTAACGATTCCGGTCGGGCAGTTCCTTGTGCGCCAGGGCGACGTGCACATCAACATCGGTTCGTCGAGCCAGCAGGTCCGCAAGATCGGCGCGGGCTCGTTCAGCGCAATCGGGCTCGACGACCTGTCCGCGCGCTTCGCCGCGCAGGATGTGTACGACCGCAAGCTGCGGCGCGTCGCGCTGATCGCGCCGAACAACGGCTACGGCCAGGGCATCGCGGCCGAGTTCAGGAAGCGCTTCGAGGCGCTCGGCGGCACGATCGTGTCGACGGTGCTCTACACCGAGGGCCAGTCGACCTACCGGCGCGAGCTGGAGCAGGCATCGCGCGCACAGCCCGACGGCTACGTGTACAGCGCGTACGGACAGGAAGCCGCGACGCTGAACCGGCAGGCGTTCGAGATGCGCCTCAACCAGCAGCCGTGGTACGGGATCTACCTGACGATGTGCACGAGCGACACGCCCGCGCAGATCGCGCAGGGGCAGATCGGCCTGGAGGTCGCGGCGCTCGGCACAAGTGCCGCCGCGTACGCGGCCGACTATCGCGCCGCCTACCACGAGGCGCCGCGCTCGGCGTTCGGCAGCTACGCGTACGACGCGACGATGCTGTCCGCCGCCGCGATCAATCGCGCCCAATCGGCCGATCCGGCGAAGGTGCGCGCGGCGCTCGCGGCCAGCCAGCCGTACACGGGCGTGACCGGCACGATCGCCTTCGACGCCGACGGCCAGCGCACGGTGCAGCCGTACGAGAAGGTCCTGTACCGGCAATCCGTCGTCGCGCGCTAGCCACCGGGAGCAACGCGATGCTGCAATTCCTGATCGATGTCCTGATGCGCACGTCCGACCTGCTGCTCGTGTCGGTCGGCCTGTCGACGCTGTATTCGCTGATTCGCTTCCCGAACATCGCGCACGTCCAGTACGCGATGATCGGTGCGTTCGCGACCCTCGGGTTCGAACGCGCGGGCCTGCCGTTCGCGCTCGCGACCGCCGTGTCGTGCGTGCTGGTCGGCCTTGCCGCGACGCTGCTGAACCTGTTCGTGTTCACGCGGCTGCTGCGCTCGGGCAGCGCGGTCGCGATGATCGGTTCGCTCGCCGTATCGCTGCTCGCCGTCGCGCTGATGCTCGGCACCGCCGGCTCGCGGCCTTTGCAGTATGCGCAGGCGGTGCGTCCGCCGCTGATGGTCGGCGGCGTCGCGATGTCGTCCGCGCAGGCGGGCTCGATCGCGTGCGGCGCCGTCGCGCTCGCGGTGTTCGCGCTGCTGCTGTACCGCACCCGCCTCGGCCGGGCGATGCGCGCGCTCGCGTCGAATCGCGCGCTCGCGCTCGCAACGGGCATCGACGCGCAGCGCGTGACCAACGTGATCACGTTCGCAAGCGGCGTGCTTGCGGCGCTCGGCGGCACGATGCTCGGCGCGACCGAAAGCGTGCACGTCAACCTCGGCTACGGGTTGCTGATCCCGGTGTTTTCCGCCGCCATCCTCGGCGGCCTCGGCAATCCGCTCGGCGCGGCGGCCGGCGCGCTCCTGATCGCGTTCGCCGAAACGACCGCGCTCGACGTCGACTTCGGCGGGCTGGTCGGCCGGCCGCTCGCGTTCTTTCCGGTCGAATACGTCGGCGCCGTGTCGTTCGCGATCCTGCTCGTCGTACTCGTGTTCCGGCCATACGGAATCTTCGACAGGGAGGTGCGTCGTGTCTAGTTTCATCGTCCATCTGCTGACCGTCGCGTGCCTGTACGCGACGATGGCGCTCGGCCTGAACCTGCAGGCCGGCTATGCGGGGCTCGTCAATTTCGGCTTCGTCGCGTTCGCGGGGCTCGGCGCCTACGCCGCCGGCATCGCGTCGCAGCTCGGCTGGCCGCTGCCGGCCGCACTCGCGCTCGCGGCCGGCGCGGCGAGCGTGCTGGCCGTCGCCATCGCACGGCTCGGCCGCCATCTGTCGGCCGACTACTGGGGCATCGCGACGCTCGCGATCGCCGAGATCCTGCGCACGTTCGCGTTGAACGAAGGCTGGCTGACGGGCGGCGCGCAAGGCATCGGCGGCATCGCGCCGCTGTTTCCCGGGCTGCGCGCGCCGTGGGCCGACCTCGCGTTCCTCGCCGTCGCGGCCGGCGGCCTCGCCGTCGCATACGCCGCATGCCGGCTGCTGACCACCGGCCGCTTCGGCCGCGCGCTGAAGGTGATGCGCGAGGAGCCCGCGCTCGCCGTCTGCTTCGGCTACGACCCGGTCGCGCTGAAGACCCGGGCGAGCGTCGCGGGGGCGCTGCCCGCGGCGTTCGCGGGCGCGCTCCTCACCTGGTACATCAGCTACGTCGGCCCGGACACGATGGTGGCATCCGAAACCTTCGCGCTGTGGACCATCGTCATGGTCGGCGGGCTCGGCAGCCATGCCGGCGTGCTGGCCGGCGCGCTCATCGTGCAGGCGGTCTACGCGGTCGCGCCGTTTCTGAAGGACTGGCTCGGCGTCGGCAGCGATCTCGCGGGCGCGGTGCGCCTCGGCCTCGTCGGCCTGATGCTGCTCGCATGCGTGCTGTGGCGCCCGCGCGGCCTTGTGCCGGAACGACTGGAGGTTCACCCATGAGCGCGCTGCTCGAGCTTGAAGGCGTCACGATACGCTACGGCGACAACACGGTGCTGTCGGGCCTCACGCTGTCCGTCGGCGACGGCGAGATCGTCGGGCTGCTCGGTCCGAACGGCTCGGGCAAGAGCACGGCGCTCAACGCGATCACGGGCTTCGCTCCGGTCGCGGCCGGCGCGATCCGCTTCGCCGGGCGCCGCATCGACGCGCTTGCGCCGCACCGGATCGCGCGGCTCGGCATCCGCCGGACGTTCCAGTTGCCGTCGATGCCCGCGCGCATGTCGGTGCTGGAACTGGCGATGGCCGCGTCGTCGGCCCGTCACGGCCCGGTCGCCGCGTTGCTGCGCAGTCGCGCGACGCGCGCGCTGGAAGCCGAAACCCGCGCACGCGCTACCGCGCTGCTCGAAGAGCTGAAGCTCGCGCACGTCGCGCAGCTCGGCGCCGCGGCAATTTCGGGCGGCCAGAAGAAGCTGCTCGGCATCGCGTGCGCGATGATGACCGAGCCGAAGCTGCTGCTGCTCGACGAACCGACCGCGGGCGTTCACCCCAACCTGCGCGGCGAGCTGGTCGCCGAACTGCGCCGCATCTGCGGACAGGGCGTCACGCTCGTCGTGATCGAGCACGACATGCACTTCATCCGCGAGCTGTGCGACCGCTGCATCGTGCTCGATCGCGGCGCCGCGATCGCCGACTGCCGTCCCGCCGAACTCGAGAGCAACCGGCGCGTGCTCGATGCCTACCTGGGCCGCGCGCATGCGCGCCGTCCGCTGGGGGTGTCATGATCGACGTCCGCGATCTGATCGCCGGCTACACACCCGACATCGACATCCTGCACGGGGTATCGCTATCCGTCGGGCCGGTCGACATCGTCACGATCCTCGGCCCGAACGGCTGCGGCAAGTCGACGCTCCTCAAGGCCATCGCCGGCTTCGTGCTGCCGCGCGCCGGCACGGTCACGATGCACGGCCGCGACATCGCGCGCGTGCCGGTACACCGCAAGATCCGCGAGTACGACATCGGTTTCGTTCCGCAGACCGACAACGTGTTCGGCGCGCTGACGGTTCGCGAGAACCTGATGCTCGGCGGCCACGCGATGTCCGCGTTCCCGCGCGAAGCGCGGATCGAGGAGCTGTGCGAGCAATACCCGGTGCTGCGGCGCCGCTACCGGTCGCCCGCGGGCGCACTGTCGGGCGGCGAGCGGCAGATCGTGTCGCTCGCACGCGCGCTGATGCCGCGCCCCGTGCTGCTGCTGCTCGACGAGCCGTCGGCCGGCCTGTCGCCGAAGATGGTCGACGAGGTGTTCGACGCGATCGTCAGGATGCGCGACACCGAGCACATCGCCGTGCTGATGGTCGAACAGAACGCGCTCGAGGCGCTGCGCATCGCCGATCGCGGCGTGGTGCTGACGATGGGCCGCGTTGCGCTGACGGGCACGTCGGCCGAACTGCTCGACAGCGACGAGATGCGGCGCCTCTATCTCGGCGGGCGTGCCGCATGAGCACGAATGCCGCCCCCGCTGCCGGCGCGACCGGCGCGAACGCCACCCGGCCCGCGCGCGTGATGGTCGCGCTCGCCTGCGGCTTCGTGATGGCGATGCTCGACGTGACCATCGTGAACGTCGCGCTGAAGGCGATGCAGGCGAGTCTCGACATGTCGCTGACGGCACTCGTCTGGGTGGTCGATGCCTATACGCTCAGCTTCGCCGCGCTGCTGCTGTTCGGCGGCGCGCTCGCGAACCGTTACGGGCCGCGTACGATCTATGTCGCCGGGCTCGCGCTGTTCGTCGCCGCGTCGGTGGTGTGCGCGGCCGCGCAGACGAGCGGCATGCTGGTCGCCGCGCGGCTGCTGCAGGGCGTCGGTGCCGCGCTCTTCATGCCGAGCTCGCTCAGCCTGCTCACGCTGGCGTTTCCGGCCGGGCCGCTGCGCACGCGGATGATCGGCATCTGGGGCGCACTGGTATCGGCGGCGATGGCGATCGGGCCGTGCGTCGGCGGCGTGCTCGTCGACGTAATCGGCTGGCGCGGGATCTTCTGGGTCAACCTGCCCGTCGGCCTGGCCGGACTGTGGCTCACGCGCCGCCATGTCGGGCACTCGCCGCGCCATCCCGGCCCGCTGAACACGTTCGGCCATCTGCTCGGCGTGCTCGCGCTCGCGGCGCTCAGCTATACGCTGATCGAGGGGCCGGGCGCCGGCTGGCGCTCGCCCGCCATCGTCGCCGGCGCGGCCGCGACGCTCGCTGCCGGCACCGCATTCGTGTGGCGCGAACGTCGCGCCCGCCACCGGATCCTGTCGCCCGCACTGCTGCGCAACCCGCGCTTCGTCGCGGGCGGCCTGCTCGGGCTCGCGATCAATTTCGGCATCCTTGCGGAAATCTTCCTGCTGAGCCTTTACCTGCAGCAGACGCGCGGCGCGAGCGCGCTGCGTGCCGGCTTCGAGCTGTTTCCGCTGATGGCGATGTTCGGCATCGGCAATCTCGCGTCCGCCCGCGTGAGCGCGCGGCTCGGCCCGCGCGGCACGCTGCTCGCGGGCCTCGCGCTCGCCACGCTCGGCAGCGCCGCGCTGATCGGCATCGAGGCGCTGCCCTACACGGCGCTCGCGATCGCGGTCTGCATCGCGAACTTCGGCGCGGGCCAGGCGATCCCCGCGATGAATCTCGTCGTCATGCAGTCGGCCGGCCCCGCGGACGCGAATCTCGCCGCCGCGTCGCTGAACGCGAGCCGGCAGATCGGCTCGCTGGTCGGCGTCGCGATCGCGTCGGTCGTGCTGCACGCGATCGCCGACCCGGACCGCGCAACCGCCGCCGGCTTCGCGGTGATCGCGGCCGTCTATCTGGCCGGCTTCGCGATCGTGTTCCGGCGCATCGACCCGGGCTGACGCGCACACGGCCCGCCCTTCTTCATCACAGCGAGGACATCATGCACACAGCGACTGGCCGTAAGGGACTGATTCTGGCGGGCGGATCCGGCACCCGGCTCCATCCGCTCACGCATTCGGTATCGAAGCAGCTGATGCCGGTGTACGACAAGCCGATGATCTACTACCCGCTCAGCACGATCATGCTGGCCGGCATCCGCGACGTCCTGATCATCTCGACGCCGCGCGATCTCGATGCGTTCCGGCAACTGCTCGGCGACGGCGAACAGTGGGGCATGAATTTCTCGTACGCGGTGCAGCCGAGCCCGGACGGGCTCGCGCAGGCGTTCGTGATCGGCGCGTCGTTCATCGGACACGACGCGGCGACGCTCGTGCTCGGCGACAACATCTATCACGGTCCGGCGCTGTCGTCGCTGCTGCAGCGCGTCGCCGCGCGCACGACGGGCGCAACGGTGTTCGGCTACTACGTGCGCGACCCGGAGCGCTACGGCGTCGTCTCGTTCGACGAGCACGGGCGGGCGATCGATCTCGAAGAGAAGCCTCGCGACCCGAAATCGCACTACGCGGTGACGGGTCTCTACTTCTACGACAACGACGTCGTCTCGCTCGCGAAGGAGGTGCGCCCGTCCGCGCGCGGCGAGCTGGAGATCACGGACCTGAACCGCGCCTATCTGGCGAACGGCAAGCTGAACGTCGAGATCCTCGGCCGCGGCTACGCGTGGCTCGACACCGGCACGCACGAGTCGCTGCTCGATGCGGCGAATTTCATCCAGGTGATGCAGGCACGTCAGGGACTGCAGATCGCGTGCCCCGAGGAGATCGCGTACCGGCTCGGCTGGATCGACTCGCAACGGCTCGAAGCGCTCGCGCATGCGCTGTCGAAAAGCGGGTATGGCCGTTACCTGCTCGACGTGCTGAACAAGGAGGTCGCCGCATGACGTCCGTCATCGAGACGACGCTGCCGGGTGTGCTGCTGATCGAACCGGCGAGCTTCGGCGACGCGCGCGGCTTCTTCGTCGAAAGCTATCGCGAGTCCTGGCTGCGCGACGCGGGCGTCGACGCGGGCTTCGTGCAGGACAACCACTCGCGCTCCCGGCGCGGCGTGCTGCGCGGCCTGCACTATCAGTTCCGGCATCCGCAGGGCAAGCTCGTGCGTGTGTCGCGCGGCGCCGTGTACGACGTCGCGGTCGACATCCGGCCCGGTTCGCCGCATCTCGGGCACTGGTTCGGCACCGTGCTCGACGACGTGTCGCATCGCCAGCTGTGGATTCCGCCGGGCTTCGCGCACGGCTTCTGCGTGCTGTCCGACGAGGCCGACTTCGCGTACAAGTGCACCGCGTACTACGATCCGTCGTCGGATGCGGGCGTGCTGTGGGACGACCCCGACATCGGCATCGAATGGCCCGCGCTCGACGTGCCGTTCGAGCTGTCCGACAAGGATCGCCGACAGCCGCGCCTGCGCGACCGTGCACCGGCGTCGCCCGACCTTCACGGAGCCCTGCGATGACGATCGTCGTGACCGGCGCGCTCGGCCAGGTCGGTCGTGAACTCCTGCTGCGCGCGGGTACGCGCCCGGCGATCGGGCTGTCCCGCGCGCAGCTCGACATCGCCGATCCGCAGGCTGTCCGCGATGCGCTCGCCACGCACCGCGCGACGCTCGTGATCAATGCGGCCGCGTGGACGGCCGTCGATCGCGCGGAAACCGAACCCGACGCCGCATGGCGCGCCAATTGCGCCGGCCCGGCGACGCTCGCCGATGCGTGCGCCGCGGCCGGCATCCCGTTGCTGCACCTGTCGACCGACTACGTGTTCGACGGCCGCGCGCAAGGCGCGTACGACGAAGCGGCGGGCGTCGCGCCGCTCGGTGTCTACGGGCACACCAAATGGGCTGGCGAGGAAGCGGTCCGCCAGCGGCTGCCGGATGCGCACCTGATCCTCCGGATCGCGTGGGTGTTCGGCGCGCACGGCGGCAATTTCGTGCGCACGATGCTGCGGGTCGGCCGCGAGCGCGACGAACTCGCGGTCGTCGCCGACCAGTATGGTGGCCCGACGCACGCCGGCGCGGTCGCCGACGCGCTGCTTGCGATCGCGGATCGCCACCGCACGGGCGCCACGACGCGCTGGGGCACCTACCACCTGTGCGGCACGCCCGTCACGACCTGGCACGGCTTCGCCGAGACGATCTTCGGGCAGGCACGGCGCGCCGGCCTCATCGATCGCATCCCGCTCGTGCGCCCGATCCGCACGGCCGCCTATCCGCTGCCGGCGCCGCGCCCGGTGAACTCCGCACTCGACTGCACCCGCATTCGCGAGCATTTCGGCATCGAGGCGCCGTGCTGGATCCCGGCGCTCGCCGACGTGCTCGATACCTGGAAACGAACCTCATGAGCCATCGACCGAAACATGTCCTCGTCACCGGCGGCGCCGGGTTTATCGGCGCCAACTTTGTCCACTACCTGCTCGCGACGGATCCGCAGGTCCGGATCATCAATCTCGACCTGCTCACCTACGCCGGCAGCCTCGATCATCTCGCCGGCTCGGAAGACACCGGCCGCCACCGCTTCGTGCTCGGCGACATCTGCGACCGGCCGCTCGTCGAGAGCCTGCTGCGCGACCATGCGATCGACACGATCGTCCACTTTGCCGCCGAGAGCCACGTCGACCGCTCGATCACCGGCCCGGGCGAATTCGTCCGCGCGAACGTCGTCGGCACCTGGACCCTCCTCGACGCGGCGCGCACGGTCTGGATGACGGGGCGGGACGCCGACGCGCACGCGCAGCGCCGCTTCCATCACATCGGCACCGACGAGGTGTACGGATCGCTCGCGCCGGACGGTCCACCGTTCTCCGAAACCACGCCGTACGCGCCGAATTCGCCGTATTCCGCCAGCAAAGCCGGCTCCGACCATCTCGTGCGCGCGTACTTCCACACGTACGGGCTGCCGGTCACGACGACCAACTGCTCGAACAACTACGGCCCGCGCCAGCACGCCGAGAAGTTCATCCCGACGGTGATCCGCAGCTGCGTCGACGACGTACCCATTCCGCTGTACGGCGATGGCGCGAACGTCCGCGACTGGTTATACGTCGACGATCACTGCCGGGCGATCGATGCCGTGATCCGGCGCGGCACGGTCGGCGAGACGTACAACGTCGGAGGATGCAACGAGTGGCGCAACGCCGACATCGTCGACCTGATCTGCTCGCTGCTGGACGTGCGCCGGCCGCAGGGCGCGCCGCACGCGCGCCTCAAGCACTTCGTCGCCGACCGCCCCGGTCACGATCGCCGCTATGCGATCGACGCAGGCAAGCTCGAGCGCGAACTTCGATGGAAGCCGACGGAAACCTTCGAGACGGGCATCCTGAAGACGCTCGACTGGTATCTGTAGGCATCCTGACGTCACTCGACATTGCCCATCGCGTCCGTCATGCGGATCGGGGCCGTCGCACGGTGTGCGGCAGCCGCGAACGGCGTCGGTCTCAGAAGTGATGCAGCAGCGCGACCCGCACGACGTACTGGTTCGGGCCCGACGAGATATCGGCGGCGCCCGGAACGTATGCGTAGTCGAAGTCGGTTCCGGTGTGCGCGTTCATCGCGTGCTGGTAGACGCCTTCCACGAACACCGACGTCCGCTTCGACATGTCGTAATTGAACTTCGTGCTCAGCTGATGCCACTTCGGATTGAACGCACCGACCGTCGAAGCGACACGAGCCTGCGTGTACGTGTATGCCGCACCGATGTAGAACGCGGACGTGAAGTGAGCCCGTTCACCTCGAAGTTGTCGAATTTCCACGATTTCCACGCACCGCCCGCCGGTTGCGTCGTACCGGTGAAATACGCGTTCGACGTCGGATCGTAGACGTCGACGTGCGAATACGTGAACCCTACGAGGGCATTCGAAAACGCGTAATTCACGCCGATACCGATGTTCTGCTGTGACGACGCGTCGAACGTGTTGTCGCCGGTAATCGCGCCGGTCGAATCGGCATTGCGGGCGTTGTTGATCTTCAAATATGACGCGCCGACCGTTAGCCCGCCCTGCTGATATTGCAGCGCGGCGCCATACAGACGGTTGTTCGCGAAGCCGCCCGCCTGGTTGCTGAATCCATACATCGCCTCCGCGGTAATCCCGTGCCACACGGGCGACACGTACTTGACCGCGTTGTTCACGCGGAACGAGTAGTCCGTGTTGTCGTTGTCATACGGATGCGAGAACAGATAGCCAGTCCAATTGCCGTTTGCGGTGAGCGGCGAGAAAACGTCGACGCTCGGATCGTACTGACGGCCGAACGTCACGGTGCCGTAGCGATCCGACGCGATACCGACGAAGGCCTGACGGCCGAATTCCCGGCCACCCTGGCTCATTTTTCCGTTGTTGACGTCGAAGCCGCTCTCGAGGGTGAAAATCGCCTGGTAGCCTCCGCCGAGGTCCTCGGTGCCCTTGATACCCCAGCGACTACCGTAATCGTAGCCGCTCTGCAGTTGCACGGTTCCGTGGCCGCGTGCGTTGCTCGTGTAGTTGATGCCGTCCTCGATCTTGCCATACAGCGTCACGCTGCTTTGTGCATGCGCGGCGGCAGCAAGCAAGGCGGCGGGCGCGATGATCCCCCAACGCTTGTTCATGACGATTTCCCCCCAAAGTCTTTCGTTTGCCGGTCGCAACGCTTGTGCGCTGCGTATGCGTGCCGCGTCGAGATCTCTCGGCGATGCGACGGGCGCAGTGTAATGAGCCGTTTTTCCGCTGTTAGTCACCTGCGGTGGAAAGGTGCTCTTCGAAACGGGGGCTGTTTGGAGGGACGGAAAACGGATAGCAGTGTCTCGACGCCGCGCGACACAAGTGGATCGAGGAACCAGGCGGCATGAACGGGTTCTTCGTTTCGGACGACGGCTCGCTGCGCACGCCGCCGCTGTCGGGCCCGATCCTGCCGGGCATCGCGCGCGCGTCGATCATCGGACCGGCGACGCGTGAAGGTATCGCCGTCGACGAGTCGCCGTACGCATTCGAGCTATTTGCCCAAATAATTTTGCCTGGGTAAGCTGCGCTGACGCGCGCCGCCAGGAGACATCGGCACGTATCAGGAACCCGCGGCGCGATCGACCTGGGAGGATTCGATCCGCCGTCCCGATGTGGCTGCAGACATCATGAAGCACGAATCAGGCGCCGTATCCGGCGCCATCCCGACACGCGACACAAGCGCAACGCCGCACTCCGTGCTCGAAGACATCTACGGGATGATAGTCGGCATGGCCTTCGTGGTTATCGGGCTCGTCCTGCTCAAGGCGGCCGGACTCGTCACCGGCGGGATCGCCGGCATTGCGCTGCTCGTTTCGTACCTCTGTCCGTTATCGGTGGGGACGATCTTCACGCTGGTCAACCTGCCGTTCTTCATCTTCGCGCACTTCGTGATGGGGCCACGTTTCGCGATCAAATCGACGATCGCGAGCTGCGGCATCACGTTCGCCCTCGCGGCGATGCCCCGGACCCTGAAAATTGCCTTCGTGAACCCGCTGTTCGCGGCATTGGTGGGCGGCACGCTGTGCGGCATGGGCGTTCTTGCGCTCGCGCGGCACGGCGCGGGCGTCGGCGGCACCGGTGTCGTCACGTTGTGGCTGCAGCGCGTGCGAGGCATTAACGCCGGCATTACGCAAGTGTGTATCGACGCGATGATCCTGCTGACGTCCACGCTGGTCATTCAGGCCGATCGCGTCGGCTGGTCTGCGATCAGCGCCGTCGCCATGAGCGCGATGGTCGTCGCATGGCATCGCCCGGGCCGTTATACCGGTACCGCGCCCTGAGCGCCCGGTCGATATACCGGCACATCTCGTCCAGCCGGTATCGGCAGCCTCACGCCGACGGAAGCAACGGAAAGCCAACGGACATATCAAACGCAAGTCCCCGGTGCAGTTGATGCGCTCGCCGCGTTTCGCGACACGCGGCCCGCCTTCGCGGCGCAGATCGCGAGCGTGCGGATGGATGTCGATACCGTCGATCTTTTCAGCGAATCAATATCCATCGCCGATTATTCAAATTCCCACAGCAATCAATAAACAAAAACAGCCTCATCGAAAATTTACGAAAACAGAGTTAATTATAAAAATTATCGAACCAAGAAGTCGATAAATTAATTCGATTGGAATCCATCGAATCCAATCAATAGCCTGTGTTCCGCGCCGCAACATCGCAATTCCAAATCGACGAGATAACGGAGGTGCATGAATATTATTTTAGATGTTAATCCTCACGAGTTTTTTGCCTGACCAGGCCAGCGCAGACTTCTCGACACACGAGAATCGGCGATCTGGAAAATCAGGCATGTAGTTCCGGGCATGGCCATGCGACACCAAACCGCGTTACTCCACTCATTATTACCCTAGGAAAAAACATGAAAAAGATTGCGACCGTGCTTTTCTCGGCCCTGATGTTCGCCTCCTCGTACGCTTCCGCACAGGCACTTTGCAAGGCCGGCAAGATCGACAAGATCGAAACCGACGCCACCGGCAATCTGCTGGTGACCATTGGCGACGGCGCCTATTCATTCAGCGCCAAGGAAGTTTATCCGTTGATTTATTCGGCATACTCCGAAAACAGAAATATGTTTATCTACGGCAATAATTGCGCGAATGGTTCCCCGGCCACCCGCTTTGCCATTCGATAAACTTTAAATAACCCGGAAATTACCGACATTCGGCGCCAGGGGCTGGATTTCCATTTTTCAATCCAGCCCCGTTGTTTATTGCAGTTCCAAAAACGATGAGGCATGACACTCACGCTCGCAACGCGGCACTTCTTTCGATTGATAAGTTCGGCGGCAGGATGTGGCCGATGCCCGTCGGCTCGGGGATCTGGAATCGGAGAACGGACTCGGCAGGGACTATCGCAATGCAACGCATATTGGATGCGGCAGGCGATCCGGCAGCCGTTTCAAACGGCGCTGCCGGATCGCCCGCCGATACCGTTACGCCTGCACGAACGCCAGCAGGTCGGCGTTGAGCACGTCCGCGTTGACCGTCAGCATGCCGTGCGAATAACCCGGATAGGTTTTGAGCGTGCCGTTCTGCAGCAGCTTGATCGACTTCAGCGCGGCATCCGCGATCGGCACGATCTGGTCGTCTTCGCCATGCAGCACGAGCGTCGGGACGGTGATCGACTTCAGGTCCTCGGTCTGATCCGTTTCCGAGAACGCCTTGATGCCTTCGTAGTGCGCCTTCGCGCTGCCTTCCATCCCCTGCCGCCACCAGTTCCGGATCACGCCCTGGTGCACCGTCGCGCCGGCCCGGTTGAAACCGTAGAACGGGCCGCTCGGCACGTCGAGGAAGAACTGCGCGCGATTGTCGGCGAGCGCTTTCCGGAAGCCGTCGAACACGTCGATCGGCAAGCCTTCGGGGTTCGATTCGGTTTTCAGCATCAGCGGCGGCACCGCGCTGACCAGCACCGCCTTCGCGACGCGACCGGCCGGCTGGCCGTGCTTCGCGACGTAGCGGGCCACTTCGCCGCCGCCGGTCGAATGACCGATATGCACCGCATTGCGCAGGTCGAGCGCTTCGGCGACCGCGAACGCGTCCGCTGCGTAATGATCCATGTCGTGACCGTCCGACACCTGCGCCGACCGGCCGTGGCCGCGCCGGTCGTGCGCAATCACGCGATAGCCCTTCTGAACGAAGAAGAGCATCTGCGCATCCCAGTCGTCGGAAGACAGCGGCCAGCCATGATGGAAGACGATGGGCTGTGCATCCTTCGGGCCCCAGTCCTTGTAGAAAATCTCGACGTTATCCTTCGTAGTGACGTATGGCATCGCGATTGACTCCTGTGAGGTGGACGAACTCGGCGTAACGGCCGGCAGCCATTATCTGCCTTTATTGTGAAACCGTGACGCCACGGTGCGACGCGACTGCCGATCATCTACTGGCGGTAGATAAACGCCCGCGATGCGAGCGATGCCGGTGCGCCGATCGTCAACCGTCGGTCGACACCGTCACGGCCTCCCACGCATGGATTTCCGCTTCCAGCGCCGACAATTTGGTCCGCACCAGCCGCAGCGCATCGCTGCCGAGCAACAGGTGCGCGGGCGGATATTCCGCCGCGATGACTGCGAGCATCGCCCGCGCGGCCTTCGCGGGATCGCCCGGCTGCTTGCCGCTCTTCTCCTCGCGCGCGTTGCGGATCGGATCGAAGATCGCGTCGTAGTCGGCGATCGAGCGCGGCGTGCGCGCCATCGAGCGGCCGGCCCAGTCGGTGCGGAACGAACCGGGCGCCACGGCCGTCACCGCAATGCCGAAAGGCTCGAGCTCCTTGCCGACGGTTTCGGAAATGCCTTCCAGCGCGAATTTGCTGCCGCAGTAATACGCGATTCCCGGCATCGTGATGTGGCCGCCCATCGACGTGATGTTCAGGATGCGGCCGCGCCGGCGCGCGCGCATGAACGGCACGACGGCCTTCATCATCGCGACCGCGCCGAATACGTTCACGTCGAACTGCCGGCGCATCTCGGCGAGCGGCGCTTCTTCCATGATGCCTTCGTGCCCGTAGCCGGCGTTGTTCACCAGCACGTCGACGGGCCCGACATTCGCTTCGATTTCCGCGACGATGCCGTCGATGCGGTCGAAATCGGTCACGTCGAGCACGCGCGCGAAAGCCGCCTGCGCGGCCAGCGCTTCGAATTCCCGCGCCGCCTGCGCGCTTCTCACGGTACCGACCACCGTGTAGCCGGCCGCGAGCGCCTCCCGTGCAAGCGCGCGGCCGAAGCCGCTGCTGACGCCGGTGATGAGCATGAGGTTGCCGGATGCCATGTTCGCTTCTCCCGAATGTCGATTGAAGCATGCATACTAGTCTGACGATCAACGCCGAATAAGCCTGATTCCGCTGATTTTCTTGCATAAAACTATGAGCGCCGAGTCCTCTTCCACCCGACATTCGTCACTGTCGTCATCACCGCGAAACCGCAAACGCCTGGTCGCGCTGCTGCGCACGCTGGCGCCCGACGAAGGCTACAACCTGACGGCGCTGCCGAGCGTGCGCATCCTGCGCTCGAACCGCGCGCTGTCGCGCACGCCGGTGCTGTACGACCCGGGCATCGTGATCGTGTGCCAGGGCCGCAAGCGCGGCTACTTCGGCGGCGAACGCTATCTGTACGACGAGCATCACTACCTCGCCGTGTCCGTACCCGTCCCGTTCAGCATGGAAACCGACGCGACGCCCGAGCGCCCGCTTCTCGCGCTGTATCTGCACCTCGATTTCACGATGGCCGCCGAACTCGCGGCGCAGATCGACCGCGAAGGCGTGGCGGAACACGTGCAGGCGCCCAGGAGCATGATGTCGACGCCGATGGATGCAGCGATGCACGCGTCGGTGCTGCGCTTCGTCGAGGCGATGCAGCAGCCGCTCGAAGCCGCGGTGCTAGGCCCGGCGCTGCTTCGCGAGCTGTATTTCCGCGTACTGACCGGCGCACAGGGAAGCGCGATGCGCAGCGCACTCGCGATGCGCGGGCAGTTCGGCCGGATCGGCCGGTCGCTGCGCGTGATCCATGCCGATTACGCGCGGCCCCTCGACGTGTCGCAACTGGCCGACGAGGCCGGCATGAGCGTGCCGAGCTTTCACAGCCACTTCAAGGCGATCACGCAGGTGTCGCCGATGCAGTACCTGAAGTCGACACGCCTGCATCAGGCGCGGCTGCTGATGGTGCGCCAGGACCTGACGGCCGAGGCGGCCGGCTACGCGGTCGGTTATACGAGCCCGTCGCAGTTCAGCCGGGAATTCAAGCGCCTGTTCGGCCTGACGCCGGCGAAGGAAACGCAGCGCATGCGCGACAGCTTCGCGATTCCGGAGGCGTTCGAGGACGCGGTGTTTGTGTCGTCGCATTGAGTCGAGCACGGCGACAAGCGGGTGTATCGACTTCAGTCAGCCACACCTGGTGTTATGTCCCGGAAATAGCCTTACATAGCCAGGCCACCTTCTGGAGGATGGAATCGACGGTTGCCGCCCAGACGAACCGACGTTTGTTCGTGCGAACACCTTCGAGGTAGCCCAGACTCATCGGCAACATCGGCTGCGTACACGCCAGCTGACCGATATCAACGCACCCATCGCGGCGAGTTGGCCTCTGTCGCACGCACGATTCAATCCGCTGCGTCCGGGCAAAGCACTCTCACCAGCGACTCGATAGCGGGTGTCTTCGGTGCGCCTTCGCGGAACACCAGTTCATAGGGTTCGCTGCGTGAGTACAGTGTCAATGGCAAGACACCCACCATGTTATGGCTCATACAGTAGTTGGCCACGTCCACCGATACCAGGGCGACAAAGGCGGCATTGCGATGCAGGAGCGACAACGTGGCCAACACCGAAGTGGTCTCTATCAGATGGACCGGAAACGGTAGGCCTGCTTCATGGAATTCTCGCTCGAGCAGCCGCCTCATCGGCATGTTCGCGCGGTACACCACCCACCTGCTTTCGGCCAAGTCGGCCAACGTCAAGGGTTCGCCGCCCAGGCGCGGATGGGACACGTTGGCAATCACGGCCAACGACTCATCCTTCACATACAAAGACTGATAGAGCTGCGGCGTGCTGCTGACGGAGCTACGGCAAAGTGCGGCATCCAGGCGGCCACTGTTGACCAGTGCAAGCAGCGACTCGCTGGTGTCCTCGACGACCTCTACAGACATCTCCGGCTGAACCGCGATCAATTCCGACACGGCGTCCATCAGAACTGGCACGGCACCCATGATGGCTCCCACCAGCAGGCGCCCACCCACCCCACGCTCGATGGCGTTGAGTTCAAAGCGCAGGTGTTCCAGATCGGCCTGAATGAGACGCGCGCATCGTGCGGCGCTGCGCCCTGCAACGGTCGGCACCAACCCGCGGTTGGTGCGAGTGAACAGCTCCGCGCCGAACGTGGCTTCCAGTTCCTTCAGCGCCTTGCTTGCGCCAGGTTGGGTCAGGCCAACCTTATCGGCAGCGCCTAACAGCGATCCCTGCTCTTCAAGCGCAATCAGCAAGCGCAACTGCCTGGAATGCAGCCGGGACATGATCGAGTTCAGTGACGGAATCATCCGTATTGCCTAAAAGTTATATCGCCATGGATTTTTGTCAGTATCCCATACCCCATTCCATCCGTACGATCCGAGCTGAATCACTCAATTTTCGCAATGTTTTTAGCGATGGACACACTATTCACGGGAGCAGTATGTCGCTGATTTCTTATATAACTCAAATTCAGTTCTCCTTGGGCGCCATCAGGACTCTCGCGGACGAATGCGAGCGGGTCGGGATCCGCCGGCCGCTCATCGTGACTGACAAGGGCGTACGTGCCAGCGGAATTGTCGATATCGCGCTCCAGGCCTTGGCGCGCGCCGAGGCCGCCATCTATGACGGCACACCGTCCAATCCCACCGAGGCGGCCGTGCGCGCAGGGGTAGCGGCCTTCGCCGCCGGCGACTGTGACGGCATCATCGCCGTGGGCGGCGGCTCATCCATCGATCTGGCCAAGGGTGTCGCCGTCTGCGCGCGCCACGAAGGCCCGCTGCGCCGCTTTGCCGTGATCGAAGGCGGCCTGCAGAACATCACCCCGGCCACCGCCCCGCTGATCGCCGTACCGACCACCGCCGGCACGGGTAGCGAGGTGGGCCGAGGCGCCATCCTCATCCTCGATGACGGCCGCAAGGTCGGTGTGCTGTCGCCCCATGTGGTGCCCAAGGCCGCCATCTGCGATCCCGAGCTGACCTTCGGCCTGCCGCCGGGACTGACGGCGGCCACCGGCATGGACGCCATCGCCCACTGTATCGAGACCTTCCTCGCCCCCTCGTTCAATCCGCCCGCCGAAGGCATCGCGCTGGATGGGCTGCGCCGCGCCTGGCGTCACATCGAGACGGCCGCCCGAGAACCCCGCAACGCCGAAGCGCGGACGAACATGATGAGCGCCTCGCTGCAGGGCGCGCTGGCCTTCCAGAAAGGTCTGGGCTGCGTGCACAGCCTGAGCCACTCGCTGGGCGGGATCGACCCGCGCCTGCACCACGGCACGCTCAACTCCATCTTCCTGCCGGCGGTGGTGCGCTACAACCGCGCCGCGCCGACGGTCGTAGCCGGCGACAAGATGGCGCGATTGGCCCAGGCCATGGATCTGGCCGGCGCCGACCAGATCGAAGAGGCCCTGCGCTTGAAGTCCCTGGCGTTGGGGCTGCCTGCAGGGCTACGCGCGCTGGGAGTCGACGAAAACCTGTTCCCGCGCATCGTGCGGGGCGCGCTGGCCGACCACAGCCACCGGACCAACCCCCGCGAAGCCAGCACCGAAGACTACGCGCGCCTGCTGGCCGAATCCATGTAGGCGGCCGCGACGAGCGCCTCGCACAAAACAACATCCACAAGCGATAAACAAAATCGGAGGAGACGATGAGCAACCTCGACGCAGTGCATTCCGGCCACATACCCAAGGAACGGCTGATCACGGATTCAGAACGGCACCGCGCGCTGTTCGGAAGCGTGGTGGGCAGCACCATCGAGTGGTATGACTACTTTCTGTACGGCACGATGTCGTCCATCGTGTTCGCCAAACTGTTCTTTCCCGCTACGGACGCGCTCACCAGTCAGCTGCTGGCGCTGGCCTCGTTCGCGCTGGCCTTCCTGATCCGCCCGCTGGGCGGCATCATCTTTTCGCACATCGGCGACCGCATCGGCCGCAAGAAAACGCTGGTGATCACTCTGTCGCTGATGGGCGTCTCGACGGTGCTGATGGGCCTGCTCCCAACCTACGCGCAGCTTGGCGTATGGGCGCCGATTCTGCTGATCCTCCTGCGCCTGATGCAGGGCCTGGCGCTGGGCGGCGAATGGGGCGGAGGCGTGCTGCTGGCCGTGGAGTACTCACCGCGCGAACACCGGGGCCTGTATGGCGCGGTGCCGCAAACAGGGGCCGTGCTGGGATTGGCACTGGGCAACATCATTACCTCCGCGTTGAACTCGTCCATGTCGCCGCAGGCGTTCCTGTCCTACGGCTGGCGCATCCCCTTCGTCGCCTCCGTTGCGCTGGTCGTACTGGGCATGTGGCTGCGCAACCGCGTCGACGAAACGCCGTCGTTCAAGAAAATTCTGGCTTCGGAGGCGGCCACGAAAGTGCCCCTGGCCGAAACGCTGAAGCATCACTGGCGCGAAGTGCTGATCGCCGTGGGCACCAAGGTCATCGAGACCTCGACCTTCTTCCTGTACGCCACCTTCTCGATCGCGTACATGATGAACCTGGGCTTCCAGCAGTCGCAGGTGCTGAACATCGTGCTGGTCTGCGCGTTGCTCGCCTTCCCCTCCATGCTGTACTTCGGACGCCTGTCCGACCGCATCGGCCGCAAGAAGGTGTTCGTGGGCGGCACCATCGCTTTCATGATCTGGGTCATGCCTTACTTCTGGCTACTGAACCAGCGCTCGCTGCCGGCCGCCATGCTGGCCATCGCGGTGGGCTTCACGCTGATCTGGTCGACCTACGGCGCCATGATCGGCACGCTGCTGGCCGAAGCGTTCCCCGCCTCGGTCCGCTACACCGGCATGTCGCTGGGCTACCAGATCGGCGCGGCCCTGGTGGGCGGCCCCATGCCGCTGATCGCCACGGCGCTGGTGGCGCACTACGGCGGCAGCTATGTGCCCGTGGGCATGTTCCTGATGGGCTGCGGCCTGGTGTCGCTCATCGCCGTCGGCCTGACGCGCGACCGCAGCGGCAAGGAACTGGACGACTGAACCTCGCGCGGCGCCCATTCCGGGCGCCGTGGCTACGGAGCAAACCATGAATCGCTATTCCAGCTACATGCCGGCGAATGGCTCGCCAGCAACGACTACGGCATCAACGTCAACCCCTCCGACCTCGACGACGTGGTCGGCGAATACGCGCGCGCCACGGTCGCCCAGGCCATCGACGCCGCGCACTCGCGCAGGTCGGTCGCGATGGTCGGCAGCGCGATATTGACGATCGCACTGTCCAGCGCGGACATGAATACGCCGACCAGAATCGCGACGGCAGCAAGATAGCGACGAGGGACTTCGAATCCTTCGTCGCCGGACGTTTCTGCAATCTGCATGCGTGACCTCTGCCGGACGCCCGTCCGGTGGGTGAAGCTAATCGCTGCGCACACGCTCGCCGCGCGCAGCATCGAGAACCAAACTTGCCAGCGACTTCAGGATGAGCGCGGTCACGCCCCAGATGTCCTGCGTCTGATCCGCCCAGTACCAGGCGCCCGCGCGTTCGCCGTCGGTGTATTGCCGCGGCAGATCCGGATTCAGCAGCGTGGAGAACGGAAACTCGAAGATCTCCTCGACCTCGGCCGGTGCCGCCTCCCATTCGGCCGATTCCGGCACGATGCCGATCACGGGAAAGATCGCGTGATTGCGCTTTCTGGTTTTATGAATCGGCAAGCACCCGACCACCCGAATCGCGCCGGGCTCGAGGCGGATTTCCTCGAACGCTTCGCGCAGCGCGGTTGCGCCGATGCTGCCGTCGGAATCCGCCGGACGTCCGCCCGGGAAACTCACATGCGACGAGTATTCGCTGAGTCCCGACGAACGCTTGGTCAGCAGGATCGTCGGCTCGCGCCGCGCGACGATCGCCACCAGGACCGCCGAGAATTTCCACTGTCGATCGTTGTCGGTCAGATATTGCTTCGCCGCGAGCCAATCCGTTTCGGCAGGGATCCGGAAGCCTTCCACGCCGCGTACGATCGTTGCAAGGACGGCTTGCGGCGAGCCGGTATTCGTGTGTGTGTTTGCAAGCCCGCCGTCGGTATGCAAGACCCTTCTGTCGGATTCCATGTCTTCCTCCTGCATGCTTCAATTTGCACGCGCTGAGCGACACTGAACCCGACATGTGATGCATGGGCACGGCGTCGTTGTCGTGGAACCGGGTGAATCGAGGTTCGCCTGCGATCGCAAATGGCGCACGCTCAAGCGCGACTGCCTGCTCCGGCGCAAAAAATATCCGCCGGTGTTGCGGAAATTTGAACGCCGGGAGCGGATCGCCATTGACGAATCGGAGAACCCCGATCATGCATGAAAAATGAAATTTCGTTCGATCGCGAGAGCAGGCCCGATCCGCACTCAACCGGCGGAAGTCGGCTCTCCTGGCATATCGATCCTCGCGGATGCGGTGCCTACCCACCCGGCCGCCACGATTGCCGCCGCCGCGACGATCATCATCGCGCCCCACCCGACCCGTTCGTTGAGCCCCCCCGCCGCCACGGCACCGGCGGCGCCGGCCGCGTAGTAGAGCGTCAGATACGCGGCACTCAATGCGCCGGCCCGAGCCGGCTGAATCGCGACGACACGCGACTGGTTCGCAACCTGTGCAGCGAAACAGCCGGCATCGAACAGGGCCAGCCCGACACCCAGCCATCCGGGACGACCGAGCGCAACGCCCAGCAGCAAGGCCGACAGGGCCGCCACGACGAGCCCGCAACGGATCACGGCGCGATCGCCGAATCGATCGGTGAATTTTCCGGCAACGCGCGTCACGCCAAGACCGAGCACACCCGCGAGACTGTACGCACCGATCGCCGAGGCACCCATGCTGTAGGGTGGCTCGGCCAGGCGAAGCGCGAGCCCGACCCACACCAGATTGAATGCGAAGAACCACAGCATGCCGGCGCAGGTACGGCGCCTCAGCTGGACGCTGGCGCGCAACAAGTGCGGAATGGCACCGATCGTGGCCGCATGGCCGGGACGCCCTTCCGGTCGGCCGCCAGGCAACAGCACACCGCTGCCGATCGCAGCCAGCGCAACGCATCCGGCCAGCGCGAGCAATGCTCCGCGCCACCCGCACCATTGCGACAACACGCCGCCCACGAAGCGGCTCAGCAAGATACCGGCGGAAATCCCCGCGGACACGGCGCCCATGGCCCCGCCGCGCCGGTGCCGATCCGCATGTTTCCCGGCGACGGCGCTGCATTGCGCGGCGACCGTCGTGGCCGCCCCCACTAGAAAGAAGCCGGCGTCGAGTGCGAGCGGCCCGGACGACCACGACGCGCACGCAAGCAACAACGCGAGCGCGCCCATTTGCGCCGGAATGAGCGTGCGCGGACTGAACCGGTCAACCAACGGAACCAGCAACGCCAGGCCGACCAGATAACCGAGCATCGTCACGGAGGCGAGAGCCGCCATGCGCGACGCGGGTACGCCGAACCCGCTCGCGATGACGGAAAGCGACGGCTGCAACGCATAGCCGTTAGCGATCGCCACGCCCGCCGCCAGCGCAAGCGCCGCGGTCGCAGCACGCGACAGCGGCACGCGTTCGCCCGCGACGGTCATGCTCCGGTCCTGACCGCAATCGCCTCGACTTCGACCAGGATCTCCGGATCGACAAACGGAAGCGCATGCACCAGCGAAAACGCCGGCCGGATATCGCCGTAGATCTCTCCATGCGCGCGCGCCGCGGCCTCCCAATCGTCGAAGTCGGCGACCACCAGGCGGCTCTGGACGACGTCCGACAACGAGAACCCGCTGTCTGCCAGCACGCGTTCGATCGTCGCCAGCGCGTCGCGTGTCTGCGCGTAAACGTCTGCTCCTTTGCCCGCCGTTCCCGAAATGTAGATGGTGTTGTCGACGACCACTGCACGCGAGTAGCCAACCTTAGGCTCCCACGGGGAGCCGGTGCTGATCCGTTGACGCATCTTGAAGATCCCTCCGATAAGGTTCAGGAATATCACCTACTACTTGGGTAGTAAGTTGCGGCGATTGTATACTACTCCGGTAGTTAATCAAGGAATCCCATGAAGATCGTCGCAAGAGTGGGAGCCGGAGCCAATACACATGAGCGAAAACACGGAGCTGATCACGTCGTTGATCCGGCTTGGATTTACCCAATACGAGGCGCAGGCCTACGCGGCACTCGTCGGTCAAGCCGCGCTGACGGGCGCGGAAGTCGGCCGGCGCGCCGGCATGCCGCCCTCCAAGATCTACGAAACCTTGACGCGCCTGGAAGCGCGCGGGGCGGTGCTCGTCAATCGGTCCGAACCCGTCCGCTATGCGGCCGTGCCTCACCGCTCGTTGCTCGAAGAATTGCGCACGCGCTTCAATGCGGATCTTGAACTCGCTGCGGGCGCGCTCGATCGGCTTCCGGTGCAGCAGGAGCCGGGGCTGGTCTGGTCGTTGAGCGGACGGGAAGCGATCGCCAGTGCCTTCGCGCGCGTCATCGTCAATGCGAAGACGCAGATAGTCGCGGGCGTCTGGGACGAGGAAATCGACGACCTGGGGCCGCTGCTTGAGGCCGCCGCGGCGCGGGGCGTCGATACGCACGTGGCGATTTACGGCAATCGCACGCTCAACGGGCCGCGCCACTACGATATGGCCAAATGCGGCGCCAGCGCGAGGCTCAGGCTTTCCGGACGCCGGCTCGCCGTCGCGGTGGCGGACAACACCGAGGCAGTAGCGGCAGAGTTCGGCGATCATTCACCCGATCAGGCGACGCTGACGACCAATCCGGTCATTGCGCTGCTCGCGGTCGAGTACATCAAGGCGGACGTGAGCGGCCGCGTATTGATCGACGCATTGAGTCCGGCGGAGTACAGGAAAGTCCTGAAGCATCCCGACATGCAGGCGATGCTTGCGCCACTCGACAAACAGGGCTGAGCGACGCAACGCCGCGTGGCTGCCGACGCATTGAACGAAGCGCACGATGTGCTGCTCGCCGACGCGTACAGTCCGCATCCATGCTGCCCAGATACGGTGATTGCCGCCTCCACGCGAGATCCAAATGACCACGTATGCCTTCCGCCTGCTGAATGTATTCGCCGAAGCCACGTTCGGCGGCAACCCGCTTTGCGTATTCGAAGATGCGCGAGGCATGGACGACGCGACCATGCAGGCACTCGCCGTGCAGTTCAACCTGTCCGAAACGACCTTCGTGTTGCCGTCGGACCGCGCGCATGCGCGGGTCCGCATCTTCACGCCGGGGTATGAAATGGCCTTCGCGGGCCATCCGACGCTCGGCACCGCGCATGTCGTGCGCGACCTGTTCGAAGCAGGCGATGACCTCGCGCTTGAGTTCAAGGCCGGGGTTGTCAACGTCAATGCGCACGACGACGTGTGGACGTTCATCGCGCCGCACGTCGGCGTGCCGAAGACGGCAGCGTGTGAGTTGCCCGATGCCCAAACGGCGGCACTGCTCGGGCTGACGAAAGACGACTTGCTCGCGCCCCCGATCTGGGTCGATACAGGCGCCGATCAACTGCTGGTCGCACTCAAGGACACCGACGCCGTGCGCCGCGCGATGCCCGACAGCGCGTGCCTCGACATCTGGCCGAAAAGCAGCCTCGGCCGCAAGACCGCCTACGTGTTCGCGTTCGACGCCGAGCGCCCTGGGAAAGTGGTCTCCCGCTATTTCTTCGTGAAACAAGGCGGCGGCATTTCGGAAGACCCGGGCACCGGATCGGCTTGCGCAAACCTCGGTGGCTGGCTGCTTGCCGCCAAACACAATCTGCCTGCGGCCTTTCAGGTCGAGCAGGGTGATACCGTCGGCCGGCCTTGCCGGCTGCGGTTGTCGGTCGGCGCAAACGGCGAAATCGGTGTCGGGGGGCGCGTGATCGAACTCGGGCGCGGTACCGTCAACGTGTAGAAACGGCACGCGCCGCCGCGCTTGTTATGCTGCGCGCAGCGCTTGCCCGAAACGATCGTCGACATGAACACGCTCACCTCCGACCTCGCGCGCACGCTGCGCGCATCCTGCGACGCCTGCTTCGGCACGGCCGCTGTCTGGCCGCTCGTCGAGCGTGCATACAGCGAGCCGCAGCGTTTCTACCACACGCTCGCGCACCTGGCGGAATTGTTCGCACACCTCGCGCCGTATCGCACGGAACCGCTATGGCCAGCCATCGAGCTCGCCGTATGGGCGCACGATTTCGTCTACGCGACGACGCTGCCGGACTATGCGGACAACGAAGCGCGCAGCGCGCACTGGCTCGTGCAGGTCACGAACGAACGCTGCACCGAGCCGTGGTTGCATGCGCACGCATCGCATGTGTCCGTTGCACACGACCTCGTACTCGCGACGAAGTCGCACCGGCTGCCCGATACGTTCGCGTCCGATCCGGACTTGCAGCGCGCCGGGCGAATTTTTCTCGACGCCGATCTCGGGATCCTCGCAGCAGCGACCACCACGCCTGCGGCGCCATGAACGCGAACAGGCGCTCGATCGCGCTCGGCGTGACGGCCGCGCCGAGCGAACTCACGTGCGACGCGAGCAACACGCCACCGCGGTCCTGAGCAGATCAAGCGCCATCACGAACATCCGCGGATCGGAGCGGACCGCCGTCAGCTCGCGAACTCTTCCGTCTTCTGAAGCCCTCCAAGGAACCGCTTCAACTCCACCGTCCCCGGTCGCGCGAAGATCTCCTCCGGCGTCCCGCTCTCCCAGACCCTGCCCTGATGCATGAACACCACCTTGTCGCTCACCGCGCGCGCGAAGTTCATCTCGTGCGTGACCATGATCAACGTCATGTCGTCGCGCGCGAGCTGCTCGACGACACCCAGCACCTCGCCGACCAGTTCCGGATCGAGCGCCGACGTGATTTCGTCGCACAGCAGCACGCTCGGCTTCATCGCGAGCGCGCGCGCAATCGCGACGCGCTGCTGCTGACCGCCCGACAGCTGTTCCGGAAACGCGTCGAATTTGTCGCCGAGGCCGACCCGCTCGAGCATCAGCTCCGCGATCGCGCGCGCTTGCTGGCGATGCGACTTCTTCACGACCGACTGCGCGAGCATCACGTTTTGCCCGGCGCTCAGATGCGGAAACAGGTTGTATTGCTGGAATACCATCCCGACCTTGAGCCGCAGTGCACGCAAGTCCGCGTGTCGCGCGTCGACGCGTTCGCCGTCGATCGCGATCGTGCCCGCGTCGATGCTCTCGAGCCCGTTGAGCGTGCGCAGCAGCGTACTCTTGCCCGAGCCGCTGCGGCCGATGATCGACACGACTTGCCCGCGTTCGACGGAGAAATCGATGCCCTTGAGCACATGATGGGTACCGAAATTCTTTTCGAGACCACGGGTTTCAACGAGCGGCATTCCATCTCCTTTGCAACGTGCGCGCGTAACGGGTAAGCGGATAACAGAGTGCGAAATAGATGAGTGCGACGAGCCCGTACACGACGAACGGGCGGAACGTCGCGTTCGAGATCGCGACGCCGACCTTGGTCAGCTCGGTGAAGCCGATGATCGACACCAGCGCCGTGTCCTTCACGGCCTGCACGCCGAACCCGACCGTCGGCGCGATCGCGATGCGCGCGGCCTGCGGCAGGATCACGTGACGCAACTGCTCGACGTAGCTCATCGCGAGGCTTGCCGATGCCTCCCACTGCCCTTTCGGCACCGCCTCGACGCAGCCGCGCCAGATTTCCGCGAGATACGCACTCGTGAAGAACGTGAGGCCGGCCGTGGCCGCAATCCACGGCGACACATCGAGACCGATGAGCGGCAGGCCGAAGAACACGACGAACAGCTGCATCAGCAACGGGGTTCCCTGGAACACCTCGATATACAGCTTCGCGCAACTGCGCAGCACGCGCGAGTTCGATACGCGCATCACGAGCAACCCGAGGCCGACGAGACCACCGGACAGAAACGACACGATCGACAGCACGACCGTCCAGCGTGCGGCGAGCAGCAGGTTTGCCAGAATCTGCCCGAACGTGAAATCGATCATCGCGCACCTCGCACACGGCGGGAGAACAGGCGGCGCCCCATCGAGCCAAGCGCGGCGCGCAGCAGCAGCGCCATCGCCAGATACGCGAGCGCGATCACGAAATACGTTTCGAACGAGCGGAAATTGCGCGACTGGATATAGCTCGCCGCATAGGTGAGATCGGCCACCGAGATCTGCGACACGACGGCCGAGCCGAGCATCGTGATGACGATCTGGCTCGCGAGCGCCGGAAACACCTTCGCGAGCGCCTGCGGCAACACGACGTGGCGCAGCATCTGCGCGCGCGACATCGCAAGCGCGGCGGCCGCCTCGAGATGCCCCTTCGGCACCGCGGCGACACCCGCGCGCACGATCTCGACCGAGTACGCGCCGAGATTCAGCGTCATCGCGAGAATCGCGGCCGTATATTCGTCGATGTGCACGCCAAGCGCGGGCAATCCGAAGAAGATGAAGAATAGCTGCACGACGAACGGCGTATTGCGAATCGCCTCGACGTACGCGCCGACCAACGGGCGCAGCCGCACGGCCGCGCGCGCATCGGCGCTGTACGCGGCCGCGCCGAGCACGCCGATCGAAACACCGAGCACGGTCGCGACGGCGGTCAGCGCGAACGTAGTCGCCGCGCCGCTCGCGAACATGCCGGCGTATTCGGCGAGCTCGCCGAATCGAAGCTGATAGCTCATGACAGATGGGAAGAATCGGGTTCAGACGACGATCGCCGCGCCATCGCAGGCACGGCGGCGCTCGCTCACAGGCCGGCAGGCAACGGCTGGCCGAGCCACTTCTTCGACATCGCGCTCAGCGTGCCGTCCTGCTTCGCATGCGCGATCGCGTCGTCGATCTTCGCGAGCAGGCGTGCTTCGTTCTTGTTCACGCCGACGAAACACGGCGAATTCTTGATCACGAACTTGACCTCGGGCCGGCGCGGCGGATTCTTCGCGAGAATCGCCGCTGCGACGATGTTGCCGGCCGCGATCAACTGCACCTGCCCGGACAGGAACGCCTGGATCGTCGCGTTGTTGTCCTCGAAGCGCTTGATCGTCGCGTTCGGTGCGAGCTGCGACAGTGCGATCTCCTCGAGTGCGCCGCGTGTGGCGCCGACCGTCTTGCCATTCAGGTCGGCGGGCGTGCTCACCTTCACGTCGGCCGGCCCGAACACGCCCTGGAAATACGGTGCGTACGCGGTCGAGAAGTCGACGACCTTCTCGCGCTCCGGCGTCTTGCCGAGCGACGAGATCACCATGTCGACCTTGTTGGTCGTCAGATACGGAATCCGGTTCGCGCTGTTCACGGGCACCAGCTTCAGCTTCACGCCGAGCGATTTCGCAAGCAGTTCGGCCATGTCGATGTCATAGCCCTGCGGTTGCATGTCCGTACCCACCGAGCCGAACGGCGGATAGTCCTCCGGCACCGCGACGCGCAGCGCGCCGCTTTTCGCAATGGTGTCGAGCGCGTCGGCGCGCGCGGGCGCGGCGGCAAACAGCGCCATCACGGGCGCGGCGATCAGCGCAGCCAGCCATGCGCGTCGGGGGAACGGTCGGGTGATCGAATTCACGGTGAGTCTTCCTTGTCTCGTCTGTCGTCGGGCAGCGCGCAACCGTTGCGCGGCCATGCCCACTTCAGCAAAAACCGGGCCACCCCCGCTTCACCCTTCAATTGTCGGCAATAGCCGCCGAGCATGCCGAAATGCATTCCTCATTTCGGTGCATGAATCGATGCCGGACGCCGCGGTTGCCCGTTCGCGGCGCGCGTCCATGCACCAAACCATCCGACCAGTCTGACCAGACGAATCGGCCGGCGGTCGCGGAAGGACAGGCCGGCTCCCGTCAGCAAAACCACCGTACGCCCTCATCCCAAATAGTGACACGACTAACATCAGAAGATTGCATTTTCACATTTAATGTGATTTTATTATCACTCGTAGCAAGCCGCCGCGGACCGCGCATGCGGCGCACCCCATACCAAGGAAGAGACGCAGATGGAGACAATCGCCGTCATCGGCAGCAACATGGTCGACCTCGTGACCTATGTCGCGCGCATGCCCGCCCGGGGCGAAACGCTCGAAGCACCGAACTTCGAGCTCGGCTGCGGCGGCAAGGGTGCGAACCAGGCGGTCGCGGCCGCACGTCTCGGCGCGCGCGTCGTGATGGTGACGAAGGTCGGCGACGACGTGTTCGCCGACAACACGATCCGCAACTTCGAGCGCGAAGGGATCGACACCACGCACGTGCGCAAGGTCGCCGGCGTGCCGAGCGGCGTCGCGCCGATCTTCGTCGAACCCGATTCGAGCAACAGCATCCTGATCGTCAAGGGCGCGAACCGCCACCTGAAGCCAGCCGACATCGACGCGGCCGCGCCGATGCTCGCCGAATGCGCGCTGATCGTGCTGCAGCTCGAGATCGAGCTCGACACCGTCTATCACGCGATCGCGTTCGGCGCGCGGCACGGCATCCCCGTGCTGCTGAACCCCGCGCCTGCGGTAGCCGACCTCGATTTCGAGCGGATCCGCTCCGTCGAATTCTTCGTGCCGAACGAAACCGAACTCGCGATCGTGTCGGGCATGCCGGTCGATTCGCGCGACACCGCGGCGCGCGCCGCCGAAGCGCTGGTCGCGCGCGGCCTGAAGCACGTGCTCGTCACGCTCGGCGACAAGGGCTCGCTGCTCGTGTCGCGCGACGGTGTACAGCACGTGCCCGGCGTACCGGTCGACGCGCGCGATACGACGGGCGCCGGCGACGCGTATATCGGCTGCTTCGCGCGCTGCTATGCCGCGTCGCACGACGCGATCGACGCGATGCGCCACGCATCCGCGTACGCCGCGCATTCGGTCACCGGCCTCGGCACGCAGAAGTCGTACGCCGACGCCGCGACGTTCGAACGCTTCCTCCGCGACGCCGGCCTCTGACCGGCGCCTTCATCGACGAGACAATTGGGAAGGAGACACCCGTGAGCCGAGCCAGAATCGAACACACACCCGACGGCTATTACCTGACCCGCACACCGCTGTTCGCATTCACGCTGCTGTGCTGCCTGTTCGCGCTGTGGGGCACCGCCGCGAACCTGAACGACGTGCTGATCGCGCAGTTCAAGAAATCGTTCTTCCTGTCCGACTTCGAATCGGCGTTCGTGCAGTCCGCCTTCTATCTCGGCTACTTCTTCCTCGCGATCCCCGCCGCGACCGTCGTGAAGAAGTTCAGCTACAAGACGACGATCCTCGTCGGCCTGCTGCTCTATACGACCGGCTGCCTGCTGTTCTTCCCGGCTGCGTCGATGGCGAAGTACGGGATGTTCCTCGTCGCGCTGTTCGTGATCGCCGCGGGCCTGTCGTTCCTCGAAACGGCGTCGAACTCGTATTCGACGCTGATGGGCCCGCGCGACACCAGCACGCGGCGGCTGAACATCTCGCAGACGTTCTACCCGTTCGGCGCGATGGCCGGCGTGTACATGGGCAGCTTCCTGATCTTCAAGGAAGGCGACGCGTCGCATGCGCAGCTCGCGGCGATGTCGGCGGCCGATGCGCACGTGCACCAGCTCGCGATGATCCAGGCCACGCTCGAGCCGTACAAATGGCTGATCGTCGTGCTCGTCGCGGTGTTCATCGTGTTTGCGCTCACGCCCTACCCGGCCTGCAAGGGCAACGGGCCGAGCGCGGCCACGCACCGGATCGACGCGCGCGGCACGCTCGCGCGCCTGTTCGGCAACCGGCGCTTCGTCGCGGGCATCGTCGCGCAGTTCCTGTACGTCGGCGCGCAGGTCGGCGTGTGGAGCTTCACGATCCGGCTCGCGATGCAGATCGGCGGCCTGACCGAGCGCGGCGCCTCGCGCTACCTGCTCGCGACATTCTTCGCGTTCTTCGTCGGCAAGCTGGTCGCGACGCTCGTGATGAAGCGCGTCGGCCCGGCCAAGGTGCTGATCGTCTACGGCATCCTGTGCATCGCGCTGCTCGCGTACACGATCAGCGTGCATAACATCACGGCCGTCTATGCAGCGGTATGCGTAAGCGTGTTCCTCGGCCCGTGCTGGCCGACGATCTACGGCCTCACGATCGACGGCCTCGGCAAGGACACCGAATACGGCGGCTCGATCCTCGTGATGAGCATCGTCGGCGGCGCGGTCGTGCCGCTGATCCAGGGGCTGATTTCCGACCATACCGGCGGCAACATGCAGCTCGCGTTCGCCGTGCCGCTCGCATGCTTCGTCGTGATCGTCTACTACGGCTTCTACTGCCTGCGCCACCTGCCGGCCGCGACGCCCGACGCGGCGGCCGACGGCAAAACGGCCGCGCGCTACGCGGCGACGCGCACCACGTCGGGAGCGTAACCATGCGAGGCGAGATCGAACTGCGGCGCGACGACTTCCGCGACATGCCGCGCACGCTGTACCGCACCGACGGCATCACCGTCACCGCGTTCGCGTATCCGTCCGGCGTCGAGGCGCTGAAGCTCGAGAACCGCCGCGGCCACGTCGTCGTGCTGCCGTATCTCGGCCAGATGATCTGGGCCGCCGCGTTCGACGGCCGCGACCTGACGATGAAGCACATGTTCCGGCAGCCGAAGCGCGCGGCGTCGATCATCGATACCTACGGCTGCTTCATGTTCCACAGCGGGCTGCTGCGCAACGGCTGCCCGGGCCCGGACGACACGCACGCGCTGCACGGCGAGATGCCGTGCGCGCCGATGGATCGCGCAAGCCTGATCGTCGGCACGGATGCGCACGGCGCAACGGTCGAAGTGACCGGCGAATACGAATACGTGCAGGGTTTCGGCAGTCACTACGTCGCACGTCCGTCGGTACGGCTCGCGGAACACGACGCGCAGATGACGATCACGATGGACGTGACGAATCTCGGCGGCACGCCGATGGACCTGATGTACATGGCGCACCTGAACTATGCGTACGTGCCGGGCGGCCGTTTTGTGCAATCGCTGCCGCGCGGCGGATTGCGATTGCGCGAAAGCGTGCCCGCACACGTGAAGCCGACCGCCGCGTGGCGCGACTATACGGCCACGCTCGCACGCGAACCGGAACGGCTCACGACACTCGATACGCCCGCGCTGTACGACCCCGAGATCGTGTTTCTCATCGACGGTGCGGAAACGGATGCAGACGGCGTCGCGCATTTCCTGCTCGCGCATCCGGACGGCGCCGCATTCCACACCGCGTACCGCCCCGAACAGTTCCCGCATGCGACGCGCTGGATCCTGCACAACGCGGACCAGCAGGTCGCCGCGTTCGCGCTGCCGTCGACCTGCGAGCCGGAGGGGTATGAAGCGGAACGCCGCAAAGGCCATGTCGCGGCACTCGCGCCGGGCGCGACGCGCCGCTTCGACGTGGTGACCGGCTACCTGAGCGCGGCGGAAGCACGCGATGCGTGAAGCGATGCGCGGCCGCGTTGCGTCAGGTCACGAGCGCGATCCCGTGCTCGCGGATCGCCGTTTCGTAGCGGCTGCCCAGTTGCCCGTCGGAGATCACGTAGTTGAAGTCGGTCAGTTCGGCGAAATAGGCCGCGCGCACTTCGTCGAACTTCGTGTGGTCGACGATCAGGAAGCGGTTCTGCGCGCGCGCCATCACCTTCTTCTTCGCGTCGACTTCGTGGAAGTTGAAGCACGTGACGCCGCAGCGGTCGCTCACGCCGGCCGCGGAGATGAACGCCTTCGACACGCGCACCGTGTCGAGGATGCCGGTTTCGGCGACCGACTCGAACACCATGTTCTTGCGGTGATACGCGCCGCCGCACAGGATCACGCTGCAATGCGGCTTTTGCTGCAGCTTCGCGAACACGTTCAGCGAATTGCAGACGGCCGTGAATTCGAGGTCGTCCGGAATGAAGTCGACGATGAACGGCGTGGTCGAGCCGCAGTCGACGAAGATCGTGTCGCCGGTCGTCACGAACTGCGCGGCCAGCTTGCCGATGCGGCGCTTTTCCTCGGTCTGCCGGTTGTTCTCGGCGCTGATCAGGTACTCGCCGATGTCGCTGCGCTGCGCGGCGAAATGGCGCGTCACGTAGCCGCCGATCAGGCTCAGGCCGTGCGGGTTGTCCGCGAGATCGCGGCGGATCGTCATCTCGGACACGCCGAACAGCTCGGCGACTTCCCTCAGATGAATCGCGTTCTGCCCTTGCAGCACGTTCATCAGCGTCTTGATCCGTTCACCCTTCTTCGTTTCCATGCCTGTATCCTGCCTGCCATTCGCACTCGTCGCTCGTCGTGCCGGGCGCGCGGGCCTGGCCGGAATGTCGTATTTGTAACAAACCGATGTGAAAACATCAACTTTCCGTGTGCCTTTCCGGCACACGATCCGTGGAGTCCTGAAACATGCCGCTTTCCAACGCCCAACTCGCCCAAACCATCGATCACACGCTGCTCGCGCCCGACGCGAGCGACGCGCAGATCCGCGAACTCTGCCGCCAGGCGGCCGAGCATCGCTTTTACTCGGTCTGCGTGAATTCGGCGAACGTGCCGCTCGCCGCACGCGAGCTGGCCGATACCGGCGTGCTCGTCTGCGCGGTGGTCGGCTTTCCGCTCGGCGCGGGGCTGTCGGCCGCGAAGGCATTCGAGGCGTCGGCCGCGATCGCGGCGGGCGCCGGCGAGATCGACATGGTGATCAACCTCGGCGCGCTGAAGAGCGGCCGTGCCGACGACGTGAAGGCCGACATCGCAGCCGTGCACCACGCATGCGGCGCGGTGCCGCTGAAGGTGATCCTCGAGACGGGGCTGCTGAGCGACGACGAGAAGGTGCGCGTGTGCGAGATGTGCCGCGATCTCGGCGTCGCGTTCGTGAAGACGTCGACCGGGTTCGGTCACGGCGGCGCGACGCTCGCGGATGTCGCGCTGATGCGCCGCACGGTCGGGCCGGACCTCGGCGTGAAGGCATCGGGCGGCGTGCGCGACCGCGCGGCCGCGCTCGCGATGCTCGAGGCCGGCGCGACGCGGCTCGGCACGAGCTCGGGAGTGGCGATCGTCACCGATCAGGGCGGCAGCGATTCGGCGTACTGACGCGCGAAGGGCGGGTGCCCGGACCGGACTGTCAGCGGCGGTGTCGAACTCCGTTCACCGCCACGAGCCGTTCGTCCGTCACCGCGGCAAGCCGTGAAGCGTGGATCCGCATTCGGCTTGCCTGCTCCGGGAGGCGAGCCAGCGCGCAGCTCCGGTCCAAAAAAAACAACCGATCATCCACACATCACGGCCACCGTCGGCGACTTGCGGAACGCGCAATCCGCTATCAACCGGATCGCGAGCAGCTCAATTCCACGCATGGCGCGCCGGACGCACGCCGTTCAGGTAGTAGTTGCCGACGAGGTGATACTTCCACCGCACCGGATCGTGCAGCGTATGCGTGCGCGCGTTGCGCCAATGCCGGTCGAGATTGTGCTCGGCCAGCGTCGACTGTGTGCCGGCCAGCTCGAACAGCTTCTCGCCCGCGAGCAGCGCGATCTCGGTCGTCAGCACCTTCGCTTCGCCGACCGCAACCGACGCGCGCGCGACATCGTCGTCGGTCACCGTGCCGCGCGCGCCGATCTCGTCGAGCGCGCGCGCCGCGCGTTCGAGCAGCGCTTCCGCCGCATGAAGCTGGATGTGCAGACGGCCGATCTCGCGGAGGATCAGCGGATCGTCTGCCGCCCGTTCGACGCCGCTGTCGACCCACGGCCGCGTGCGGGTGCGCACGAACGCCAGCGTATCGTCGATCGCCGCTTTCGCGATGCCCGCATCGATCGCTGCCTGGATGATCTGCGACAGCGGGCCATTGAGCGTCGGCTCATCCGACACGCGCTGCGCGGGCAGCACATGCGACGCGGGCACGCGCACGCCGTCGAGCACCACCGTGCCGCTCGCGGTCGTGCGCTGCCCGAACCCCGACCAGTCGTCGATCACGGTCAGCCCCGGCGTCGGCTGCGGCACGTACGCAAGCCACGCGTGCTGTGCGTCGTCGAGACCGAGCACCGGCACGTAATGCGCGAACAGCGCACCCGTCGAGTAGAACTTCGTGCCGTCGACGACATAGTCGTCGCCGTCGCGGCGCACGCGCGTCTTCAGATCGAGCACGTGCTTCGTGCCCTTCTCCGAGAAGCCGTTGCCGAACCGCTTGCCGCTCAGCACTTCCGCGAAGAAATAGCGCTTTTGCGCGTCGGTGCCGACCAGTGCGATCACGTCGACCAGCCCGAAATGGTTCTGCGGCAACTGTCCGAGCGACGCATCGGCCGCCGCGACGATCTTGATCACCTCGGTGAGCGTCACATGCGATACGCCCGCGCCGCCGTATGCCTTCGGCACCGTGATCGCCCATAGCCCAGACTGCGAGAACCATTCGATCTCGTCGCGCGGCAACCGGCGCTCCCGATCGCGTTCGGCGGCGCCTTCCGCAAGCCGCTGCGCCAGCGCATGTGCGGCCGCGATCGCCTGTGCGTCGTCGGCGATCACTCGGGCCACTTGCGGTTTCTGATCGGCCGACCGCTCCTGAATCGTGGCGCTCGTCTCTGACATCGGGCTCTCCTGTCGAATCGCGAAAGCATTCAATCTAGCAGCGCGTTGCAGGTCGGCAAACCGAGCGATTCTCGTAATGATATTCCTTCGGATCACAAACGACATGGAGAATCACGCACGCGACATCATGCTTCCGCGTCGCAATCGATGCCCGAGCGTCGGGGTGTCCGCGGCCGGTCCGCGTAATGCTCATCGACGATAACGATCTGCGAATCCGTTATTGGAATGCCCGCCCCGCGCTTCCTATACTGGCCTCCCGGCGCAAACGGCCCCGCCTTTCGAGGAAATCCGCATGACTTCGTCGCACGCAGACACCGACCTTTCCACCGGCACCGACTACGACGCACTCGCGAGCCGGTTCCGGCCGATATTCGACCGCATCGCCGCCGGCACCGCCGAACGCGAACGCCGCCGTGAGCTGCCGCACGAAGCGATCGGCTGGCTGAAGGCGGCCGGCTTCGGCGCGGTACGGCTGCCGGTACGCGACGGCGGTGCCGGCGCATCGCTGCCGCAGTTGTTCCGGCTGCTGATCGAGCTCGCCGCCGCCGATTCCAATCTGCCGCAGGCGTTGCGCGGACACTTCGCGTTCGTCGAGGACTGGCTGAACACTCCGCCCGGGCCGCAACGCACGACATGGTTCGACCGGTTCGCGAGCGGCCAGCTCGTCGGCAACGCATGGTCGGAGGCCGGCGACGTTCCGCTCGGCCAGACCATCACGAAGGTGTCGGAACAGAACGGCCGGCTCGTGCTGAACGGGCGGAAGTTCTACAGCACGGGCAGCCTGTTCGCCGACTGGATCGACGTGTTCGCGCAGCGCGCACACGACGGCAGCGACGTGATCGTCGCCGTCGCGACCGCACAGCCTGGCGTGATCCGCGAAGACGACTGGGACGGCTTCGGCCAGACGACCACCGGCAGCGGCACGACGCGCTTCGAGAATGCGACGGTCGACGCCGACAACGTGATCGACTTCGCACGCCGCTTCAAGTACCAGACCGCGTTCTACCAGTTGTTCCACGTCGCGACGCTGGCCGGCATCGGCCACGCGATCGTGCGCGACGCGAGTGAACTCGTGCGCAACCGCACCCGCGTGTACAGCCACGGCAACGCCGCACGTGCGGGCGACGATGCGCAGCTCCAGCAGGTGATCGGCGAAATCTCGTCATGGGCGTATGCGGCCGACGCGCTCGCGTTGCGCGCCGCGCAGCCGCTTCAGCTCGCCTACGAAACCCGCTTCGGCGGCGACGAACAGGCCGAGCACGACGCGAACGTCGCGGCCGAAATCGAATCCGCGCAGAGCCAGCTCGTCGTGTCCGAACTCGTACTGCGCGCCGCGACGCGGCTGTTCGACGCACTTGGCGCGTCCGCCACGCGCAGCACGACCGCGCTCGACCGCCACTGGCGCAACGCGCGTACGGTGTCGTCGCACAATCCGCTCGTCTACAAGGCCAGGATCGTCGGCGACTGGATCATCAACGGCCGCACGCCGCCGTTCGTCTGGCGCGTCGGCAACGGCACGAGCCCGAGTACGGAAACGGGAGCCGTTCGATGAGCAAGACCATCCGCTTCAACGCGTTCGAGATGAACTGTGTCGGCCATCAGTCGCCGGGGCTGTGGGCGCATCCGCGCGACCGTTCGTGGCAGTACAAGGACCTCGACTACTGGACCGACCTCGCCCGCATCCTCGAACGCGGGATCTTCGACGCGATCTTCATCGCGGACGTGATCGGCTATTACGACGTCTACAAGGGCAGCAACTACCACGCGCTGCACCAGGCCGCGCAGATCCCGGTCAACGACCCGCTGCAGCTCGCGGCGCCGATCGCGATGGCGACCGAGCATCTCGGCATCGGCATTACCGCGTCGACGACGTTCGAGCACCCGTACACGTTCGCGCGCCGGCTGTCGACCGCCGACCATCACACCAAGGGCCGGCTCGCGTGGAACATCGTCACGTCCTACCTGGAAAGTGGCGCGAAGAACGTCGGCGATCACGGCTTGCGCACGCACGACGACCGTTATGCGGTCGCTGCCGAATACGTCGAGGTGCTGTACAAGCTGTTCGAGGGCAGTTGGGAAGACGGCGCGGTGGTGCGCGATCGCGACGGCCGCGTGTTCACGCATCCCGAGAAGGTGCACGAGATCGGCCACAAGGGCCGCTTCTTCGACGTGCCCGGCTATCACCTGTGCGAACCGTCGCCGCAGCGCACGCCGGTGCTGTTTCAGGCCGGCGCGTCCGGCCCCGGCAAGGCGTTCGCCGCGCAGCACGCCGAATGCGTGTTCGTCGCCGCGCCGACCCGCGAGCAGCTCGCGCGCTACGTGGCCGATGTGCGCGCGCAGGCCGCCGCCGCGGGCCGCGATCCGCGCAAGGTGCTGATCTACAACCTCGTCACGGTGATCGTCGACGAAACCGACGAGAAGGCGCAGGCCAAGTTCGACGAATACCGCCGCTACGTGTCGTACGACGGTTCGCTGGTGTTCATGTCCGGTTGGACCGGCATCGACTTCGGCCAGTATGCGCCGGCCGATCCGGTCAGGCGCGTCGAAACGAATGCGATCGTGTCGGCGGTCGAGCACCTCGCAGGCGGCGACACCGCGTGGACGATCGAGGCACTGGCGGCCTGGGGCGGCATCGGGGGAATGGGCCCGGTGTTCGTCGGGTCGGCGGCGACCGTCGCGGACATCCTGCAGGAATGGGTTGCCGCAACCGACGTGGATGGCTTCAATCTCGCGTATGCGGTCGCGCATGAAACCTTCGAAGACATCGTGCACTTTCTCGTTCCGGAGCTGCAGCGGCGCGGCGTCTATCCGACGCAATATGCGCCGGGCACGCTGCGCGAGAAACTGTTCGGCGGCACGGCGCGGCTGCCGGACGAGCATCCGGCCGCGCAGTTTCGCGATATCGAGCAGATCAAGCGCAATGCCGAGCGGGAGATCGTCAGCGCCTGACGGCAATGTCGAAGCCGGCTTGCCCGCATTAGGCGGCGACCGGCTTCAGCGCAAACGGCTTCGTGCGGTCCGACGAAGCCGTTGGTATTTTCCGGGGCGGCGAACGCGCCCCCGCCAGCGTTTACGCGGCGCTTTCGTCGTCGATGTCGCGTGCCGTCGGCTCGTAACGCACGATCAACAGAAACACGATCGGCGTGACCGCACTGATCGCGACGACCCAGAACATGTCCGTACCGAGACGGGCCTGCAGGATCGGCAGCACGAACAGCGCAAGCGCCTGGCCGATGCCGCACAGCGAACGCCCGAAGCCGACACCGGTGCCGCGGATCGACGCCGGGTAAGACAAGGTCGGATAGATCATCATCTGCGCGCCCGGCCCGAAACCTTCGGCGAACAGCCAGGTGCCGAGCATCAGCAGCACGATGCCGACCGCGATCGCACCGTGCGGATGTCCGGCCAGCGCAAGCGCGACAAGCGCGACGAACTGCAGCGCGAAGCCCGCGATCGCGACATGACGCGACGGATATCGATACGCGAGGCGCATGCCCAGCAAGCCACCGGTAAACGCGAACAGGACGTTCAACGCGAGCGATGCCGCGATCGTCTCGAACACGCCCGCGCCGAGAAACTGCGACAGGATCGACGGCAGGAAGAACGCGATCGCCGTGTACTCGAACGGAATACACAGGTTCATCACGCTGGCGACGATCGTGCGCCCGAGATACGGACGCTGGAACAGCACGCGAATCCGCACCGGCGGCTGGCTCGGCTCGCGTCGTGCATCCTCCGCTTCGTGTGCGTGAATGCCGTACGACTCGCGAAGGATACGCGCGGCATTAGCCAGGTCGCCCTGGTTCGCGGCCCACAGCGGCGATTCGTTCATGAAACGATTCCTGACCAGAATGATGACGAGCGCCGGCACCGCGCCGAAGATCAGCGACGCGCGCCAAAGCCAACCCGCGTGCTCGGCCGGCAGCAGGAAATACAGGCCGAAGATCAGCAGGAAACAGACCGACGACGCCACGTACCACATCGGGCACCACGCGGCGAGCCGCGACGCCTTGTTGCCGCGGCCGCTGAACTTCGAGAATTCCGCGAGAAACGCCATCGCGACAGGCAGGTCGATACCGACACCGAGCCCCATCACGAAGCGTGCGCCGATCAGCACCCAGACGTTCGGCGCCAGCCCGGCCGCGATCGCGGCGATCACGAAAAACAGCATGTCGGCCATGAACACCTGATAACGACCGATCCTGTCGGTCAGCCACCCGCCGATCAGGCTGCCGAAGATCGTGCCGATCATGATCGCCGAACCGACCAGCCCGGTCAGCGCGGGCGTCAGGCCGAACTCGCGCGCGACGTCGTCGATACCGTAGGACAACGTCGTCAGGTCGTACGCATCGAGAAACACGCCGCCGAGCGCGAGCAGCACGATCATCCGCGCATGGCTGACGGAGCTGTCCGTCGTATTGATCAGGCGCGCCACATCGCTCGCGGAGCGGATAGGCGCGGAAACCGGTGTGACCGCGTTCAGATCGATCGAACTCATCGCATTCCTTTGTTGCGCCGAATGTTCGGCGATATCCACAGGGAGCCGGGAACGCGGCACGCGCATTCGCTATCGACGGTGCGTGGAGCAAATGCTCGACCGTCGGCACGTACTGTCGTCGAGTTCCGGCAGCGGAGATTCTGTTCTCGCGATCCGGTTATCCCAAGCGATATAACGCGATAAATTATTCGGTGTGCGTCATAAAGTTTCTCGTCGCGTGCGCTTAGCAGCGGCGTGCATGTGCAATCGTGGATTTCTTCGTTATCGATTCCACGGCGCTTCGGTACATTGAGCGGTCATCCTGCCTGTTCGCGGCGCGTTGCCGCTCTTCCGGAGATTCCCCGATGAAGCTGTCCTGGTCCCGCGCATGGCAATCCGCGGCCATCGTCGTTGCCGCTTTCGCCGGTCTCGTATCGATGCACGCACGTGCGGCAACCCCCGCGGAAATCCGCGTCGACTATGCGTACTACTCGCCGGAGAGCCTGGTGATTCGCCACTTCGGCTGGCTCGACGACGAGTTCAAGGTCGACCGCACGTCGATTCGCTGGGTGCTGAGCCTCGGCAGCAATCGCGCGCTGGAATACCTGAACAGCGGCGCGGTCGACTTCGGATCGGCCGCGGGGCTCGCGTCGGTGCTCGCCCGGGCAAACGGCAACCCGATCCGCGCCGTATACGTGTTCTCGCGCCCCGAGTGGACCGCGCTCGTAGTCCGCAAGGATTCGCCGATCCGCTCTCTCGCAGACCTGAAGGGCAAGAAAATCGCCGCGACGCGCGGCACCGATCCGTTCCTGTTCACGCTGCGCGCATTGCACACGGCCGGCCTGACGCGCGACGATGTGGAGATCGTGAACCTGCAGCATCCGGACGGGCGCACCGCACTCGCGAACGGTCAGGTCGACGCATGGGCCGGTCTCGATCCGCACATGGCAGCAGCACAGCTCGACGACGGCGCACGCCTGCTGTACCGCAACGTCGCATTCAATACGTACGGTTTCCTGAACGTGCGCGACGCATTCGCCAGCCAGTACCCGCAGGCGGTCACGCGCGTGCTGAAGGTCTACGATCGCGCGCGCCAATGGATCATCGCGCATCCGGCCGACACCGCGCAGATCGTCGCCGACGAATCGAAGGTATCGCTGCCGGTTGCGAAACTGCAGCTTCAGCGCAACGACTTCAGCGATCCGGTGCCGGGCGATACCCAACGCGCAGCGCTAAAGGCAGCGGCGCCGGTACTGACGGCCGAACAGTTGACCAGGCCCGGCGTCGATGCCGCGAAGGTTGTCGATACGCTGATCGATCCGGCATTTGCGCGCCCGCTCGTCGCCGCGTCGCACTGAGTTCACGCCGATGACGGACACCGCCACTCGCGACGACGCGCTCGCGCCCCACCGCCTTGCATCGCCCCGCGCGAGCCGGCGCGACCCGCTTCGCGCGTGGCGCATCGCGGGCCTAGCATTGCCGTTCGCCGCGCTCGCGCTGCTGGAATACGGCGTGCGGCACGGCTGGCTGCCGGACCACCTCGTCCCGGCGCCGAGCGAGATTCTCGATACGCTCGCCCGGATGGGCATCACACGCATCGCGCGCCATATCGGCGCGAGCACACTTCGGGTCGCGGCAGGTTTCGCGGCCGGTGCCGGGCTCGCGCTCGTCGTCGGCGCGGCGATGGGCCTGAGCCGCCGGATCGACGCGCTGCTGGAGCCTACGTTCCAGGCGCTGCGTGCGATCCCGTCGCTCGCGTGGGTGCCCGTGCTGCTGCTGTGGCTCGGCATCGACGAAGCGCCGAAGATCACGCTGATTGCGATCGGCGCATTCTTTCCGGTTCATCTGGCGGTGGTCGCCGGGATTCGCGACGTCGACCGCAAGCTCGTCGAGCTCGGCGCGGTATACCGGCTTGGCCCGGTCGCGCTGTTCCGTCGAATCCTGCTGCCGGCCGCGCTGCCGCAAATCGTTACCGGCCTGCGTACCGGCCTCAGCCTTGCGTGGATGTTCATGGTCGCCGCGGAGCTGATCGCGGCCACGCGCGGCCTTGGCTTCCTGTTGAGCGACGGCCGGGAAACCGGGCGCCCCGATCTCGTGTTCGGCGCGATCCTGCTGCTCGCGTTGCTCGGCAAGCTGACCGACGGCGCGATGCGGCGCATCGAATCGCACTGGCTCGGCTGGCGCGACGCATTCGACAACACGCCGCACGAGGCATCGAAATGAGTACGCTGCCTTCTGCGCACACGACGGCCGGCACCGCTACGCCGCTGCTCGACCTGCGGATTGCCCGCAAGCTTTACGGAGATCGGACGATCCTCGCCGACGTCCCGCTGCAGGTTGCCCGCGGCGAAATCGTCTGCATGGTCGGCCCGAGTGGCTGCGGAAAAAGCACGCTGCTGCGGATCGTCTCCGGTCTCGACGCTGACTTCCGCGGCAGCGTCAAGCTCGACGGAATCGCGCTCGACGGGCCCTCCCCGCGCATCGGCGTCATTTTTCAGGAACCGCGACTGCTGCCGTGGCTATCGATCGCGGACAACGTCGGCTTCGCGTCCGGCCCGCGAGGCGGCCGCGAGCCGACCGTCGCACGGCTGCTCGATGAAGTCGGCCTTGCCGGCGTCGCGCGGCAACTGCCGGCCACGTTGTCGGGCGGGATGGCCCAGCGCGCCGCGATCGCGCGCGGGCTGTTCGGCGAGCCGGACCTGTTGCTGCTCGACGAACCGTTCAGCGCGGTCGACGCGATCACCCGGATGCGGTTGCAGACGCTGCTGCTCGATGTGGTTCACCGTCACCGGATGTCAGCGATCGTCGTTACGCACGATCTCGACGAGGCACTGTATCTCGGCGATCGCGTGCTGATGCTCGCGCCGAACCCGGGCCGCGTCGACGACGAGATCCACGTCGCAGTCGCGCGGCCGCGCGATCGGCGCGACCCGTCGCTGGCCGCGCAGCGCGCGCGGCTGCTCGATGCGTTCCAGCGCTTTCACGATCGTGCGGACGGCACGAGGCGCCAGCCGCACGACCATCAGGCATCCGAATCCGGAATCCAGGAGGCTCGAAACTCGTTGCCATGAGCCCGCAAGTCCTGTCGAACATGCGGCCCCGGCACGTCATGCACGGGTGTGCCGCAGTTCGCCGTCGATGGTCTGCGGCAACCTCAGCAGGTTGAAGATCGGGCAGACCGCTTCGACCGCCTGATGCAGCGCGCGAATCGCGTCGGGCGGCTCGGGCGACACGATGTCGAGCGTATAGCGAAGGTTGTGCGGGAATACGGGCACATGCTCGAAGCCCGGCTGCTGCGCGAGCGGATGCTGGTCGCCGGTCACCTCCACCTCGATCGCATCGATCTTCAGGCCGCGCTCGGCGGCCTGGATCAGCGTGATGTGCGTGAGGCAGCTGCCCAGCACGCCGAGCTGCAGCTCCGGCGACGCGGGCCCGAGGTTGTAGCCCGCGAAGTCGGGCGGACTGTCGCTGATCACCTGGAAGTCGCGAATGCGGATCTCGCGCACGCCGCTGCGGCCGAGCGCGCGCACGGTCGCCTTCAGCGGCGTCGCCTTGAAATCGGGATCGTTGCGTGCCGCTTCCTGCTTCGCGCGCCAGGCGTCGCGTTTTTGGGCGAGATAGTCGTTCAGGGTCGTCATGGCCGGGTCGTCGGTGCGTCAGTCGGTTGTACTTCGCGCAGGGCGGCGTCCGCCGCCCGCTGTCGGCGGCGCTCAGTCCGCCTTCGGAATCCAAGCGGCGGTCGCCGCGTCGCTCGCACGGAACGCGGGGAACTTCGCGCCGAGTTCGGCCACGGTCCGGATGTCGTTTTTCACGAGATCGTCGCGCGTGATCAGCGTCGGCTTGACGACGATGCACGCTCCCGGGTCCTGGCCAGCGACGAGCAGCGCGGCGGCCCGCACCGACACGGCGCCGACGATCGCCGGATTGGTCGCGGCCGTCGCGACCCACGCGCTGTTCGGCGCGCGGATGGCCTCGATGTCGGCGGTCGAGATATCCGCGCTGTAGATGCGGATCTTCGACGACAGCTTCGCTTCGTCCGCGGCGAGCTTCGCGCCGCGCGCGAACTCGTCGTAAGGCGCGAACACGACGCGGATGTCGGGATTCGCGCGATAGGCCGCTGCCGCCTGATTCGCGACCGATTGCGCGATCGGGTTGTCGACGGTGCCCCAGCGCGCCTTTTCCTGCACCTTCGGATGCGCGCGCTTGAAGTCGCGCCATGCGGCATCGCGCCGGTCGAGCGGCGCAAAGCCGGCGACATACACATAACCGGCCGCGAATGCGTCGCCGTTGTCCTTGACCGCCTGACCGAGCAGCAGGTTGGCCAGGTCGCGATCGCTCTGTTCGATCTGCGGCACCTTCGGATTGCCGAGATCGACGTCGAATGCGACGACCTTGATCCCCTTGTCCAGCGCGCGCTGGACGACGTCCTTCAACGATTCGGGCAAGCCGTGGTTGACGATGATCGCGGACACGCCGATGCCGATCGCCTGCTGGATCTGCTCGCGCTGTTCGGCCGCGTCCTGCCGGCCCTCGTAGATGCGCAAATCGACGCCGAGCGCCTTCGCCTGCTTCTGCGCGCCGGCCTCGTAGGCCTGGAAGAAGTCGCCGGTCGACAGATAGTTGACGAGCGCGATCTTCACGCCGCCCTTGTCGAACGGTGCGGGCGCGCCCTTGAGCGGGCCGGCGTGCGCCGCGGGTGCGAACGCAGCCAATGCAGCTGCGAAAAACAGCGTGAGCACACCGACCTTCCGGTCGATGCGCGGCTTGCGGCGAAGCGACGATCGCATGGTCTGCCTGTCTCCGTGGGAACGATATCCGCACAATCTATCAGCGCGACATGCGCGCTCAAACCGAGCGATTCGGCAATGGATATTCCTTCGGATGTCAGATCGGTTGCGGCGGCAACGCTTCGATCCGGGAATAAGCAATCGAGCGCGCGCGTGATAACCGTCGCAGGAATCGATGGTTGGGCAGCGCACCCCGCGTTGACTACAGTCGCACGATTCAGCCCCCTCATTTCCTTCGGATCCTTCGACGCCATGACACGTCCCCATCGAATCCGCCGCTCGCTTGCCGGCATGCTACTGGCGCTCGCGGCCACCGGCGCCTTCTCTCCGGTCCGCGCTCAAGGCGACGCGCCGGCCGGTGCCGCGGTGCCGTCGCTGAAAGGCAAGCGGATCGGCATCACCGCGATCGGCACCGATCACTACTGGGACCTGAAGGCCTACCAGGGCGCGATCGACGAAGTGAAACGCCTGGGCGGCACGCCGATCGCGCTCGATGCCGGCCGCAACGACAACCGGCAGATCGCGCAGATCCAGACGCTGATCGCGCAGAAGCCGGACGCCATCATCGAGCAGCTCGGCACGGCGACCGTGCTGGAGCCGTGGCTGCAGAAGATCCGGCAGGCCGGCATTCCGCTGTTCACGATCGACACGGCCTCGCCGTCGAGCCTGAACGTCACGACCTCGGACAACTTCTTCATCGGCGAGCAGCTCGCGCTGAAGCTCGTCAACGACATCCACGGCGAAGGCAACATCCTCGTGTTCAACGGCTTCTACGGCGTGCCGGTGTGCGCGATCCGCTACGACCAGTTGAAGGCCGTGCTGAAGTATTACCCGAAGGTGAAGATCATCCAGCCCGAGCTGCGCGACGTAATTCCGAACACGGTCCAGAGCGCGTACGCGCAGGTGAGCCAGCTGCTCGGCAAGTATCCGAAAGGACAGATCGCCGCGATCTGGGCCGCGTGGGACGTGCCGCAGGTCGGCGCGACGCAGGCCGTCGACGCCGCGCGCCGCAGCGAGATCAAGACCTACGCGGTGGACGGCAGCCCCGACGTCGTCGCGCTCGTGAAGGACCCGAAATCGAGCGCGGCCGCCGTGGTCGCGCAGCAGCCCGCGCTGATCGGCAAGACGGCGGTCGACAACGTCGCGCGCTACCTGGCCGGAGACCGCGCGCTGCCGCCCTATACGTACGTGCCGTCGCTGCTCGTCACGAAGGACAACGCCGGCACGGCGCAACAGACGCTCGGGCAGACGGGGCCGCAATGAGCACCGGCGCGGGCCCGTCCGCGCTGGCGCTGCGCGGGATCGTCAAGCGGTTCGACGGAGTGCCGGCGTTGCGCGGCGCGTCGCTGGACGTCCCGCGCGGCACCGTGCACGGCCTGATCGGCCAGAATGGCGCGGGCAAGTCGACGCTGATCCGGATTCTCGCCGGCATCGACGCGGCCGACGCCGGCACGCTCGAGATCGACGGTGTCGCGCGGCCGCTCGCCGCCGACGGGTCGCACGCGCCGTCGTCCGGCATCGAATTCATTCACCAGGAGCGCCTGCTGCCGGCCACCTTCACGGTCGCCGAAGCGCTGGCGCTCGGCCGCGAGCCGGCGTTCGGCGCCGGGGTGCCCGGGCTGCTCGACATGCGGCGCATGCGACGCACGGCGCACGATGCGTTGCAGCGGCATTTCGGCATCGCGCTGCCGCCGGACCGGCTGATCGCCGAGCTCAGCGTCGCCGAGCGGCAGATCGTGCAGATCACGCGTGCGCTGATGCGCGACCCGCGCATCCTCGTGCTCGACGAGCCGACCGCCGCGCTCGTGAGCCGCGAGGTCGACCGGCTGCTGCAGACGCTGGACCGTCTGCGGCAGCGCGGACTGACGATCCTCTACGTATCGCACTACCTGGACGAGATCGCGACGCTGTGCGATCGCGTGACCGTACTGCGCGACGGCGTCGACGTCGCGCACGTCGACGCGCGCACCACGTCGACGGAAGCGCTCGTCGCGGCGATGCTCGGCACGGACGCCGCGTCGCGCCCGCGCGGGCCGTCCCGCGTGCCCGGTGAGCCGGTGCTGCAGGTGACCGGGTTATCCGTGCGCGGTCGTTTCGACGACGTGTCGTTCGACGTGCGGCGCGGCGAGATCGTCGGCATGACTGGGCTGCTCGGCTCCGGCGGCAAGCAGGTCGTGCGCAGCCTGTTCGGCCTGGAGCGCGGCATGCGCGGCGAGATCGGCATCGACGGCCGCGTGGCCCGGCTGCGCGGCCCGCGCGACGCGGTCCGGCACGGCATCGCGTTCGTGCCCGAAGACCGCCGCTCGCACGGCGTCGCGCCGGCGCTGTCGGTGCGCGAGAACGTCACGCTCGCGAGCCTCGGGCGGTTCAGCCGCGCCGGCCTGCTTGCGCGGCGCCGGGAGGACGACGCGGTGCGGCGGCTGATCGCGGACCTGGGCATCCGGACGCCGGGCCCGGACGCGCCGGTGCGCCAACTGTCCGGCGGCAACCAGCAGAAGGTCGCGCTCGCAAAATGGCTGAGCCGCGGCGCCGAGCGGACCTCCCCTGTGTACCTGCTCGACGAGCCGACGGTGGGCGTCGATATCGGCGCCAAGGCGGAAATCTACCGGCTGCTCGACCGGCTCGCGCGCGACGGGGCCGCAATCCTGCTGTTTTCCAGCGACCTGCTCGAACTGCTTGAGCTCACCGACCGCGTGCTCGTGATGGCGCGCGGCCGGATCGTGCACGAGGTCGCGACGCGCGACACCACTCGCCAGGACCTGCTCGCGTGGGCGAGCGGCGCGCGCGGCCGCACGCCGCCACGGGAGATCGCCGCATGAGCCGGCCGCTCGACCGCCAGCCGCAGGCAGCCGGCGGCGCCGCTTTCGCGCTGCCGCCGGCTGCATCGGACGCGCAATTCTGGCTGCGCTGGGGCGCACTGCTGGCGTTCGCGGCGGTGTTCGCGGCATTCGCCGCCAGTTCGCCGCTCTTTCTGACGGTTGCGAATCTCGCGAACGTGCTGCAGCAATCCGTCGTGATCGGCTTGCTCGGCTTCGGCCTGACGGTCGTGCTGATCGGCGGCGGCCCGGACCCGATCCGCGGCGGCCTCGACCTGTCGGTCGCGGCGAACCTGGGCCTGTGCGCGGCCGTGCAGGCAGTCGCGCTGCGCGACGGCGCGACGGATGGCGCGGCGCTCGCACTGATGCTCGCCACCGGCGCGGCCGTCGGCGCGCTGAACGCGTTCGCGGTGATCGTGCTGCGCATCTTCCCGCTGCTCGCCACGCTGACGACGATGAACCTGTGCGCCGGCTTCGAACTGGTGCTGACGCAAAACACGTCGGTCGCGGCGGCAAGCCCGCTGCTGGCTTTCCTGCTCGACAACGGCCCGTTCGATATCCCGCATCTCGCGTACGCGCTGCCGGGCGCCGCACTGCTGTTTACCGTGCTGGTTCACCGGACCCGCTTCGGCCTGCGGCTCGCCGCGACCGGTGCGCATCGCCACGCCGCGCGCGCCGCCGGGCTGCGCGTGAACGCCTATGTCGCGGCCAGCTACGTGCTGAGCGGGATCGCGGCCGCACTCGCCGCGCTCGCGTCGAGCGCGTTGCTGAGCGGCAGCGCGCCCGGCGCCGGCGAAAACCTGCTGGCCGTCGTCGCGGCCGCGCTGCTCGGCGTCGTGTTCTCGCGGCGGCTCGTGCCGACGGTGCCGGGTACGCTGCTCGCCGTGCTGTTCGTCGGCATCGTCGGCAACGGCTTTCAGCTCGACAACGTCTCGAGCTACTGGATCAACGGCGTCGAAGGCGCGTTGATTCTGTTCGTCGTCGCGACGACCGCCGTGATTCGGCGCCGCCATACGGAAGACCATGCCCATGACTGAATGGACCGACCGCTTGCAGCGGTTCTCGCTCGTGGCCGCGCTCGTCGCGGTGTTCGCGTTCTTCGCGGTGTGCGCGCCCGGGTTCGCGCGGCCCGCCAACCTTGCCGACGTGCTGACCAACAACTTCGCACTGCTGGCGATTGCCGCGCTCGGCATGACGCTCGCGCTGTCGATCGGCGCGGTCGACCTGTCGCTCGGCACCGCGATCGACTTCGCCAGCCTCGTGTTCGTGCAACTGTGCGCGCAGCAGGTCGGCGTGCTGCCCGCGCTCGCGGGCGGTCTTTGCGCGGCACTACTGGTCGGCGCGTTCAACGGCGCGCTGATCGCCGGGCTCGGCATCGCGCCGTTTCTCGCGACGCTCGGCACGCTGTTCATCGGCCAGACCGTCCAGCAACTCGCCACCGGCGGCGGCCAGCCCGTCTACCTGCTGAATGCGGCGTTGCCGCCGCTGTTCGGGGCGCTCGCGCACGGCACGTTCGCCGGCGTGCCGGTGCCGCTGTGGATCGTCGGCGCGCTGGCCGTCGCCGTGCATGTCGCGCTCGCGCACTCCACGTTCGGGCGGCGCAGCATCGCGCTCGGCGCGCAGGCCGGCGTGGCGCGCTACTCGGGCCTGCCGGTCGCGGCGACCATCGTCGTGACGTGCGTTGCGAGCGCACTGGTCTACGGCGTGGTCGGCCTGCTGCTGTCGTCGACGGTCAAGGCCTACGTGCCGCAAGCCGGCAACGGTTTCCTGCTGAACGCGATCGGCGCGACGTTCATCGGCACGACGCTGTCGCCGATGCGCCGCCCCGGCGTGACCGGCACGCTGTTCGGCGTGCTGCTGATCAGCCTGGTCGCCAACGGGCTGCTGCTGATCGGCTGGAATTTCTACTGGCAGCAGGTGGCCACCGGCGCGCTGATCCTCGCCGTGCTCGCGCTGAGCTTCGCGACACGGCGCAGCCGCGCCGCTTGACGCGGCGCCGCGCGCCCCAACCAGTCACGCACGCGCGTCCGCACGGCGACCGATGCCGAACGTGAACGCCAGCGCGAGCACCAGCAACACGCCCTTGATGAAGTCCTGCATGTAGTAAGGCGCGTTCAGCATCGTCAGCCCGTTGAGCAGCACGCCGACGAACACCGCGCCCACGACCGTGCCGAACACGTTCGGCCGCTTGGCCCCCCACACGGCGTAACCCACCAGCGCGGCGGCCACCGCGTCGAGCAGCAGCGAATGCCCGGCGCTCGCGTCGCCGCGTCCGACCCGCGCGGCGATCAGCACGCCGCCCAGCGACGCGATCGCGCCCGACACGACATACGCGGCGACCCGGTAGCATGCGGCCGGCGCGCCGGCGAGCCGCGCGGCCGTTTCGTTGCCGCCGATCGCGTAAATCACGCGGCCCCAGCGCGTCGCTTCCATCGCGACGCAGGCCAGCACCGTCACCGCCGCGAGCAGCAGCACCGGCAACGGCACGACGTCGAACAGGCGCAGGCGCCCGAGCGCGAGAAACGCGGCGGGGAACACGCCCGTCGCGTCCGTGCCGTCGGGCAGCACCGAACCGGTCGCGAGCGATCGGCCGCCGGTCGGGATCAGTTGCAGGCCTGCCAGCAGGAACAGCGTGCCGAGCGTCGCGAGCTGGTCGGGCACGCGCAGCCGCGTAATCAGCAGGCCGTTGAACAACCCGGCGGCCACGCCGAGCGCGACGCAGGCGGCCACCGCCGCCAGCGTGCCGCCGTGCCAGACGACCAGCACGTAGCTGGCGGCCATCTGCGCGGACGCGGCCACGCTGCCCACCGACAGGTCGAAGCCGCCGGCCGCGAGCGTGATCGTCACGCCGATGCCGAGCAGCGCGACGATCGACACCGCCTGAAGGATGCTGAACAGGTTGTCGAGGTTCAGGAACGCGGGCTCCCTGAACGCGAACACGACGACGAGAACGGCCAGCACGAGCAGGATGCCCGTGCGTTCGAGCGCAGTGCGAATGCGGGCCGGCGCGGGACGGCCGGCCCGTTCGCCAGGCAATGCATCGGGCAAGACGGAAGTGGAAACGGGTTTCATGGGAGGCGCAGTCATTCAGGAGAAAGACGAAAGCGGATGGTCGAGCGTGGCGCGATCGAACCGCACGATGCGATCGGCGATTTCGGCTGCTTCTTCGAAATCGCTGACGAACACGAGCGTCGCGCGCTCGTGCGCGTGGCGCCGCAGCGTATCGACGATATCGGCGCGCGCGCCGGCATCGATGCCCTGGAACGGTTCGTCGAGCAGCAACAGCCGCGCGCGTTCCGCGTGCCAGCGCGCGAGCACGACTTTCTGCTGGTTGCCGCCGGACAGGCGCACGAGCCGGTCGTCCGCGCCCGTGCAGCGGATGCCGAAGGCGGCAATCGCGGCCGCGGCGGCGGCGCGTTCGCGGGCCGGCCGCAGCGCGCCGCCCGCAAACCAGCGCGACAGGAACGGAAAGCTGATCGTGCCGGCGATCGACGCGAACGGCACGCTGTCGGGAAACAACGACGTGCGCCAGCGGTCCTCGCCGGCCAGGAACACGCCGGCGCGAATGGCGTCGGCCGGCGAGCGCGGCCGCCATGGCCGGCCGTCGAGCGTCATCTCGCCGGCGGCCGCACGCACTGCGCCGAAGATCGCATTGGCAAGGCGCGACTTGCCGCCGCCGACCGGGCCCGCGATCGCGACGATCTCGCCGCGCCGGACGTCGAGATCGAACGGCGCACTGACCGGCGACAGCCGGAGGTTTCGCAGGCTGAGGCCCGCTTCGGGCGACGACGCGGCGCGGCCCGCGTCAGCCGCGCGCGCTTTCGGCAACGGCCGCCCGATCATCGTTTCCACCGCGGCATCGAAGTCGACCGGCGCGGCCAGATCGGCGACGATCCGGCCGTCGCGGACGATCGCCACACGATCGGCGATGCGGCGCAAGTCGCCGAGCCGGTGCGATACCAGCAGGATCGCGACGCCGTCGTCGCGCAACGCGTCCAGCAGCCCGAACAGCCGCTCCGCTTCCGGCGCGGACAGGCTCGCGGTCGGCTCGTCGAGGATCAGCAGGCCGGGCTGCCCGGCGAGCGCGCGCGCCAGCGTCACGCGCTGCTGATCGGCCAGCGACAGCGACGCGAGCGGCGCCGACAGATCGGCGTCGAGCCCGACGCGCTCGGCGAGCGGCCGCGCCGCGGCGCGCCGCGCGGCCGGCGGCACGCGCCACGGCGAGGCCGGATCGCACAGTCGGTCGAGCAGCAGGTTGTCGGCAATCGACAGCGTCGGCACGACGGCGTCGGCGACCGACTGGTGCACGGTGGCGACCCCGAGCCGCTTCGCCGCGTGCGGCGAAGCCGGCCGATAGGGTGCGCCGCGCAGCGTCAACGTGCCGCCGTCGGGCCGGATCACGCCGCTCAGGATCTTCACGAAAGTCGATTTGCCGGCGCCGTTCGCGCCCATCAGCGCGACGACTTCACCGGCGCCGATCGACAGGTCGAGCGCCGCCAGCGCGACGGTCGCGTCGAACCGTTTCGCGACGCCGGCGGCGCTCAGGACGGGCGACGCCGGTGATCGGCGCGGTCGATTTGCGGCGCCTGCGCTCATGGTCGTGCCCGCCGGCGCCCGTGCCGCTTCGGAAAGCCGTGCCGCCGTCCGGCCGGCCGGCCGTTCGCATTCGAAGCCGCGTTCGGCATCGCTCGCGAACGGCCGCCCTTCGATCGCGCTCCCGCAGGCGGATACGAAACGCTCGCCGTCATGCTTCGAGTCGGCGCAACCTGCTTCCGGATGAAACGGCACCTCGCGGTTCATGTCAGGCAACTCCCAGGTTCGTCGCTCCGCCGGGACGGCCGCATGCTGCGCCTGCTGCTCCCGATGCGGCCGGTCCGCGACCGGATAGTCGACTCTACCGCCCGGCATCGCGCGGCCCTACCAATGTTTTGCGGAATCGATATCCGTCCGACCGTCAGCGCCCGGACGCTGCGGACTGCCGGAACGACGCGCCATACGCACTGTCCGGCAGGCGATCGCCGCCGCCCAGGCGCGAGCGGAACGTCCCGCTCGGCGGCTGCGTCCGGTACAGGCCGCGCTTCTTCAATTCCGGCACGATCAGTTCGGCGAAATCGTCGAGCGTACCGGGGCTGATCAGCGGATTGAGCATGTAGCCGCTCGTCGTCGACTGCTGCGCGTGCTCGGCAAGCCGGTCCGCGACTTCATCCGGCGACCCGACGAGAATCAGGTCGGTGCCGCGCGTAACGCTCGCGAACTTGCGCCGCACGTCGCCGGCCGTCAGCGGCTTGCCGCTGCCGTCCGGTCGCACCACGTAGGACGTCAGCCCTTCCGTCTGCGTCGTCAGCGGCTCGTCGTCCGCATAACGATCGATGTCGATGCCCGTGTCGCCCGCGTAGCTGACGAGCTGCGCCTGCAGGTGATAGTGCTGCTGCAGCGCATGGTATTTCTCCTTCGCGTCGCTCGACGAGCGCGCCGTCACGATCCGAAGCACCGTCAGCGCCTTCACGTCGTCCGCCGCGCGGCCGTTTTCGACTGCAAGCCGGCGAATCTCGTCGAGGCCTGCGCGGATCTCGTGCGGATTCGACTTCGCGACGAACACCACTTCGGCGTGCTTCGCCGCGAATTCCCGTCCGCGCCCGGACCAGCCGGCCTGAATCAGCACCGGCGAGCGCTGCGGCGACGGCGCGCACACGTGCGGGCCATGCACGCGATAGTGCGCGCCTTCGTGCGCGATCGGCAGCACGCGGTCGCCGCGCGCATAGCGCAGCGCGTGCTTGTCCGCGACGACCGCGTCGTCCGCCCAGCTGCCTTCCCACAGCTTGTACACGACATCGAGAAACTCCTCCGCGCGTGCGTAGCGTTCGTCGTGGCCGATCATCCGGTCTAGCCCGAAATTGCGCGCCGCGCTCGTCAGGTAGGACGTCACGATGTTCCAGCCGATCCGGCCGTTGCTCAGGTGATCGAGCGTGCTGAAGCGGCGCGCGAGCGCGAACGGATGCTCGTAGGTCGTGCTCGCGGTCACGCCGAACGCCAGCCGCTCGGTCTGCGCGACGAGTGCCGGGATCAGCATCATCGGATCGTTCGCGGGCGACTCCACCGCCCACTGCAGTGCGGCGTCGGCCGACCCGCCGTACACGTCGTACAGGCCGAGCACGTCCGCGAAGAACAGCATGTCGAGATCGGCCTGCTCGGCCTTGCGCGCGAGGTCCGACCAGTACGCGAGCGTATTGGCGCGCAGCCGTTCGTCGGCGGGATGGGTCCAGAGGCTCGGCGCGCCGCCGCAGCCGACGCTGGCTTGTTCATAGAGGGAAAACAGCAGGGGGCGAGGATCGGACATCGTCATGCTCAATGCGGAACAGGGGAATCAGTTGGGTGCCGCCCACACGCCCGACGACGCGTTACGTGCGCGCGCGGGTGCGCGGTCGTCCGACTCGCGCGTCAGGTAGCGGTTGAGGCGTCTCTCGAGACGGGCGGCAGGAATCGTCAGCAGCGCGACCAGCACGACATAGACGAGCGCCGCGCCGGCCAGCGGCTCGTACACGCGCAACGTCTCGAAGCGCAGCGTGTTGGCCGTGCCCATCACGTCGAACACCGTGATGGTCGACGCGAGGACGGTCGATTTCAGCAGCAGGATCGCTTCGCCGGTGAGCGCGGGCAGCGCGAGCCGCCACGCGCGCGGGCCGACGATGCGGCGCAGCACACCGGCGCGCGTCATTCCGTACGCGTAGCCGGCCTCGATCTCGCCGGCCGGCACGCCGGCGATCGCGCCGCGCAGGATCGTCGCGACATACGCGCTTTCATTTACGCTCAACGCGACGACGGCATACCAGAACGCATCGCGCAACAATGGCGACGCCCAGCTGTCGCGCATCCATTCGCGCGGCACGATCTGGCCGAATCCGTAGTACAGCAGATAAAGCTGCACCAGCAGCGGTGTGCCGCGAATCAGCATGATCCAGCCGCGCGCGGACCAGCGAAGCGGCGCGTGGCGAGCGCCGGCGGCGAGCGCGAGCGGAATGCCGAGCAGCGCGCTGGCCACGCCGGACGACAGCATCAGCGCGAGCGTCGTCGGTACTGCGGCGAGCAGCTTCGGCATCACCGTATCGAGCAGGAACGGCAGCGAGAAGCTCATGCGGTTGCGCTCGTTGCGCCACGGTTCGCGTACCGTTCGAGCGCGGCGAACAGCCCCGTCGACGTGACGCTCAGCAGCAGGAACAGCGCCGCCGTGACCAGATAGAAGAACACGTAGTGCCGGGTCGCGCCGGCGGCGAGCTGGCTCGCCTTCAGCAGATCCGTAAACGATCCGAGCACGCTGATGAACGACGCATCCTTGGTCGCGTTCAGCCATACGTTGCCGACACCGGGCAGCGCGAGCCGCGCCGCGGCCGGCAGCCGGATGCGTCGCAACGTCTGCCACGGCGTCATCCCGTACGCGTGCGCGGCCTCGATCTGGCCGACCGGCACGTTGACGAGCGCCGCGCGGAAGATGTCGGTCAGATAGGCGCCCTGGATGAAACCGAGCGACAGAGCGGCGACGAGGAACGGCGGAAACGCGAAGCCGTCAGGCACCAGGCCGCCGCGGCGCAGCACGGCTTCGACGGCGGGCGCGATCGCATAGAACGCGAGCAGCAGGCACAACAGCTCGGGCAGCGCGCGCACGAGTGTCGTGTAGAGCCGGATGAACCACGCGAGCGGCGCGTGCCGCGACAGCTTGCCGAGCGCGCCGGCGATGCCGAGCAGCGTGCCGACGCCGAACGACGCGGCCGCGACGCCGAGCGTCAGCGCGAACGCGCTCGCGAAGATGCGGCCGTAACCGCCGTCGTCGAATGCGAGCAGCGCCAGCAGCGAATCGTCCGCGGCCATCGCTTCAACGGCCCTTCTCGATCGTGCCTTTCAGGTTCGGATAGCGCGCGGTGATCGCATCCCACGTGCCGTCCTGCTGCAGTTGCGCGATCGCGCCCGACAGCCGGTCGCGCAGCGCATCGCCGCGCCGCACGCCCGCGCCGATGCCGAGACCCAGCACCGGGTTGTCCGCGCAGGTGGCCTTGACCTCGAAATCCTTGCCGTCGCGAGACGACAGGAACGCCGTGAACAGGCCCTTCGCTTCCTGCACGTAATCGACCCGGCCGGAGACCAGATCGGCGAGCGCATTGTCGAACTTGTCGAAGGCCTTGATCTGCGCGTCCTGCTTGAAGCGCGCATCGAGGAAGGCCGAGAAATTGGTGCCGGCCTCGACGCCGATCACGCGGCCCTTGAAGCTCGCGGGCACCGCGCAATCGACGCGGCGCCGATCGCTTTTTGCGCCGACGAACACCGTCGGCGATTCGTAGTACGCACGACTGAAGTCGATCGCCTTCTGCCGTTCGCCGGTAATCGTCATCGACGACCAGATCACGTCGATCTTGCGGTTCTGCAGCGCCGGAATCAGGCCGTCCCACGCGATGTCGGCGAGTTCGCAGCGCACGTTCAGCTTGCCGCACGCGGCCTCGAGCACGTCGATTTCCCACCCTTTCCACTTGCCCGTGGCGTCCTTCGAGAAGAACGGCGGATACGACTCGGCGTCGATGCCGACGCGCAGCGTCGGTTGAGCCGCGTGGGCGGCGCACGCCGCGCCGAGCATGAACAGCGCGGCCGCGGCGCCGCGGACCCTGGAACGCATCAAACGATTCATTTGGCTGACTTCTGAAATAACGTCGGAATCACCGGCGTCGCGGCCGGCAGCAGGAGGCGAGACTGTAATGCGTGCCGACGCGTGTACCAAATGGTTATTTTTGCGATCGATATCCGATCCGGCGATATGCGGCGCTTGATGCACCTGTCGCCGCCGGCCCGGATCCGGAGGCGCTCCAGCAATCCAGTATCGAGGTGCCGTTCGCTCGACCAACTCCCCCTCCTGGCCTCCGCAAATACGGCCATCGGAAATGCAAAAGACCGGTCGGTGCAACCCGGCCGGCCTTTTGCTTTTCGCCATGCCGAAGCGTGCGCGAACCCGGTTCAGCCGTGGAACACGAGCAGCACCAACGGCATCGTGACCGCAGCAAGCGCCGTCTGTACCGTAATGATGCCGGCGGACAATCGGTGATCACCGCCGAGCAGCTTCGCCATGATGTACGCGGACGGTGTGCACGGCAGTGAATTGAACAGCACGATCGTCGTGAGTGCCGGGCCCCGGATGCCGAGGCTGAAACCGATCCAGAAGGTCAGCAGCGGCACGAGCAGCAACTTGATCACCGACGACTGGAACACGGGGCCGCGCGCCGCCTTCGCGGCCTTCACGTCGAGGCCTGCTCCCACCGCGAGCAGTCCGAGCGGGAGCGACGCGGCGCCGAGAATCGACAGCACACTCGCCACCACGCCCGGCAAACCCAGCCCGCCGAGATTGAACGCGGCGCCGAGCACGACCGACATGATGACCGGGTTCCTCAGCAGCGCGCCGCCGATCTGCGATGCCGATGGTGCGCCGCCACGGCCGTGCTGCATCAGGATAATGATCGACGCGACGTTCAGCAGCGGAATCGCGACCGCGATGCTGATCGACGTGAGCGTGAGACCGACGCTGCCATACAACGCCGCGGCTGCGGCAACACCCACATACGTATTGGGCCGTAACGCCCCCTGGATCACCGACGAAAACACCGCCCCCGGCTGCCGGCTCCACGCTCGCCACGCATACAGCAGCGCCGCGCTCGCGGCCACCGCGCCGAGGATCGCGATCGCGATCGGCCGCACCGGAAACTGCGTCAGATTGGCTTTCGCGACCTGGCTGAACATCAGCGCGGGAAACATGTAGTAGTAGTTCAGCGTTTCGCATGGCAGCCAGAATTCGTCCGGCAGCAGGCGGCGCTGCCGCAGCACGAATCCCGCCAGGATCAGCACGAAGATCGGAACCAGCGCGGTCAGGACATTCTGCATCGGTTGCGCTCCCGTCACGCGAAGACCAGCGTCTTCGCCAGCACGACCGCGCGATAGACGCCGATGAATGCGGCCATTGCGCGCTCGTACAACGGCGCACCGGCCCGCGCGAACAGCAGGTAGTCGCGCGAGATCGCCGCACGGTGCAGCGCAAGCAGCGTTTCAGCGGTATTCGGCGCGGGCCCGATCGTCGCGACGATGGTGGTCTTTGACATTTTTCTCGTCCGATTAAAGGCGGTGCCCAGAAATATGACAGAACCGTGAAATTCATAAAAAGAATAAAAAATACGAAATCCAGATCCAAAGGTAATTTAGACAACCGTCGGGATGATCGGACGATCGCGAGGGCAGAACGGCGCGCGCCTCCAGCCTCGCTACGCCGGGCCACGTAGCAGGAGCGGACCACTGATTCACGAAGATCGTCGCCACCCATGCTGGTGAAAGCCCTCCGCCACATCGCCATTCCGGCCGCGGGAGCGTCGTGTTCCTCTGCGTAAATCGGAGGACCAGATAACGGTATGAGAATTTCTTGGTTCTTGGATGCGTACCGCATCCAGAAAATACACGCTCCCGACAACCGGGCGCGCGACGCGCCGCCCCGCTTCACCCAAACAACGTCCCTCTTTCCCATGTTCAGCAGATCGTTTCGCACTACGTCGGGCCACGCGCTGCTCGTCGCCGCCCTTCTTGCCGCTTTTTCCGGTGTTGCTCGCGCGGACAGCACGCTCGACCGCATCCATCAACGTCACAAGATCGCGATCGGCGTGATCCTGTCGGGGCCGCCGTTCGGCTCGCTCGATCCCGCGACGCAAAAGCCGGTCGGCTTCAACGTCGATCTGGCGAACGACGTCGCGAAACGGCTCAGCGTCGACGTCGAGCTGACACCGGTGCAGCCGTCGAACCGCGTGCAGTTCCTGCAGCAGGGCAAGGTCGACGCACTGATCGCCAACATGGAGCTGACGACGGAGCGCGCGGAGATACTGTCGTATGCGCCGACGCCGTTCGAGTTCATCGGCGGCGCACTGATCGCGCGCAAGGACAGCGGCATCAAGACCTGGGCCGACGTGCGCGGCAAGCCAGTCTGCGTGTCGCAGGGCAGCAACTACACGAAGCCGCTCGCGACGGAATACGGCGCGCAGGTGAAGGCGTTCCGCGGCCAGCCCGAATCGCTGCTCGCGCTTCGCGGCAACAACTGCGTGGCCGCCGTGCACGTCGCGCCGACGTTGCGCATGCTCGTCGCGCGCAATCCGGACTGGAAGGACTATGCGACGCCGCTGCCGACCGACCTGATTCCGTCGCCGGCGGTGATCTGGGTCCGCAAGGGCGAGACCGATACGCAGAGCGCGCTCGACCGGATCGTCCAGGACTGGCATCGCAGCGGCTGGCTGCTCGACGTCGAGCGCAGGAACGGCATGACGCCGTCGCAAGGCGTGCTCGACCTGAACGCGAAGCTCAAGGCACAGCGCACATGACGGCAGCCGCCGCAGTCGATGCGCTCCGCAAGCTCGGCCTCGATTACAGCTTCGTGCTGGCCCCGGACGAACGCGCGTCGTTCGTGCACGGGATGGGCGCGACGCTCGAACTGTCGATCGCGACCGCGCTCGGCAGCCTCGCCTGCGGTGTCGCGCTCGCCGCGTTGCTGGTGTCGCCCAGCGCGGCACTGGCGCGCCCTGCGCGCGCATTCGTCGAAGTCACCCGCAACACACCGACGCTCGTCCAGTTGTTCTGCGCATTCCTCGTCGTCAACATGCTGATCAGCGCCGCATTGCGCGATCTGGGCGGCAATCCGCTGACGCCGTTCATCTGGAGCGTGATCGTGATCTCGCTGCACAAGGGCGCGTTCCATGCGGAAGCGCTGCGCGCCGGCCTCGAAGCGGTGCCGCGCGCCACGCTGGAAGCCGCGCAGTCGCTCGGCTACAGCCGCCGCCAGCGGCTCTGGCACGTGCAGCTGCCGCTCGCGGTGCGCTTCGCGCTACCGGCGCTCGTCAACAACCTGGTCGACCTCGTGAAGATGACGACGGTCGCGTCGGCGATCGCGGTCGGCGACGTCACCTATGCGTCGATCATGATCTGGACGCAGCGCGACAACGTGCTCGAGCTGATGATCCTGATCCTGCTCTTCTTCGGCGCGCTCACGTTCACGGTCAACCTCGCGGGGCGCTGGCTCGAACACCGCTTGAGGATACCCGGCTATGGCCATTGACTCGCTCGCTTCGCCCGCGCGCCTCGTGCGCTGGCCCGCGGTCGCGGCAACACTGGCCGCGCTGGCGGTCGTCGCGCTGGCCGTTGCCGGTCGCCGCCACCCGACGCTCGTCGCGCTCGTCACGTGGCTGCCCGCGCTCGGCAACGCGATGCTCGTCAACATCGGCATCAGCGCGCTAGCGATCCTGCTCGGCACGCTCGCCGGCCTCGTGCTCGGCCCGCTGACGCTGTCGCGGCTCGGCATCGCACGCGTTGCGGCGCGCGCCTACGTGCAGGTGTTCCGCAATGCGCCGCTGCTCGTGCTGATCTATTTCTCGACGTATGTATTCCCGTTCGAAATCAGGTTCGGCCATGCGTCGCTGCCGTTTCCGGACTGGTTCAAGGTGACGCTCGGCCTCGCGCTGCCGGCGAGCGCGAACTTCGCGGAAATCTTCCGCGGCGCGATCCAGTCGATTCCGCATGCGCAGTGGGACGCCGCACGCTCGCTCGCGTTCAGCCGCGTGCAGGTGTTCCGCTGGATCATCCTGCCGCAATGCGTGCGCCGCATGCTGCCGCCGTGGATGAACCTGTACGCGAGCATCACGATGGCCACCGCGCTCGCGTCGCTCGTCGGCGTGCACGACCTGCTCGACACCGCGCAGGTCGCGAGCAATACCGTCGCGCGCGCCGACTTCACCGTCGTCGTCTATTTCACGGTACTCGGCCTGTTTTTCGCGTACTGCTACCCGATTGCCCGTTTCACCCGCCTTCTCGAACGACGTCATGCATTCCACTGAAACTCCGCGCGGCGCGGACGAGCCGCTCGTCCGCCTGCGCGACGTGCATCTGTCCTACGGCACGACGCCCGTGCTGCGCGGTATCGATCTCGACGTGCACCGCGGCCAGGCCGTGTCCATCATCGGTCCGTCCGGCTCCGGCAAATCGACGATCCTGCGTTGCATCACGGGGCTATTGCGGCCGCAGCGCGGCCTGATCGACGTCGACGGCACGCGCGTCGACCGGCTCGCATCGGAGCGCGACGAAATCGCGCTGCGCAAGCGCGTCGGCTTCGTGTTCCAGCAGTACAACCTGTTTCCGCACCTGAGCGTGCTCGACAACCTCGTCGCCGCGCCGGTCAGGATTCTCGGCCGCGATCGCACCGAAGCCGTGCGCACCGCGCACGCGCTGCTCGAACGCGTGCGCCTCGGCGACAAGGCGCATGCGTACCCCGGCGAGCTGTCGGGCGGCCAGCAGCAGCGCGTCGCGATCGCTCGCGCGCTCGCGATGCAGCCCGACCTGATCCTGTTCGACGAGGTGACGTCCGCGCTGGATCCGGAAACCGTCGGTGACGTGCTGGCGGTGATCCGGGATCTCGTGCGCGACGGCATGACCTGCGTGCTCGTCACGCACGAGATGCGGTTCGCCGAGGAAATCAGCGACGTCGTCTACTTCACCGAGGCGGGCGTGATCGTCGAGCACGGGCCGGCCACGCAACTGTTCCGGGCGCCGCAAAGCACGCGCACGCGGGCTTTCCTCGCGCATGCGCTCGGCCCGGCCGGCAGCCCGCACGCCAGCCGCGACAGCGCGCCGATCGCACTCGACCTGACGCGCTTCGCGGTCTGAGTCAACGCACTGCGTAGCGGCTCGGCGGCCGCGCGAGCCCGAGATGATCGCGCAGCGTCGTGCCCTCGTATTCGGTGCGGAACAAGCCGCGCCGTTGCAACTCCGGCACGACATGCTCGACGAAATCGTCGAGTCCGCCCGGGAAGTAGGGCGGCATGATGTTGAAGCCGTCCGCGGCGCCACCCTCGAACCATTCCTCCAGCGCGTCCGCGACCTGCGTCGGCGTGCCCCACACGATCCGGTGCCCACGTGCGCCGGCGACGAGATAGTACAGTTCGCGCAGCGTGAGGTTCTCGCGGCGTGCGAGATCGGTCAGCAGCTTCGCGCGGCTCTTCAACTGATCGGATTCGGGCAAGTCGGGCAGCGGGCCGTCGAGCGGATACTTCGACACGTCGTGGCCGAGACGGTCGGACAGCAGCGTCAGCGCGCCCGACGTGTCCGTCCATTGCTGGAGCTGCGCATACTTGTCCTTGGCCTCCTGCTCGGTGCGACCGATCACCGGAAATACGCCCGGCATCACGGCCAGTGCGTCCTCCGCGCGGCCGTATGCCGCGAGCCGCCCCTTCAGGTCGCGATAGAACGCCTGTGCTTCCTCGAGCGTCTGCTGCGCGGTGAACACCACTTCAGCGGTGCGCGCGGCAAGCTCCTGACCGGGGCCCGACGAGCCGGCCTGAATCACGACCGGATGACCCTGCGGCGGGCGCGACGCGTTCAGCGGCCCCTTCACGTTGAAGAAGCGTCCTGCGTGATCGAGCACGTGCACCTTCGCCGGGTCGAAATATACGCCGCGCGCCTTGTCCCTGACGACCGCGTCGTCGTCCCAGCTGTCCCAGAGCCCTTTCACGACGTCGACGAATTCGCCGGCCATCTCGTAGCGCTGCGCGTGATCGGGATGGTTGCCGCGCGTGAAGTTCGCCGCGGTGCGGTCGTACGAGGTCGTCACGACGTTCCATGCCGCGCGCCCACCGCTCAGGTGGTCGAGCGATGCGAACACGCGTGCGATGTGGTACGGCTCGCTGTACGTCGTCGACGCGGTCGCCGCGAGGCCGATGTGCCGCGTATGCATCGCGAGCGCGGACAGCAGGCTCAGCGGCTCGAAGCGCATCGCCATCGACGGGTGCGCGTCCGGGCCGCTCGTCAGGCCGTCGGCGAGGAAGACCATGTCGAACTTCGCACGCTCGGCGGTCTGCACGACGCGGCGCAGCAGGTCGAAGTTCTCGCTGCCGGATTCGGCGTCGGGGTGGCGCCAGCCGGCGACGTGGTGCCCGGCGCCCTGAAGGAACAGCCCCAGGCGCATCTGGCGGCGGGAAGGTGTGCTGCGATCGGTGCTCATGATTGAAGCGACGTAAAGGTGTGGAAAAGGCGTGCGAGATCGGCCGTGCTTCGCATCGTGTCGATCAGTTCCGGCACGAACGCGAGCGCGGGATCGTGGGCAGTTGCATCCGCGAACTTCGCGGCGAGATCGTCGGTGCCGACGAGGCGCTCGGTGCGCCGCTGCAGCGTGTCGCCGCCGCGAAGCGCGATCTCGACGACCGAGAAGCGCGTCGCGGGATCGGTCGACGCGCGCGGCGCCGCGGCATCGTGGCGCCGCGTCACGCGTGCGGCGAGCGCGATCAGGTCGTCGCGCACGGGCACGTCGGCGAACGTCGCGACACCGGGCGGCCCGTCCGTCAGCGCGGCGGCCACCGCGTATTCCACGCTGAAGCGTGCTTCGAGGCCGGTTGCCGGCAGCCGGTTCGACAGCGGCGTGTCGCCGCCTGGCGGGAAGGTGACCGCGATGCCATCGATGTCCGCCGGCACGATGCGGTGGCGAGCGCGCAGATCGAGCGCGGCCTGTACCGCGTAATGGGTTGCCGTGCAGCACGGCCACGGCTTGAAGTACAGGCCGGGCGACACGATCTGCCACGGCGCGCCCCAGTCGGCCAGCACGCGCGCCGGCTGCGCCGCGCCGCCGCCGAACACGGCGAAGAATCCTTCCGGGCCGTCGAGTGCGCCCGGTGCGCCGGCCAGTCCCGCCTCCGCGAGTTCGGCGGCGAACAGGCCCGCGCGCGCCGCCAGGCCCGCGTGCAACGGCTTGACCTCGCTGCCGAACTGCAGCCGCAGCCCGGCCGATTGCGTCGCGGCAATGCCGAGTGCGTTGTCGGTGGCCGCCGCATCGAGCCCGAGCAGACGTGCCGCGGCGGCGGCCGCGCCGAGCGTGCCGAGTGTCGCGGTGTTGTGGAAGCCGAGTTCGTAGTGGCGGCTGCCGAGCGCGAGACCGACCCGCGCCATCGTCTCGACGCCGACGACGTATGCGTCGAGCAGGTCCAGCGCGCTGCGTGCGCGCACCTGCGCGAGCGCGAGCAGCGCCGGCAGTAGCACGGTGCCCGGATGGCCGCGCACGCTGCTGTGCACGTCGTCGTAGTCGAGCGCGTGGCCTGCATAGCCGTTGAGCAGTGCCGCATCGTGCGGCGACGCCGGAGTCGCGCGACCGATGACCGCTGCCGCCCCGGCCGAATCGCGGCCGCACACCGCCAGCAGCTTGCGGTAACCGCTGTCGCGCGCGCCGGCGAACGCGGCGGCAAGAAAATCGAGCAGGCCGCGCCGCGCGGCTGCGATGGCGGATGGATCACGCGCGGGCGCGGCGCACGCGATCGCGGCGGCCAGCCGGCGCGTGATGCCGTCGGGAATCGAGTGGGAAGACATGTCGGCAGTTGGGAAGTCGCGAAATGCCGCAACGGGCGGCGCAGCCGGATCCTTCCGGTTCCGGCTCCGATGGGAGCGTCGGATACTAGCGAAGCATTCGCACGGGCCCAACCAAGTATTCGAGCTTTCTATATCGCGTATTCAGCGCTGCCTGAGGGGAGCCAGATAACTTCGCTCCGTGCATGACGCTGTCGATGAACCGGGTGATTGCCGACCGGCAGCTTGCTGCTGCCGTGATGCGTCAGGTCGGCAGTCGACACGAGCCGTGCCGCCGACATGGCGGAACGACGAAATTCCAAGGAAGAATCAATTGGAAAGCTGAATCAGGACGGGATTTCCCAGGCGTCTGAATGCACTGTCCAATCGATTTACTGCGCGGCGCCATCGCCATGATCCACGACGGAAGGCGCGCCGCAGGCGACAAATCGTGCTTCGACACCGCTTCGCACGACCAGGTCGAAGCGCTCCGGCCGAATATGAAACAGCGTGGACTCGCACGTGCGGCCGTCAGCCAGACGAGACGTACGCCGCAACACCAGCAACGGCCCCTGCTTGCCGGTCTTTAGCAGGGCGGCGATATCGTCCGGCGCGGCCACGGCCGTCACCGACATGTCGGCGTCGGCAATGCGCCAGCCGAGCAACTGCTCCAGCAGTTCGTAAGTCGGCATGCTATCGGCCTGCGCATAAGCGACGTCACGTGCCTCAGGCAACAGACAGGTCTGCGCGAGCGCGATCGGCTCGTCGTCGACCCAGTGCAGGCGTTCGAGATAAATGCAGCGCGTGACGTCGGCCGCGAATACTTGCTGCAAGCCCGGCGGTACGTCACATGTTTCCATTCGCAGCAATTCCATCCGTGCGCGTGCGCCCTGCCCGGCGATCGAATCGTGGAGCCCGCGCAGCACGTCGAGCCGATGCCGCAGCCGCTGCTTCGCGGCGAAGGTCCCTTTGCCCTGCTTGCGTTCGACGATGCGAGCGTCGGCCAGGCGATCGAGCGCGAGCCTGACGGTCACGCGGCTCACCGAGAAGCGCTCGCTCAGTTGCGCCTCGGACGGCAGTTTGCCGGTCGGCTCGTAGATGCCCTGCTCGATCTCATCGCGCAGCGTCGCCGCGATCTGCTCGTAGAGCGACGTCGCATCGTCACGTACCAACGTCATCGGTTTTTCCCTTCCGTGCCCGGCCCGCGCTATGCGCGATTCCCGATATCGATATGAAAAGCAATTGGATCGCCCAACTTGTATTAATACGTATTATGACATCTCGACAGACATCCGGTCCGCCACTGCAGGGCCTGACGCACGGGGAGCATACCAGTGACCGACAACGCAATCGGCACGCCGCCGCTCGATGGCACGCGTGCAGGCTGGCCGCCACCGGCCGAACCAGCGGCACACGCGCCGGCCGATCCGCACGCGGCTGCGCACGGACGCGCTACGCAATGGCGGGCACGGATCGGCTTCGGCGCCGCATGGCTGGCATTCTTCGCGATCGCGTGGTGGCTGCCCGCGCCCGCGCATCTGTCCGCGGAAGGCACCGCGACGCTCGCCGTCGTCGCGTGGGTCGCGATCGTATGGATCACCGATGCGATTCCCGTCGGCGTGAGCGGCATCCTGCTGCCGATGCTGCTCGTGCTGTCGCACGCGAGCCCGTCGTTTCCGAAGGCGGCCAGCGGCTTCGCCGCGCCCGTCGTGTTCCTGTGCCTCGCCGCGTTCCTGTTCTCCGCGATCATGCAGGCGTGCGGGCTCGACCGGCGCATCGCGCTGCTGCTGCTCGACCGCCTGAAGGTGCGCACCGCCAACGGCGTGATCTGGGCGATGTTCGCGGTGAACTGCGTGATGGCGCTCGTCGTGCCCGCCGCGAACGCGCGCGCGGCCACGCTGCTGCCCGTCACGAACGGCATCGTCCGGCTGTTCGGCGAATCGCCGCGCGAGCGCGCCGCCAGAAAGGCGATCGTGATCCAGACGCTCGTGTACGGCGCGATGATCAGCGGCATGTGCATCCTGACGGCTCACCTGCCGAACATGGTCGTGTCCGGGCTGCTCGAGAAACAGCTCGGCATCCGGATCTCGTATCTCACGTGGCTGAAGCTGCAGTGGCCGTACCTCGGGATGTTCGCGATCACGCAGGGCTGGGTGCAGTTCTATTTCCGCTCGCGCGCCATCGCGATTCCCGGTGGCCGCGGCGCGATCGCGGCGATGCGCCGCGCGCAGGCGCCTGCGACACGCAACGACTGGACCGTGCTCGCGTTGTTTTCGGCCGTCGCCGTGTTGTGGGCGACCGAGCCGCTCCATCACCTTCCGTCGGAGATCGTCGCGCTGATCGCGCTCGCGCTGCTGTTCGCACCCGGCGTGCTGCGCTTCGGCTGGGCCGAAGTCGAGCAGCGCACGATCTGGGGCACGCTGTTCCTGCTGGCCGGTGCGCTGTCGATGTCGGCGGCGATCAGCGCGTCGGGCCTCGCGAGCTGGGCCGCCGATCACATCTATGTCGCCGCGCGCGGGCACGGCTGGTGGCTCACGATCGCGATCGTGATGCTCGGCACGCACGTGATCCGCATCGGCATGTTGTCCAACGTCGCGGCCGTCACGATGATCGCGCCGATCGCACTCGCGCTGGCACCGCGCCTCGGGCTGCATCCGGTCGCGTTCACGATGCTCGTCAGCGACACCGACAGCTTCGCGTACCTGCTGCCGACGCAGATCACCGCCGGCGTCATCGCATACAGCAGCGGCGCATTCTCGACGGCCGACTACGCGAAGGTCGGCGTGGTGTCGGTGCTGATCGCGATCGTCTATGGCCTCTGCGTGATCGCGCCGTGGTACGCGTACATGGGTGTCCCGGTCTGGGACGCGAGCGCGCCCTGGCCGTTCGCGCATTGAAGCACGCCGCTTTCCATCGACATCATTTTGCATTCCAGATGAACGAATCCAAAGACGTCCTCGATACCGTTGATGCCCGCGCCGCCGCGCTGCGCGACCGCCTCGGCCCGCACGTAGCACCCGCAGGCCTGTACGAACGCCACAAGCGCCTGCCGTTCGCCGGGCGCGTGCAATGCAATGTCGCACGCGTCGAAGCCGGCGAATGGAGCGAGATCGTGCTCGATTACGAGGTCGGCTCGTCCGGCATCGCCGACGGCGGCTGGCTGAAGGCCACCTTCAAGTTCTATTCGGACTGGGCGCTGTTCCAGACGAGCGATCCGAGCGCGGCCAATTACATCAGCGCCGAATACCACGCCGCGCCGCTCGTGCCCGGCCAGAGCCCGGCCACGGTGCAGGCGCTGAACGTGCGCTTCGACCAGAAGGGACACGAGCGGCCGTTCCAGAAAGCCGTGATCGTCGATGTCGTCGACGGCTACGTCAATGCGGGCGACCGGATCGTGATCCGCCTCGGCGACCGCCGCCGCGGCCCCGGCACGCGCGTGCAGACCTTCGCCGAGGACAACTTCCGCTTCCGGCTCTACGTCGATCCGCTCGGCACGTCGCGCTTCGTCGCGGTGCCCGGCGACGTATCGATCGACATCCGCGCCGGCGCGCCGGCCGATGTGCTGCTGAACGGCCCGCGCTTCGTGCAGCCGGGCACGCGCGCGCCATTCCGGCTGTCGCTGCAGGACCGCTGGGGCAATGCGTGCCGCGACGTCGGCGGCGCGGTACGCGTGACCGCGTACGACGCGCGCGGCGAAGCCGTCTACCGGTGCGAGCACGCGCTGCCCGACGCGGGGTTCGCGAGCGGCGCGCTCGACGACCTGCCGACCGATGCCGGCACGCTGCGGATCGTGGCCGACATGCCCGCGCGGCCCGACGTACGCGCGGCCGAAGCGTGGCTCACGGTCGACGCGTCGCTGCCCGCGCCGCGCGCGCTGTATGCGGACCTGCACGTCCATGCGCACGACACGGTCGGCACCAACAGCCCCGAATACAACGCGCGTTATGCGCGCGACATCGGCGGCATCGACGTGCTCGGCTACACGGCGAACGATTTCCAGATCACCGACGAGAACTGGCAGCTCGGCGTCGATGCGGTCGAGCGCTTCAACGAGCCCGGCCGCTTCGTCGTCTATCCGGTGCAGGAATGGTGCGGCAGCTCGACCGCGGGCGGCGACCACAACGTCGTGTTCCTCGGCAACGCGCGGCCGGATTTCCCGTACAACGCGCGCGGCGAACACAACCGCACGCTCGTCTGGAACGAGGACATGAAAGGCCATGCGGTCGAACTCGGCCGCTGGCCCGTCGAGGAGCTGTGGGACGCTTATGCGGACGATGCCGCGCAGCATCTGGTGATGCCGCATGTCGGCGGCCGCCGCTACATCCCCGACTGGCACCATCCGGAGCTCGAGCGGCTCGTCGAGATCGCGTCCTCATGGGGGCATTTCGGCTGGCTGTACCAGGACGTGATCGCGCGCGGCTACCGGCTTGGCGTAGCGGCCAGCGGCGACGAGCATCGCGGCCGGCCGGGCGGCGGCGCGCCCGGCGTGCAGGTGTTCGGCGTGCACGGCGGGTTGACCGGCGTGCTCGCGCCCGCGCTCGACCGGAAAAGCGTCGGCGCAGCGCTGCGCGCGCGCCGCACGTGGGCGACCACCGGCGAGCACAGCGCGCTGCTCGTGCGCTGCGGCGAGCATTGGCAAGGCGACGCGTTTACGCACCGCGGGCCCGCGCGGCTCGACTACCGGCTGCTCGGCCAGTCGGGCTGGGAATACGTGGCCGCCTACGATCACGACGGCCTGCTGTGGGAGCGCGACCTGCATGCCGAACTCGGTTACGCCGAGCGCCTGATTCGTGTCCGCTGGGGCGGCGCGCGCATTCGCGATCGCTACCGCTGGGCCGCATGGCGCGGCCGGATCCGCATCGTCAACGGCACGATCCATCGGTTCGGATCGAACGGGTTCGAGCATGTCGAGGAGTCGGCATGGCGCACCGGCGCGACCGACGTCGAGTTCCGCAGCGACACCTACGGCGATGCCGACAGTATCGAACTCGACGTCGGCAATCTCGCCGCCGCGACGATCGTGGTCGAAGGCACGATCGACGGCTTCGCCAAGGTCGACGATCCGCTGCAGCGCAATCCGTTCGTGCATGCGCCCGCGTTCCGTTTCGAAATCAGCGGCGCGGAACTGCTCGCGCGCGGCGCGGCAACGCATGCGCTCGGCGGCACCGAGCTGTTCGTCGCGGTCGAGCGGCTGACCGACCGGCCGCTGCCCGTCGATCTCGCGGGCAGCATCGACGTGGCGCCCGGCAATGCGCCGTTCGGATGCCGTCCCGTGTATTTCTTCGGACGGCAGCGCAACGACAGCAAGGCGTGGTCGTCGGCGCAGTTCATCACGTTCGACCAGGAAGCTCCAGCAAAATGATTTGAGGGGGCGGTTAACCAGCCGCATGCGCTGCTAGCCCCCTTCGTTGGTTCGCCGCAGCTTGTCCTGGCTATTCCGGACTCGGCAAGCCCAGCCGCCAGCTCAAATTTCTGCGCGCTCGCGTCTCGCAGCGTGTGTAGAAGAAATCCGTCAGATAGATGCGCGGGCGTGCGAGCAGCCCGCGAAGAATCGTCCGTTCATGAAGGTCGTAAGCCCGGTCGTCAAGATCGGGGCGCTCTGCCCGCAGGCGCCGACCGTCTTCACGAAACCGGCTGCGAGAAGCGCCGAGCACTGCCAGGTCGATGTCGCACACGAAACGGGTATCCAGTTCTGCGGCAAGCCCCAAGTGGGTCGTCGCGAGAATCATCGCGCAGATACGGTCGCACGCGCGGATTCGCTCCCCTGCCTGGCGTCTGAACCAGTCCGCGCTACGCGGCTCGTTATCTTGTGCGCCCGGAACGAAAATCACGTCATGGAACCAGAGCGCGAGCTCGACGGCGTCCGGTTCGGGAATCGAGTCGCGCGCCAGGTCGAGATGACGCAAACATCGTCGTACATGCGTGAGCGTATGGTAATGGCGCGCCGGCTCCATATAGCATCGCGCCAGCATGCGATAGACATCCTCGGCATGGGTCCCGCCGCTGCACGACCACAACGCGACGAACCGCGCCCGCGTCCGGTTCACGTTCGCTCCTTGGCCCGGGACGGCTGCGCATGATCGCCCGGTACCGACATTAGCGCGATGCGCTCAGAGAAATTCACTGCGGATGTCGATACTCGACCGCTGTCCGATGTTTCCGTAGTGATGCGCGAGCCACGTATCCGCTTCGCGTCGCCCGTAGTCATGCAGTTCGCTGAGAAATCCCCAATCCGCGTTGTACTTGCTCGATACGCTCAACGTGCACAGAGCGTCGTCGGCGCGAATGGAATGGATCAGCATTTCCTTCATCTCGCCGCGTTTTATCGTGCCTTGCCGAATCAGGTCGGTGACGAACGAGATGGCTCGCATCTCGCGCATCAGCGACGAGTTGAAACTGATCTCGCTGATACGGTTGAGAATTTCCGCAGCCGTGATCGGCACGCCGCGGCGCACGAGCGGATTGATGTGCACGATCACGACGTCGCGCGTCGCGCAATTGTAGATGAGAGGATAGATGGCCGGATTACCCATGTAACCGCCATCCCAGTAGTACTCGCCATCGATCGTGACCGCCTGGAACAGTGTCGGCACGCATGCCGACGCAAGTACCGCGTCTGCACTGACATCCTGTCCCGTGAAGATGCGTATTTTCCCCGTCTCGACATTGGTTGCGCACAGGTACAGCCGGATCGGACAGTGCTTGCGCAGCGCGTCGAAATCGACCTGGCTTTCGAGCACTTCGCGCAGCGGGTTCAGGTTGTTCGGATTGAACTGATAGGGCGAAAAAACGCGCAGCATCATGTCGGCGAATGCATACAGCGGCGAATGATCGAGCCCGAAGCTGTGCGTGCCCTTCAGCCAGGGCACCCAACGCAGCGGGTTGTAGCGTTCCGCCGATTGCGCGACTGCCCGCCAGAAGTCGTGCAGGGCCTGGCGCGCACCGTCTTCGCCGCCTTTTTGCAGCCCGTATGCGAGTACAGCCGCGTTCATCGCGCCGGCGCTGGTTGCACTGACGCCCTCTATTTCTAGCCTGCTGTCTTCGAGCAGACTGTCAAGCACACCCCAGGTAAAGGCGCCGTGCATCCCGCCTCCCTGCAAGGCCAGCGCGATCTGTTTGCGCGGTCCATCATTGCGGCGTCTTGCGTGCGTGGTTGTCATGCCCGTCTCCCCAGCTCTCCGTCATGCGGAGCAGCGGCAGGTAATGGACGATATGTCGTCATGCGATACGTCGTCGTGCGCCGCAGGTCCATTCATCCTGCGCGCGCGTCCAAAGCATCCAGCAGCGCTTTCGCCTCTCGCAGGTCGCTCGTGTCGAATCCTTCCGTGAAGCAGCTGTACGCCTCGGACAGCGCCCGCCTTGCCTCCACGGTCTTCCCCTGCCGTTGCAACAGCCTCGCAAGGTCCGACGCCGCGCGCAATTCCAGCGCCCTGGCACCCTGCCGGCGCGCTCGCGCGATCGCTCGGTGAAAACAGTCCAGGGCTTCGTTATCGCGTGCAGGTGCAGTGCCGTCCTTGATCGCCTCTCCAGCCAGATAGATTCCCGTGAGCCGGCAGAGCTCGGCTTCGTAGCAATGCTCGCCGGATTTCTCGACGATCGCCATTGCCTCTTCCAGCGTGTCTCGTGCTGCCCTCTTGTCGCCCGCACGCCAGTAACTGTCGGCGAGCAACGCGAGGGAATATGGCCGCAGGTCTGCGCCGCCGGCTGCCCGCTGCGCGTCGAGGCCCAGCCGCATCTGCGCGATTCCGTCGTGGATGTTTCCTTGCTCGCTCGTCACCCAGCCGCGCAGAAGCGTCCCCCACGCGAGCCAGTAAGGCAATCCGTGCTCGGTCGATACCGCAATGACCGCATCGGCACGCTCGCCGGCAAGCACCGGCTCCCTCCGCAGTTGATGCAAGTGGGCTGCGTAGGTAAGGCTGAACGCCAGAGACGGCCCATAAGCAAGGCCCTGCGCGAGCGTGAGTGCTTCAGCGCTGCGTTTGAGCGCTTGTTCCGGATAGCCCTGAAACCACAAAGTCAATACGAGGTAATTGAGCGCCCGAATACCAGGATCCACCCCGTGCGCGAAGACGTGTGCCTGATGCTGCTTCGGATCGTAGATCGCACAGGCCTGTTCCAGGTTTGCGCGAGCAGCGCCGAAATCGCCCTGCAGGAAAAAGCACACGCCCAGCGCACCATATGCCTCCACGAGCAAGCCCGGATCATTCGCATCCCTGGCAATACCGAGCATCTGGTTGCTCAGATCGGTCGCGATTGCATACTCGCCGCGCACCACATGGTGTATCCGCAAGCCCAACTGCGTCGCAAAGCGTTGCGATGCGTCGCCGGTCCGCTCGCATAACTCGAGCGCGCGCCTGTATGTCACGCCCACCTCGGTCGCGCCATACCCACGGACGTCCATCAAGACCGGCCCGAGGGAAAGCAGCAGCGTCAGTTCCCAATGCGCATGCATCGGCGTATCCGGCAAACGCTCGAGCAGCGCAAGCGCCGCTCCGAGGTGATTCATTGCATCGAGGTGGGCGGCATGACGAAGCGCCTGCTGCGCTGCCCGATGCAGATATTCGACGGCCTTGGGAATGTTTCCGCTCTGACTGTAGTGGTGCGCAAGTTCGCTGCAGTAATCGGCGATGCGCGTCGGGAACAGCACCTCGATCGCCTGCGCAGTGCGCTCGTGCAATGTGGTACGCCGCTCCGTGAGCAACGAGCGCCCGGCCACTTCCTGAGTCAGCGCGTGTTTGAATGAATAATTGACCTCGGGAAAGGCGGGTCGCTCGTAGATGAACTCCGCGGCTTCCAGATGAGCGAGCAGACGACGCAGTTCATCGTCCCGCGCCGGCGCTTCGCTGCAAATTCGCCGGATCAGGCTGAACGGAAACTCGTGGCCGATGACGGCGAGCGCCTGTAGCAGTTCCTTTTCCTCGATGGGCAGCCGATCGATCCGGGCAGCCAGCACGCCCTGCACGGTGGTGGGAATGTGCAGCGTCGCCGGGGTCTCCACGATGCGGTAATGCCCGGCATCGCCGAGCAGCGATTTCTCTTCGACAAGCGTCTGGACCACTTCCTCCATGAAAAACGGGTTGCCCTCCGTCTTCTCCAGAATCAGCTGCTTGAGAGGCACGAGTGTGCGATCTTCGCCGAGCAGCGCCGTAAGCAGTCCTTGAGCATCGGATGGACCAAGCGGTTCGAGACGGATTTTGCTGCAATGACCCGCGCGGTCCCACGCGGGCTGATACTCGGGCCTGTAGTTCACCAACAGGAGTATTCGCTCGTCCGGCACGTGGTCGACCAGGTAGGTGAGGAAGGCTTCCGTCTCACGGTCCAGCCATTGCAGATCCTCGAACAGCAAATGGACCGGCTGATTCCGGCTCTCTCGCGCGAGAAGATTCCTGATCGCGTCGAACGTACGGTCGCGCCGGATCTGCGGATCCATCTCGACCAGTATCGTCCCGCCCTCGCCGATTCCAAGCAGATAGAGGATGTAGGGCACGAGGTCCTCGAAACTGCGCTCGAGCGTGAGCGCCTTGCCGATGACCTTTTCCCGGCAGCGCCGCTCGTCGTCCTGCGTCGTGATCTGGAAATAGTTCTTCAGGAGTTCGATGAGCGGCAAATTGGGAAACGCCTTGCCGTGCGAGACCGAAAACGTTTCCAGCACCAGCGCGCCACGCCGTGAACGCTCCTTGAACTCGTGAAAAAGGCGAGACTTTCCGACGCCCGCTTCCCCCACCACGCCGACCACGCGCCCATGCCCGCCCCTCATTGCCTCCAGCGCCCGGTTCAGATGGCCCATTTCCGTTTCACGGCCGACGAAACGCGCTAGACCGCGATGCGCCGACAGCTGCAGGCGCGTTCGCAACGCTCCCAGGCCAAGCACTTCGTATACGCACAGCGGCGCGGGAATTCCCTTGAGTTGCGTTGCCCCCAGCGCGTTGAACTCGAAATAGCCTTCGGCCAGCTTATGGGTGGACTCGCTGACGAGAATCGACGTGGGCGTGGCAATTCCCTCGATCCGCGACGCGATGTGGATCGTATGCCCGAGCGGATCGTATTCGGTATGCAAGTCGTCGGTGCGGATGGAACGGACGACGACCTCGCCCGTATGAACGCCAACGCGAATTTGCAGAGGAATGCCTTCCTGCAGACGAATGCGGTCGCCGTGCTGCCGCATCGCCTGCTGCATGCGCAATGCCGCGAAAAGCGCTCGCTGCGCATGATCTTCGTGGGCGATCGGTGCGCCGAACAGCGCGAGGATGCCATCGCCGAGCGATTTCGCTACGTACCCTTCGTAGTAGTGGACCGCTTCCATCATCAGCTTGACCACGGGCACGATCAAGCGATGCGCCACTTCGGGATCGAGATCGTGGATCAACGCGGTCGACCCGGCCATGTCGGCAAACAGCGCGGTAACGGTCTTGCGCTCGCCGGCGGGCTCGCCGCGCGCTTCCATGGCCGCGTGTTCGGCACGGATCCGCTCGGCAAGATGATCGGGCGTGTAATGAATGGGGGTTGGCGGCGGCTCCCGATCCGATGGTCGAGAAAACGACGGCGCGGCGGCGGGTGTAGCCAGCGACGCCCCGCAATTGCTGCAGAAGCGGGCTGCCGGCTCGGCCTCATGTCCGCATTGCGGACAAGTGCGGGGCAGCACGGCCTGACACTCCTGGCAGACCCTCGCACCGGGAGGATTCTCGGATCCGCATGTTGTGCAGCGCATAAAACCCTCTTCCTGCCAAGGGTCGATATCGAAACATTATGCGCCACTATCTGCGCGTATTCAGGCCGGCGGGCGTGATCATGCATGCCGACAAGAGAAGAAACCAACGGCTCGACGGTAGTCGATGCGGTGGTCGAGAAACGTCAGCGCCAGTTCGAAAGGCGCGGCATGCGACACTCGACGATCGGCGCATGGCCGAACGCCCGCATTCGGCGCCGCTGTCGATCAACGGGTTGAGATGGCGCCCGGACGGCGTGCCGACCGGCGCGCAACGCCAATAGCGGCGGAGCTTCGCGGCGAGAGAGGTGCTGCTGCACGAGCGCTTTCCGCCCGAGCGCGACACAGCGCGGGATCAAGGGAAAATCCTGAAAAGCCGCCCGTTTCCGCATCGACTTTCCGAACGCGATACGGCAGCCGTGCCGGACATGACGCGCCTGGCCTATGATTCGGGCCGAGGGCAACGCCCGAGAGCGTGCAATGGCATTCACGGGAAATCGCCACGCACTCAACGCGTCGCAACGCATGCGACACGGCCGTCACCGCATTCATGGAGCACCATGTACACGCGCAACGAAGACCTCGAACATTTCATCGCCATCGCCCGGGCCCTGTTTCAGTCGCCCAGGTTGCCGGATGCGGCCCGCCACGCAGCGGCACAAGTTTTCGCTCGCCTCGAGCATCCGTCTCACGACGGCATGCGTGCCGCGAAACGATATCCGGCCTGCGACCTCCTCGATTCCGCGCTCGCGCCCCTTCTCGACGATTCGTCCGACCTGCGCGCCGCGGCACGCGCGCTCAAGACGCTCGAACCCTCGCTGGGCTGGCAACGACGAACGTCGGGGTTGAACGGGAGCGAAGATTACGTCGAGAAGCATGTGAACGGGATGATCTGCGGGCCGGGCGGGATGGAGAGCCGTTACGACGTTCAACTGGGGTTTTCGTTGATCGCGCCCTTTACCCGCTACCCCGATCACCAGCATCTGCCGGAAGAGGCGTACGTGCTGCTGTCCGCAGGCGAATTTCGCCAGCGGGATGGCGCGTGGTTCGATCCGGGCATCGGCGGCGGGCTGCACAACACGCCCAATATCGTGCATGCGATGCGCTCGGGCAGCGCACCGTTTCTCGCGATGTGGTGCCTCTTGCCTTGAGCCGGGCGTCGGGTTCGCAGCCGCTCGCGGATTGCCCGCCGCGATCGGCATACCACGGCCCGCGCCCGATAAATGCGGGCTTTTATCGGTTGCCGACGCCACGCGCCGATATTTCGCAACAATTCGCGCCACTCATTACAAATTCGATTTATTTAAAATAGAAACCAGAATAAATTATTTACCGTCGATCCTGACTTTAAAAATCCATCACATACAATACAGCTGTCGATCCGGGGAATCCCGACCACACACGATCGACATTCCGTTTCAATTCCCGATATTGTTTCAGAAAAATAGCGAAGGAGAAACGATCATGGCTCAAGTTACACTGTGGGGCAGCGTGCAGGGCAACGGCACGGTCGTGGATGGCTCGGGCGGATTCGCCGTGAAACGCGAAAGCACCGGCACGTACCAGCTCTCGTTCAATACCGCATTCATCAAAACGCCCGCGATCGTCGGCTCGCAATGGGGATACGGCGGCGGACAAAACACGCTGGACAACGTGATCTTTCCGGCACTTTCCGGCAGCGGAGCCACGATTCAAACCGGCGACGCAAACGGAAAATATACCGACCGGAATTTCAGCTTCGTCGTCATCGGCTCGATCAGCTAAAAGTCGGCCGGGCTGCATTCCTTCCGGCAACCGGGGGTCTTATTAAAATAAATTTCCGGAAAACCTGAAATATATGCAGCTTCCATGGCACTTGTCACGTCGGCGAGTCCAGGACGCCGGGATGAAGAAAACGAAATCGCTGTATCGCGGGCCCCGATTCCCGGCGTCCTTCATCGGCCATGCAGGCCGCCGGTGTTTTCGCTTCCGGCACGGCTTGCGCGACATCAGGCAGCGGCCGTTCGAACCGCGGCGCGAATCGGAACGTCATCGTGCCCAGCGCGACACTACCGCGCCGCAATCCCCGCGATAAAAAACACGCACGCGGCCGCCGACGCCACCGTGCGCACGTGATTCCACATCGTCCAGTCGTGCACGTAGCGCGTCCACAGCGCCGCGCCTTGCGCGGTCGCCGGATCGGCCGCGGCGAGCGCATCGTTGAGCGGCACGTTGACGGCCATCGTCACCGCGAACATGCCGAACACGTAGAGCACGCCGCCCGCGAGCGCCGCCATCGCGCCCGGCCGATCGCGATCGAACAGCGCGAGCACGGCCAGCGCGAGCGCCATCAGCGTCGTGCCGAGGAACAGCGGCATGAACGGCGAACGCACGATGTCGACGTTGATCGCATTCATCGCGGCCGCGCCGGCCTGCGGCGCGATCCGTCCGAGCGACGTCATCACGAACGTCGAGAACGCGAAGTACACGCCGGCCATCAGCCCGCAGCCGATGGCCAAACCCCACAGCAATGCGGAAGTCGCGAAAGCGATCATGGTCACGCGCTCCACACGCCGGTTGCGGCCGTCGCACGCGCATAGTCGGCGAAATCGCGCGCCGGCCGCCCGAGCGTGTCGTCGATGCCGTGCGCCACCGCGCTGTTACGCCCGTCGAGCACCGTGCCGAACAATTCGTCGAGCAACTCGACGACCGGCTCCGGCACGCCGACCGCGCGCAGCCCCGCGACGAACGCATCGGGCGGAATCTCGCGATACACGATCGGCCGGCCGGCGGCCCGCGCGATTTCGCCGACGGCTTCGGCGAACGCCAGTGCGCGCGGGCCCGTGACCTCGATCACGCGATCCTCGCACCGGGCATCGGTGAGCGCGGCCACGGCCACGTCCGCGATGTCGTCCGAATCGACGAACGGCTCGCGCACCGCACCGGCCGGCAGCGCGACCTCGCCGGCCAGCACGCCGTCGAGCAGGTAGCCCTCGGAGAAGTTCTGGTTGAACCAGCTCGCGCGCACCACACCCCAGCCCACGCCCGACGCCTGCAGCGCGGCCTCGGCGGCCTGCGCGCGGGGCTCGCCGCGCCCGGACAGCAGCACCACCCGCTCGACGCCGCTTTCACGCGCGAGCCGTGCGAATGCAGCGATCGCTTCCACCGCGCCTTCGACGGCGATGTCGGGCTGGTAGGTCACGTACGCGGCCGACACGCCGTCGAGCACGGCGGGCCAGGTCGCGGGCTCGGTCCAGTCGAAGCGGACGGCCGACGTGCGCGACACGGGCCGGGTAGCGATGCCGCGTGCGCGCAGCCGTGCATCGACGCGGGCGCCCGTCTTGCCCGAGCCGCCGACGATGAGGATGGGAAGTGCCGACATGTGCGTCTCCTTTTCTCTCTTGAATGCGAGAATGTCTCGCGTTTGAAAAACACGATAGACTCTCGCATTTGCAACGTCAAGTTTTCCGGAGGCGGCATGGGCCGACAAAAATCGGGGCAGAACGACGAGCCCGAAGCGGCGGCAGCGGACGCGCCGGCGCGCGCGCGGCTCGTGCCGACGCAGCAGCGCAGCCGCGAGCGGTTCGAGCGCATCCTCGCGTGCGCGTCGGACGTGATGATCGAGAAAGGCTGCGACGCGTTCCGGATGAGCGACATCGTCGAACGCACGGGCATCTCGTTCGGTTCGCTGTACCAGTACTTTCCGGACAAGTCTGCCGTGATCGGCACGCTCGCGGAGCGCTACAACGCCGTCGGGCACGACTGCGTGCGGCGCGATCTCGCCGCGATGAAGACGCTCGACGACCTGCACGGCACGCTCGCGCGCATCACGGACAGCTACTACCGGATGTTCGTCGACGAGCCGCTGATGCGCGACATCTGGCGCGCGACGCAGGCCGACCGCGCGCTGCAGGAACTCGACCGGGCGGACGGCGAGTTCCTGGCCGCGCTGTTCGCGGATGCGTTGGGAGACGTGGCGCCCGACACGACACGCGCGCAGCGGCGCGCGTTCGCCGAGCTGATGATGATCCAGATCGCAGCGGCCGTGCGCCACGCGATCACGCTGCCGCCGAAGGCGTCGCGGCAGATCCTCGCGATGTTCAAGCGCATGTTGCCGCGGGATCTGGCGGTGCTGGACGCGTAACGGCAGGCACGCTGCACGCAGTTGTCCATCGTGCGATGGATCGCGCTTTCAAGCGAAATCATGTTCATGCGCCGCCTCCAGATGCGGAATGCGGCAGCACGGGGATGTCATGCGATCAATTCAAATTGAATAGGACATATCCGAGCGAACCGATGCGATAGACGATGACGGCGCGTGCGAGGATCGTCCAGATGCGATTCTCGACATTCGGCGCGCACATCCATGCGGAACGAATCCATGCACAAAACGGCACGATGTAAATGACGAATGCCGCGAGACGCAGCGGTGCCGGAAAATTCGATCCCAGAATCAGCGCCAGCAAGGGGATAAACAGCAGATTAAGCGGTGCGCCAATCAGCCACCAGACTTTCCACAAACGTTCTTCCCCGTTCCAGGCGTTCTTGAAGGTATTTTTCATTGTCCTGATCGTCCAACCATTATCCCCGACGCATCATCCAGTTCTCTGTATCCGGCGATGTTCACGGTAATGTCGAGATCAAATTCTCGGCAATATCAGCGGTACGCTGTTTTTCCCCGTCATCCAGCCGTTGAGCCATTCTCGCCTCGACGAGCGCCGCAGCAGCGCCATACCGCCCCAGACCTGATATGGCATCGAAGCTCGCGCGCGAACGCGCGATCCACGCTGCGCCGATGGCTCTGTCTCTCGGCAGACCGTTACCGGTCAGGAACCGCATGCCGACGGCATACTGCATGAAAAGACCCGTTGTAATTTTCATAGGGTCGAAATTCGAACGCGTTATCTCTTACTTTCCAGTTGCAACTTCGAGCTTCACGATGACGTCGTCAACATAACCGACCCTGACCGGCAAGCCGGCGCGGATCGGTCCGCCATGCGATGCGGTGTTGTTGAAGCCTCCCGTAATCACATAGTCGGAGTACGAGAAGCATGCCTGTTTGACACAGAATCGCTCCATCGCGTGCCCGCCATAAGCCTTGGGTTCAAAGGCGCTTACCTCGCCCTCCACCACGCGAACCTCGCCGGCGGCGATCGCGCTCTGAAGACGATGTGCCGTGGCATACGTGCTTCCGAAGGCAATGGCTGTCCAGAGTATCGCAAAACCCAGCCAGACGAACGGGAAGACCTTGCGCATGAAGGCAGGCCCCTGTACCGGCAGATCGTTGCGAAAGCAGACAAACACGGCACCAACCGCCACGAAGCACAAGCCGTATGCGGGGAACGCCCAGTTCGAAAACCCACTGTTGGCGTAGTCGAATACGATCCGATAGCCGTCGCTGGATACTGCCAACGATACATCGGAAGTCAAAGCCATCAGGGGATTGCGTTGACCCGTGCCGCTTATCGCAATGCAGCCTATCGAAAATGCCACCACCCCAATGCTCATGGCGATCGCCATGATCTTGACCATACGCTCCGTGACATTCTCGTACCGATAGCCGAACTGATCCATCAACTGCAACTCGACGACTTTCTTTGCGCCGCCGGTGAAAATCCAACACGCGAGCCCCCATGCCGTGGCCACCATGACGCCAAAAAACACCATCACCGGCGCGTTGCCGTTCGACGGTCTCAGAAAATCCCAGACATCATGAGCCCGCCCGGACAATATGCCGCCGCCCATCACGATCCACGGCAAGATCTGCAAACCGAAAAGAGCGCGGCCGTAGGCGCGCGCCTGATCGCGAAGCGCATCGCTCCGAAGCGTCGACACGCGGCGGCGTGAACAACGCACGTACTGTACCGTGCTGAACACGATGGCAATCAGCCAGAAGTACCGGCTGAGGATCTGGACGAGTTCGATGATTCGCCTCTTCTCATTGAATTCCCCGGGCTGGCTCGGCGTACTCGGTCTGCCGTTTTCCCGCTTCGACGCGCGGACGGCTTGCAGTGTGGTTCGGAAGCAGGCCGCCGGCAATCGCGGCAGCGCCGCATCACCGACCGACTCTTGCGCTATAGCAACGGTTTCGCCTACTGCTGGATCGTCGCGTTCTTCAACAGTCCACCAACGAACTGCGCACTCGCCTTTTCCAGTGCAAGCGCCTCCAGTTGCTGGCGGATCGTTGCCTGTGCTTGCGGGAACGACGGCACCTGCGTCGGCCGCTTTGCATCGAGCTTCACGATGGCTCGTGCACCATCGATCGGGATCGATGAGGGCGTGACTGCGCCCACGGGCAGCTTTTCGAGCGTCTGCGCGATCGCGACCGGCAAACCGGACGTCTTGCCCTCCGTCGCCGGCGCCTTGAAGCTCGTCCACGGCAACTCGCCGCCGGTCCCGCGGCTCGGCGCGATGCTGTACTGGCGGGCAAGACCTTCAAACGATTTTCCCGCCTTCAACTCGCTCAGCACGGTCGCGGCCGTCGCCGCATCCTGAACGACGATCAGCCGCGGCTTGTATTCGTCCTTCCCGAGCGACGCGACGATCTCGTCGTAGCGCGACTTCACCTGCGCGTCCGTCACCGGGTCGGGTTTCACGTTGTCTTTCAGATAGAGCTGGGTCTCGGCATTCGCCTTCGCCACCTGCATCGCCGCTTGGACTTCCGGCTTGCTGCCGTAGTTCGCCTTCTCGGCTGCCTGCTGGATCAACACGCGCGCAATCAATTGATTCTTGATCGCCTGACGCACCTGCGGCGTGTCCGGCTGCCTCGAGACCCGCAACACGGCGTCGAGTTCCGCCTGCGTGATCGCCGTCCCGTTCACCGTCGCAACAGTGGTCGGCTGCTGCGATGCAGCCGTCGTTTGCGCGGATGCGGTACCGGTCAGTGCACCGGCAAGCGACATTGCGATCAGCGCAGGCATCAGTTTCGTTTTCATCTTCGTTCCGTCTTCGAATGGAAAGGCGCGAAGACATGTCTTCGCCCATATGCGACCGCTCCGCGAGCGATCGGTACGCGTCGATCAATAATTCCAGTTCATCGTGGCCAACACGAGCGTCGCCTTCGAGCCGAGCGCGGCCGGTTGCGTCAGCGCACGCCCGACCAGCAACTCGCCGGACAGAAATTGCTTGTGCCACTGCCATTGCGCGCGCACCCCCGCGCCAGCTCCGGCCAGCGTCGGGAAACCCGACGCGGCGACGAGGCTCGCCTTGCCTGCGTCGAAGAACACGTACGGCTCGATCCGGCCGTCCTTCCACGCCGGCGCGTTCACCCAGGCAAGCTCGTTGCGCGAGTAGAAACCACGATCGCCGGCGATCTCGCCCGAACGGAACCCCCGGACGGTATCCATGCCTCCGAGGTACAGCTGCTCTGAACCGAACAGCGCCATGTTCGTGTACTGCCCGCTCAATACGCCCCGATATGCGAGCAGCGCACGCCCGACCTTCGGCAACGGCAGCGTGAATGCAGCAGTGGCATCCACCTTCGTGAACTGGCTGTGCGCTTCGTCGCGCGTGATGCCGTGCGGATCGTGGTTCGCACCGAACCACGGCAGACCTTGCGATACGCCGCCGTTGACCGTGAAATTACCTTGCGCGTCGTTCATCACGAACTTGTGCAGCCAGTTGCCACCGACGCGCAACACCGCGACGCGCTGCGGATCGAGATCAATGCCGTTGACTTCCCGGTCAGTGCGACGCCACGACAACGTGGTGTCTACGCTGGTGATATCGCTCACGCTGCGTCCAACCAGATAATTCCAGCCGAAGATGTGCGACAGCGTGCGGCCGTATTCGAGCGCAGTCGTGCCGATCACCTGCTGGTATTCCGAATCGGAAATCGTGTAGCTGAACGTATGGCGGCCGAACGGCACCGCGAACGAACCGACGATCGCATTACTGTCGAGGCTGTCGAGGAAGTTCACGCTCAGCGATTCCTGCAGGCCGAGCAGGTTGTCGGCTTCGACGCCAGCCCGGTAACGCGTGACACCCGTGGCCGAACTGCCGTAGTTGTCTACGCCGAGCGTGTAGTAGAGGCGATCACCCGGTTTGTTGCCGATGTCGACGATCGATTCGCCCGGATTCTGGCCGGGCAGGATCTGGACCGTCGCCTGGTTGCGGCGCAGACGGTTGATCTGCGCGACGCCCTGGTCGATGTCGGACAGGCGCAGCGGATCGCCAGACGTCGCTGGGAATGCGTTTTCGTAGCCGGCGTCCGTGATCCAGCCGCCGCCCGCCGACGACTCGCCGGGCTTGAGCCGGTGAACCGGTTTGCCATTGATCGTGAACGCTTCAATTGAACCGACCTGGATCGTGATCTTCAGTGTGCCGGTGGCAAGATTCTGCGGGCCGAGCAGTGCACGCGTCGTAACGAAACCCCGTTCGACGAATACGTCGGTAATCCTCTTCAACAGAACGTTGATGCGATGCGAACCGAGGTCCTGACCGACGAACGGTGCGACGACTGCGTCGAGCCTTTTACCGGACACACCGCTCGGCGGCTCGAACGAACTGCCGTCGGACGCCTGTAGCGTGATCTGCTTCACGGCAAAGGTCGGACCGGATTCGGTGATCGCATTGACCGGCGTGTCCGGCGGAATGTCGAGCGTCGTTTCCGACGTCGGCGCAACTGTAATCGAGGCCGGCGGCTGTTCGAGTTGACGCTGGCGCGCCTGCTCGCGCTGCTGCTCGATGATCAGCTGCGCCGGATCCTGCACGGGGCGGGCGGCCGGGGGCGGAGTCTGCGCGTGCGCCGGCACATGGAATGCAGCGAGGCTCGCGACCAGCAGCGGCAGCTTCAGTCGGGGGAATACGCGTGGTTTCATCGTTATTGTGCGTGCAGGTGCTCGAGCGTCGACGTGGCCGTTCCGATCGCGTCGCTCTTTGCAGCGACCAAGACGATCACGAGAGCGACGAAGGCGATGACGGCCAGCCCGAGTCGATTTTTTGTTCGATAGTTCATGCTTCAGCGCCACCACCACGTCGTCAGGCCCAGATGCTGGTCGATCTGGACGGGCGTGCGCGAGGGAGCGCGTACAGTCGTGATGCCGCCGGACGCCGTGATGCCCTTCCCGCCGCTGAACGAGCCGCCGTCGATCACGCCTTCGCCCGTCAGCGTCACGCTGCCATTGGCGGTGAAGCCGCCGCCGATGTCCATCGCGATGATCTGCGCCCACGTGCTGCCGAAGAACGCCTTGAAGCCGCGGTGCTGGTTGATTGCCGAGTAACCGGTCACGCCCTGTGCGTACGTGATGGGTGCGTCGACCTTGATATCGCCGGTCGCGAAGACGTTTCCGCCGACGTTGCGAGCGACCGTGCCGGCCTTGATGCCGATGTTGCCGCCCGCCTGGATCGTGCCGCCGTACGGCGTGACGTTGCTCGACGCGTCGGCGTGGCAGAAGATCCAGCAACTGCGCGTATAGCTCGCCTGTCCCGTGAAAACCGCGGCGTTGGTGAAGGCGTTCTGCGCGGTGATGTTCACGTCGCCGTCGTTCGATTGAACGATCCCGCCGGAATTCGTGAAGTTGCGGCTCGAGATCGTCACCGGGCCGTGCACGGCGGCGATATAGGCGAGCTGGTCCGGGCTGCTGACCGTCCCGTAGTCGATGTTGAAGCCGCTCGTCGTATGCGTGAAGAACAGGAAGCTGCCGCCGCGGTCTGAATACGCAGTGGGCTGGCCGCCGTTGGTGCCGCCCGTATGGTCGATGATGTTCTGCACGTCGCCGGCCGCGGTGAGGTTCACTGCGTCGTTCGACAGGATGCGGGCGTTGTCGTTGATGATGTTGCCGCCGGCCGTCAGCTTCGTCTGCCCGTTGGCGGCAAACATGATCCCGAGGTTGTTCGCGCTCGAGCGGTTCGTGATGTCGCCTGCGGCGTTGAGGATTACGTCGCCGCCGGTCGTGGTGCCGTCGCTCGCAGTGGTGCCCGCCTGAATCAGGCTGCCGGTGTTGGTGATCGTGCCGCTACTTGTCAGGTTGACCGTGTTGCCTGCGCTCAGCGTCGTCGGGCCGGTGGTGTCGTCGGACAGCGCGATATTGCCGGCCTGAACGTTCACGTTGTTCGCCGCGGTCACCTGTGCGCCCTGCAGCGAAACGGTGCCGGGCGTCGTGAGCGCGACGTCGCGTTCTGCCTTCAGGGAGCCGTCCGCGAGCGCGATGTCGCCGTTCGCGGTGACGACGACGTCGCCGGCGTTCGCGTAGATTTTGCCGAGGCTATGCACCCCCGCGCCCTGGTCGGTGACGATCAACTGGACGCGGCCGGCCGTCAGGCCGCCAGCCGCCGTGATATCGACCGCGACGGCGTTGCTTTTTGTACCCGGCGATGAGGTGCCGATCAGCCAGTCGTGGCCGTTGTCAGAGGGAGAAAAGCCGGTGTCGTAGGTAGCCGTGCTGTCGCCGGCGATCGCGCGGATGCCGCTCGTGGAGCTGGTGAAATCGTTGGTGACCGGGCCGTTGATGCTCAACTGCTTCGCGATCAGGTCGAGGTTGACCAGCGTACCGGATAACCCGCCGCGGCCGATCGTGATTGCGCCGCGGTCGGTCGTGAGCACGACGTTGCGCTGCACGACGCCGGGGGCGAGCGTGAGGTCGTTGAAGCTCACCTGCCCTGTCGACAGCACGACGTGCCCGGTGTTCGTGAAGCTGCCGCCATCGACCGTCACTCCGTTCGGATTCGCCAGGATGACGTTCGCGCGCGGACCGAGGACGTTGATGTTGCCCTGGATCAGCGACGGATTCGTGCTGGTGACCTGGTTGACGATCGTGCGCGCGTTGACGCCAACGTTGTTCAAGTCGGCGCCGGCTTTCGAGACGTTGAAGGACGAGTAGGTGTTGTTCGAAACACCGCCAATTGCAGGTGCGATGTTGACCGTTTGAGGCCCGCCAGCGCCGGTTGACACGGTTGTTGCCGTGTGCCCGTCAGCGGCTATCACGCCAGCATAGACAGTGTATGGAAATGCCATCCACACTAACGCCAAGCCGCACCGAAATTTGTCGTTCCGCATCCCAACCTCGAATCAATTTTGATAGTTCTATTTCGCTCGCTATTTGCATGGGGAAACGAGGCAACAGCTGAAATTTCTCGAAAAATGTGACGCTTCAGCAGAGGCTTTCTAGTTGCGATGCTTTAATATCGCGGCATCCCATACAGCTTCGAATTCTTCCTTGGCGATTTCGACTGGCTCAAACCGAGGGTCAACCTTAATCTCCGCCACGGACGGCAGCGGTTCGATACTTAAGGATGAACCCCCAACGGATTTGTCTTGATCAGCGAATCCCATCTTTCCGTCTGCGTAAACTTCCACCTTTCTGAGCTCCCACCTGCTGGAGTCGAGTTCGCTGTAGATCCATACTGGTTCGGATGGAATCGTATGGATCCATTTAACGCGGATGTACATCATCACGTTCCTTTCACCGGACCGCTGCCGACGATCCGCCCTGTTAGGTCGAGGGGAGTTTCGTTCGGAACGACGAATACTCCTAGTCTCCCCTGTACAGCCGTTAAGCCCGGTCACATCGATGGCAACGTAGTTGGTATATCGTGCGCCCTGAAACGGGTTATTTACAAACCGCCACTATTTCTCCGTCGGCAAAAGTTTGAGTTTCCCAAAGAGTAAATCGCGCACCCGGCTTCAATAAATCTCGAACCAAGTCAGGATAAAGAAACTTGATCGGAACCTCAACTTCAACCCCTGCCTCAAGCCCGTGGCCAACCTGATCCAATAACAGACGACAATCAAACCCTTGACCCTCAATAAATAGCGGGCAGCCGTATCGAACGGCAGGGATCGTTGACCTCCCGCACACTTGCGACGAGTACATGGTGACTCTTGCGATGATATCCGGCTGAATATTCATTTTTTCCCTGGAATCCCCATGCTACTTCCAATCGATGGAACCAGTCCCTTAAGCAGATCGTTCGGGATTACATAGGCAGGAATCCCACGATCGACCGTGACGGGCTCGATACCGTTAAGAATACTATTTGGAACTTGCGTCGTGATAGTTGTGTACGGAGGATCCTTGAATGCGGTGACAGCTTGCTTCGCATAGGAGGATGCTGCCGCGTCGGACGTGGTGAAATATTTGCCCGTGGCTGATCCAAGATTTCGAATCGTCCCTGTAGCTTGAATGTCTGCAAGTTCGGCAGGTCCGACCGCTCGATATAGGGTTGTCGTCCCACCAGTGCTGCCGGCACCGCCGAGACCCGCCGCGAGGACACCATCGCCAATAGTCAGCTTCGCCGGTTCCGCCCCCTTCGGAGATCCGGCCGCCTGAGCAGAGCTGTCGGAAACAACTTGGACAACGGGCTTCTCGACATCGAGATCCAACCCATGCTTACCACCAGTCTCGTCCGGATGCACACCGGGATGCTTCTGTCCCGAGTTGTTCAGGGCTTCGTTTTGACCTGCGGTCATCGCGCCCTGCACATTCTGGCCAGCAATTGCTGCAAGTCCGCCACTAGCCGCCATGACGATGGACGACAGTGCAGCCAGGCCACCTTGGTCGAGATTACCCGCGCCACCGAATTGATTGACCAGTGACGGCGCGATCATCGCGCTCGCTGCCCCGCCAATCGCCCCACCCCCGCATCCTTGCCCTGTCGCCGCTCCGGCAGCACACCCAAGCGCCGCGTGCGCCAGCCAATAACCCGGTGTTCCGACCTCGATCGGAGATCCCGGAATATTCGCTACATTGCCAATCGAGTACGCCGCTGCCGCAGCAACGTCGGCCACGGCACTGTTGCGCAGGTTCGTCAGGAAGCTGCCGCCCTGGATCGCCGTCTGTACCCCAGCCTGAATCGTCGCCTCGGCACCCAGTGCGAGTGCGGTTTGGCCGAACGTCGTAGCCGTTGACGCACCGGCCTGCGGAACGATGGCGCCGCCCACATTTTTCACGCCCGCGAGCGCGGAGAGGCTGTTGTCGCCGATCGGCGCACCGAGACCCGCCCAGCCCACGCCTGCGTCCGGCGAATAGGTAATGCCGTTCGTCAGACCTGCGGTGATCGCGCCGGTCGCCCCGCCCTCAAGGGCCGCCGTCAGACTGAACTGGCCCGTACTCGCCTGCGAGATTGCGCTCGCGCTGAAGCCGCCGACGCCCGCCGAGATCATCGACCCGCCAACCGTTCCGGCCAGTGCGCCGCCAACCATAAACGCGCTCGCCGCGCCTGCCGTGATGAACGACGCCACCACGGCCGTCACCGCCATCCCGATCTGCTCGAACAGGCCTGGGCTATCCGCCAGCGACTGGAAGCTCGTGTGCAGGTTGTCGCTGACCGTGCTCTGCGTGAAATTCCCGCCGAGCTGGCTCTTCAGTGCCGCAAGCTGATCCGCCGTCGCACTCGCGTTGACCTGCCCGTTCGGATCCAGTTTCTGAAGTGCGCCGCCCACCTGATCCAGGCGGTCGACGTTCAGGTTGTAGTTGGCGGCCGACATGAAGCCGCCCTGCTGTGTCACCGTTCCGGTCGTCGTCAGCAGACCCATGACGTCCGGCATATACGTATAGATCGTGCCGACGTCGCTGGAACGCTGCTGGTTGGTTACCGTCCCGGCGTCGATCGACAACGTGCCCGTTGCGGTGATGGTCCCGGTGTTGGTAATCGAACCCTTGTTCGTCGCGACCAGCGACACGTCCTGGCCGGTAATCGTGCCGTCGTGCTGAACCACCGCATAGTTCTGCGGCAGGTAGACCTGCGGCATCAGTGCGGTCACGGTCGGGCAACTGGCCACGCCCGTTGCAGTGCAGCCCGGCTCCGGCACGGTTTCTTCGACGTACCAGAGCATCGGTGCATCAAGCGACGCGATCTGCTGCGACGAAAGTGCCGTCCCGAGTGCGATGTTGTTCGCTTTCGCATACGCGATCGCATTGCCGTACAGCACGGACTTTTCCTGATCCGTGACCGACTTCTGATGCTGGTTGTCGTACTTCAGCCCGTCGATGAAGCTCGCCGTTCCTGTCTGCGCGAGTGCGGCTTGCTGAAGCAGCTGGTTCTCGCTGAACGGGTCGTAGTAGAACAGCGTCGAGCCCGGCCGCAAATTGGCCGGCAGGTTCGCAATCAGGTCGGACGGGCCAACGCCGCCGATCACCTGCGACGCCGGGTTGTTGATCAGATAGGTCGCGGTCCCGTTCGCAGTGGCGATGGTCTGGACGGTACCGCCCTGCGGCGTAGTTGCCGAGGGCACTGCCGGGTTATGCGGCGTACCGACGGTTTGGGATGTAATCGCCGTGGACGGACCGCTCGATACCGCACCCGCCACAATCGACGACTGAATCAGCGAATTCGCGACCGCGTTTGCGCCATTCTGCGCCGTGCTCGCGCTTGCCGGCACGCCCACCGGACCAAGCGGGATTACTTGCTGCGACGCGGTCGGCTGCGGCGTATAGACGTTCGGCGACGTGAGACCGTTGACGAGCGACGCCCCGGTCACGGACACCTGCTGCCCCATGACATTGCCGGAATTCTGAACGGCACCACCCGCCGCGACCGTCAACGACGGCGCCTGAATCGTTCCGGGCAGACTCTTATACGGCGTCGGCGGCTGGATCCCCGCATTGCTTTGATACGCGCTGCCGAACAGCGTCGAGCAGGTGCCGGAGCTCCCACATCCGAAATTGTCCGGCGGCGGTGAACCACCGACAATGCCGCCCCAGAACCCGTCATGCCAGTATGCGTTCAGCGTCTGATCCTGGTTCGTGACACTGGATGTAGCCGTTACGGTCGCCTGGTTGCCGGCCGTGATCAGGCTGCCCGTGTTGGTGACACTGCCTGCGCTGATCGACAGATTACGGTTAGCCGAAATCGTCGATGCATTGCCCGACTGCATGTCGACAAAGGCATCGCAATAGTGCTGGAACGCTCCGCTACAACCGTAGCGCGCGGTCGTGCCGTAGTTCTGATACACCTGCTGTGGGGCCGCCAGCGTGTTCGTCAGCGACGCGGTACTCATCGCGATATCGCGGCCGGCCTGTATGTTCCCTGAGGAATTCGTCACGCTTGCACCCTGCGTCAGGGTGGTCTGCGGGCTGGTCGGATCCGTATTGTCTCGGCTCGTGCCGGCTCCGCCGATCACGACGTCGCGGCCCGCGAGCAGATTGCCGTAGTTGTTCGAAACCGTCGGCGCGGCAATCGTCAGATCGCGGCCGGCAAAGACCGTATTGTTGGTTTGGGTGTAGCTGTAGGCCTGCGTTGAAATCTGATCGCCGAAGATACCGATCGAATCGTTGTTGGGCCCATAGGAGAACGCGATCGTCGACTGACTGTGATACGTCAGTTGCATGAACTGCTGGGCATCGCTGAAAGCTTGGCCCGGCCGGTCGTAAGTGAATCCCGACGGGAACGCTTGCGTCCCATAGTGGTATCCGCATTGAGCGTCGGACACCCCCGCCGCACAGCCGACCGTCGACGTGACATTACTGGTGTGATAGCCCTGATTCGTAAACGCGTTCGCATGGATCGTCAGATCCTGGCCGGCGTATAGATTGCCGGCGTTCGTCAGGCTGGCGCCCGTGCCGTTCAGATTCAGGTTATTGCCGGCGACAATCTGGCCCGCATCCTGACTCGTATAGGACGTAATCGTCGAAGTCTGTAACGCCGGCGCGCTGACCTGACCAGGCGTGATATTCGCTGTCGTGGTGAACTGCGTGTTCGGCAGCACGACCAGATTGCCCGCCGTATATGCGGCCTTCAGCTGCGTGAGGAATGCCGTATAAGAAGCCGCATCGATGCTGTCGGTGATCGTCGTCACCTTCGCGTCACCGCCGTTGTCGAGTGCTGCAACGTTCAGCGTTGCATCGTGGCCGGCGGAGATCGTGCTGCCGTGGTTATTAAGCGTCCCCGTGGTGATCGAAAGATCCTGCCCGGCGGCAATCACGCCGGCCGCGCCATTCGCCTGCGTCGTGGTTGTCGTACGCGTGACGGTCGGCAATGCGACACCGTACAACGTGCCGCCGCTGATGTCCGGCGCGCTCATCGACGTCGCGCTTGCCGGCTGGAGGTCGCCGACGCGCGCGGTGATCGTCGCCGAGTCGGTCGAAACCAAACCGCTGACGATGTTCTCGTACGTCGTGCTGAGCGTTTCGGTGCCCATCGGCGACGCAAGCAGTTCACGGCCCAGGCCTGCCGTGTTGATATCGGTCGTGGTCGTCGTGGTGCTGGTCGAGTTGCCGCCCGCGCGGCTGTTGTTGACGTTGGCCGCGTTGATGGTCACGTTGTTCTGCGCGGAGATCGTGCCGCCGACGTTCACGAGGTCGCCAGACAACGATGCATTCAGGTCGCGACCGGCCTTCGTCAACGCACCCGTGTTGTCATAACTGCTGCCCGACAAGTTGACGTCACGCACGGCGCTGACCGTTCCCGCGTTCGTCACGACACCGGCGAGGTTCACGTCCTGGTTCGCCGAGATCGTGCCGCCGGACTGATTGACGACCGTGCCCGACAAATTCACGTTGTTGCCCGACGAGATCGTCCCGCTGTTCGTCAACGTGCCGTTCGTCGACAGCGTAATGTCGCCGGCCTTACTGATCGTGCCGGTGTTCGTCAGGCCTTGCGAGGTGTTCAGCGCGACGCTGTTGCCCGGCATCGCCCACGTACCCGAATTGTTGATCTGCTGCGCGTTGATCGTCAGCGCGTTGCCGAGATTGATCGTGCCGGCGGATGCGGCAGACGGATCGAACGCCTGATTGGGCAGATTCAGCGTCAAATCATGCTGCGCGAGGATTTCACCGGCCGTGTTGTCATAGGTGCCATTGCCGCCGTTCACCGTGACGGTCACGTTGCCGGTCGGAGCGGTCTTGTTGTTGACGTCGCCCGCGAAAATCAGCCCGTTGCGGTTGCTCAACGCGTTCGTCGTCAGATTGAGCGCGTTCGTCGCGAGCAGCGATCCGGAATTCGTCGTCGTGCCCGACACGGTCAGGCCGGTAGTAGCGCCGTAGATCGAACCGCTGTTCGTCAGGTTCGCCGCATTCACGTTGCTCGTGCCGAGCGACGACAACGTACCGCTGTTGCTGACGTTGGAGCCCGAGACGGCCAGGTTGCCGCCCGAGAGCTGCGTTCCGACGTTCGTGACCGTCCCGCCGGCCAGCGTTGCGCCGCCCTTGAACGCGGCCGTACCGCCCGTCGTGACGCTCTGCGTGCCGGTGATCGTCGTCGTGCCGCCGACAACAGCGTTCGCAGTAGTGACATGCGCGCCAGAGAGCGACGCATTACCGCCGACTGACAGCGCCGGCGCGTTCGCATCGAATGGTGCGTTGAGCTGCCCGGCGGACGTATCGAGGTTGTTGCTCGCGTTCGCCGTCAGATTGCCGCCGATCGCGACGCCCTGCGTGGTGATGTTCGTCGCCGAGAGCAACGCGTCTTTCGACACGGTGGTCTGACCGTTCAGCGCCATGCTCTGGCCCGCGCTCAACGTCGCGTTGCCGCCCGTCGATACCGGTCCACCCGCGGTCAAACTGCCGCTTTTTGCCGTCACGGCAAGGTCGCCGAGGCTCTTGACGCTGCCTTGCGCGTTCACGTCCGTGCCGGCCGTGAGCGTGGTCGTGCCGCCCGACAGTACATTGCCGGTCAGTGTCGCGCTGCCGTTGGTCGCGGTCAGCGTGCTGTTGCCAACGGCTGTTGCCCCGCCAACAGCAAGGTTCTGCCCAGCCGTTGCGATCAGGTTGTTGCCGGTCTGGATTGCGCCGGAAATGGCGATGTTATTGCCGGCGTTGAGCGTCGTGTCGTTCGCGACGTTCATCGCGCCCGAGCCGGTGATATCACGTCCGGCCGTGACGTTCGCGTTGCCTGCGTTGTCGACTTCGACGCCGCCGTTCAGGGCCACGTCGCGAGTTGCGGCGACCGTCGCGGTTTGCCCGCTATGAAGCGTCCCGGCAATAGTCGCATCCTGACCGGCATTGATGCTGATCGTGCCGGGGCTAGAGACCGCACCGGCCACCGCGACGTTACCTGCCGTCGAACCGATTTGTGCGTTGCCGCCGCTGTAGACCGTGCCGCCCAGGCTAACACCCTGCTGGCCCGTTGCGCTCAATGTCCCGAGCGAGACCACATCACCGGTTGCCGTCAGCGAGCCGCTGTTAGCCCCCAGCGTCATGTTGCCGATCGATGCGGCCGTGCCCTGCACGTTGGTATTGCCACCCGACGTCACACTCAGGGTGCCGCCGCTGGTGACGTTCCCACCGACGGTCGTGTCCTGCCCCGCCTGAATCGTCACCGCGCCCGGCGCGGACACCGTGCCGCCGAAATTTGCGTTCGTGCCAGCCGTCGCACTGACCGTACTGCCACTCTGCACGGCACCGTCCAGCGCGATTGCCTGCGAAGCCTTCAGATCGACCGCGCCCTGCGACGACGTAACATTCCCCTGCCCGGTGATTGAGCCGCCTTGCGCTGCAATCGTCACCGGTCCTTGCGCCTGCACCGTGCCGCCAATTAAGGCGCTCTGACCCGCCGTCACCGACAGCACACCGTTCGATTGCGCGTTGCCGTTCACGGTTGCCGAGCCCGTTTGCGCGGTGATCGTGGTATCGCCGACACCCGACACCTGTCCGTTGACAGTCGCGTTGCGCGCGCCCGTCAGTGCGACCGTGCTGCCGCCCTGCACTGCCCCGTTGACCGTCAAGTCCCGTCCGGCCTTCGCCGACACCGTGCCGGGTGCGCTCAAGCCCCCGACCGTGAGATCGCCATTCGTCGTCTGCAGCGCGATATCGTGCGCCGACAGCGCCCCGATCGTCATCGACTGCCCGGCAGTCAGGCTGGCTGTACCGTTCGCTGCGACCGACGTGGCGTTCAGGTCGCCACCCGCCGTCATCGTGACGTTCTGGCCCGCCGACACCGCTCCCGGCGCGTTGATATCGCCGTTCGCGTTGACCGTATAGTTCTGGTTAGCGAGCCCCGTACCGTTGATGGTGGTGCTGCCCGCGCTGGTCAGCTTGACGTTCTGATTGGCGAACGTTTGACCGACCGACACGTCGCCGTTCGAATTGACCACCACGTTGCCCGCCGTTGCCGACAACGGGCCTTGCGTGTTCACGCCCATCCCGGCCGCGGTCGACACGATGTAGACCGTGCCGCTCGTCACCGAGCCATACTGGTTGGCATCCACGGCAATCGCGCTGCCGATCGCGGCGGCCGTGTTCGTCGCGCCGTTCGCCGACGTTCCATACGCTGTGCCACTCGTGCCGATAGAGGTCGGCGTGACGAGCTGGTTGCCGGTCACGACATTCACACGCTGATCCGCACGCAACGGAGCCGCCAAAGTCACACTTTGGCCGATGAGGTCGATATTGCCGACTGTACCTTCGATACCCGCACCTGGGCCATTCACCCCAGCCGGACCATTGATCGAAATGTTTCCCGACCGGACATCGTAAGAGACCGCACCAGCGTGGGCGAAATCGGTCGCAGTGCCTCCGACGCCAGTGAGAAACTGCGGCGTGCCCGTCGTCAGCGTTAGTCCCGGTACGTTCGTCAGCGCCATGCCGTTTACGGCAATACCGCCCGGCGCCGCCACGATGACGGCCGCCGGCGATCCGAAAACCTCGAGCGGCCCGTTCAGCGTCGCGATGTTGTTGGACGTGACCTGATTGATGATGGTCGTCGCTGGCCGACCGTTCAGGTTCGGGTTGGCGCCAAGCGTACCGCCGAGCAGCGGCGTGCCTGCCACCGTGCTGTTATTGAGCACGAGGCCGCGCGACTCGACGTCGAAAGACTGGTACTGCCCAACGCTGATTCCGTTTGAGTTGGCACCCGGAATGTTGATCGCAGGCACGCCCGTGCTGGTCTGCGTGATGGACGGCTGGAACGGAATCGGCGCACGCGGATCGACGATCGGCGCCGCGTGCGCGGTTTGGTCGGCGAGCAAGACAGCCGGACTGAAATACATCACGACCGTCATCACCCACGCGGTCGCCTTGACCCAAAGCCCGTGCTCTTTGCTTTTCAACGAAGCATGGTCGAAGACAATCGTCTGCTTGGCCGTTCCCCGTTGAACGTGCCGTTTCTCGATATCGCGCATGACGCGGCGCATGGTTGGTCTCGCTTGGTATTTTCGGCAGATGATTGCACATGAAAATCCGCAAGACAGTCAATAATTGTCATGCCCTGAAATGACAGCGTACGCATATATTACGCAACGCTTTCAAATATTTTTCTGATTGCTATATTTAGTGCAGCGACCGCCTCGTGGCTTTTTTTGCGAATCATTTCATCGCGAGTTTTATGCAGATAGGCGATTGACTTCTCGATCAGGCAAAACCGCATGAATTGGACTCGGTTGCTTGTTCGCGCAAATCGCGGACAAGACATCGAGCGCAATTTGTCATGGTGTTGCCCGGCTTGAAGGCACCTTGATGGCAATGCGGGCTTCGATCGATGCCCCGCGAACGGCGCTCGCTCACGCGATGGACAACCCGGACGGAAAACGCGGACGCGAGCCGACGCCGGGTGAACCATACTGCCCGGCCCGACTCGCCATCCGCATCGACAACCTCGCTACGCGTTACGCGTATTCGTACACCCCGCGCCCCGCCTTCCGCCCGAGCCGCCCTGCCGACACCATCTCGCGCAGCAGCGGGCAAGCACGATACTTGGGATCGCCGAAGTCCTTCACGAACACGTCCATCACCGCGAGGCACACGTCGAGGCCGACGAGGTCGGCCAGCGCGAGCGGCCCGATCGGGTGGTTCGCGCCGAGCTTCATCCCCGCGTCGATCTCCTCGGCCGACGCGATGCCTTCTGCCAGCACGAAGAACGCCTCGTTGATCATCGGCACGAGGATCCGGTTCACGACGAAGCCCGGCGAATTGCGCACGCCGATCGGCGACTTGTCGAAACGCTCGGTCAGTTCGCGCACGGCCGACGCGGTCGCGTCGCTCGTCTGCAGCCCGCGGATGATTTCGACGAGCGGCATCAGCGGCACCGGGTTGAAGAAGTGCATGCCGACGAAGCGCGCCGGATCGGCGAGCGGCGCCGCGAGCGCGGTGATCGAGATCGACGACGTGTTGGTCGCGACGATCGCGTCGGGCCGCGCGACGGCCTCGATCTGCTTCAGGATGCGGCCCTTCAGCTCGACGTTCTCAGTCGCGGCTTCGATCACGATGTCGGCCGACGCGAGCTTCGCGTAGTCGGTCGACGTCGTGATGCGCGCCAGCGCCGCGTCGCGTGCGGCCGCGTCGAGCTTGTCTTTCGACACGAGCCGCTCGAGGCTGCCCTTCAGCGTCGCGATGCCCTTGTCGAGCGCAGCGTCGCTGACGTCGATCATCACGACGTTGAGTCCCGCAACGGCGGCGGTCTGCGCAATGCCGTTGCCCATGGTTCCGGCGCCCACGACGCCGACGATTTCGATGGCCATGAAATTTCCTGTGTGTTCGGGTGCTGAGTGTCCGATTATCAGATGTTCTCGAAGATCGCAGCAATCCCCTGGCCGCCGCCGATACACATCGTCACGAGCGCGTAACGCCCGCCGATGCGCTTCAGCTCGTACAGCGCCTTGACCGTGATCAACGCACCGGTCGCGCCGATCGGGTGACCGAGCGAGATGCCCGACCCGTTCGGGTTGACCTTCGCGGGATCGAGGCCGAGTTCCTGCGTGACCGCGCAGGCCTGCGCGGCGAACGCCTCGTTCGCCTCGATCACGTCGAGATCGCTGATCTTCAAGCCCGCGCGTTCGAGCGCCTTCTGCGTGGCCGGCACGGGGCCGATGCCCATGTAGGCCGGATCGACGCCCGCGTGCGCATACGCGACGAGGCGTGCGAGCGGCTTCACGCCCTGCGCGCGGGCGGCGTCGGCGCTCATCATCAGCACGGCCGCGGCCGCATCGTTGATGCCCGATGCATTGCCGGCCGTCACGGTGCCGTTCTCCTTCGCGAACACCGGGCGCAACTTCGTGAAATCGTCCGCGCTCGCGTCGTGACGCACGTGCTCGTCGGTGTCGAACGCGACCTCGCCCTTCTTCGTGCGAATCGCGATCGGCAGGATCTGATCCTTGAAGCGACCTTCCGCGATCGCGCGCGCCGCGCGACGATGCGATTCGAGTGCGAGCGCATCCTGCGCGTCGCGCGAGATGTCGTACTTGCGTGCGACATTCTCGGCCGTCACGCCCATGTGGATCGTCTGGAACGGGTCGTGCAGCGCGCCGAGCATCATGTCGACGAGCTTGCCGTCGCCCATGCGCTGGCCGAAGCGCGCGGCCGGCACGGTGTACGGCGCGCGGCTCATGCTCTCCGCCCCGCCGCCGATCGCGACGTCGGCATCGCCGAGCATGATCGTCTGCGCGGCCGACACGATCGCCTGCAGGCCCGAACCACACAGGCGGTTCACGTTCATCGCGGGCGTGTGCTGTGCGACGCCACCGTCGATCGCCGCGACGCGCGACAGATACATGTCCTTCGGCTCCGTGTTCACGACGTGACCGAACACGACATGCCCGACCGCATCGCCCGGCACGTTCGCGCGCGACAGCACTTCGCGCACGACCTTCGCACCGAGCTCGGTCGGCGAAAAATCCTTCAGGCTGCCGCCGAAATCACCGATCGCGGTACGGACACCGCTCACCACCACGACTTCTTTCGCTGCATTGCTCATCGTCTGCTCCGGTTCGTTCGCGCACGCATGCGCGCTGATGCGTTACATGTTCGGATAATTCGGCCCGCCGCCGCCTTCGGGCGTGACCCACACGATGTTCTGCGTCGGGTCCTTGATGTCGCAGGTCTTGCAGTGCACGCAGTTCTGCGCGTTGATCACCAGCCGATCGCTGCCGTCGTCGTTCTTCACGAACTCATAGACCGCCGCCGGGCAGAAGCGCCCCTCCGGCCCCGCGTACGTGCGCAGGTTCACGTTCACCGGCACGTTCGCATCCTTCAGCGTCAGGTGCGCCGGCTGGTTCTCCTCGTGGTTCGTGTTCGAGATGAACACCGACGACAGCCGGTCGAACGTCAGCTTGCCGTCCGGCTTCGGATACTCGATCGGCTCGCACTGCGACGCCGGCTTCAGCGTCTCGTGGTCTGCGTGCTGGTGATGCAGCGTCCACGGCACGTTGCCGCCCATCACCTTCTGCTCGAGCCCGACCATCAGCGTGCCCAGGTACAGCCCCTTGGCCATCCACTGCTTGAAGTTGCGCGCGCGGTACAGCTCCGTGTACAGCCACGACTGCTTGAAGGCATCCGGGTACGCGTTGAGTTCGTCCGACTGACGGCCGGCCTGCACCGCGTCGAACGCGGCGTCCGCCGCCAGCATGCCGGTCTTGATCGCCGCGTGGCTGCCCTTGATCCGCGATGCGTTCAGGAAGCCCGCGTCGTCGCCGATCAGCGCGCCGCCCGGGAACACCGTCTTCGGCAGCGACAGCAGCCCGCCCGCGGTGATCGCGCGCGCACCGTACGACACGCGCTTGCCGCCTTCCAGGAACGCGCGGATCGACGGGTGCGTCTTGTAGCGCTGGAATTCCTCGAACGGCGACAGGTACGGGTTCGTGTAGCCGAGGCCGACCACGAAGCCGACCACGACCTGGTTGTTGTCCATGTGATACAGGAACGAACCACCGTAGGTATCCGACTTCAGCGGCCAGCCGGCCGTGTGGATCACGAGGCCCGGCTTGTGCTTCGCGGGATCGATTTCCCACAGCTCCTTGATGCCGATCCCGTATGCCTGCGGATCGGCGTTCGCGTCGAGCTTGAACTTCGAGATCAGCTGGCGGCCCAGATGGCCGCGGCAGCCTTCGGCGAACAGCGTGTACTTCGCGTGCAGCTCCATGCCGAGCTGGAAGTTCTCGGTCGGCTCGCCGTTCTTGCCCACGCCCATGTTGCCGGTCGCGACGCCCTTCACGGAACCGTCGTCGTTATAGAGAATCTCCGCGGCCGGAAAGCCCGGGAAGATCTCGACACCGAGCGCTTCGGCCTGCTGGCCGAGCCAGCGCGTGACGTTGCCGAGCGAAATCACGTAATTGCCGTGGTTCTTGAAGTTCTCGGGCAGCGCCCAGTTCGGCGTCGTCACCGCGCTCTTCTCGGACAGGAACAGGAAGCGGTCTTCCGTCACCTCGACGGTGAGCGGCGCGCCCTGTTCCTTCCAGTCGGGGAACAGTTCGGTGATCGCGCGCGGGTCCATCACCGCGCCCGACAGGATGTGCGCGCCGATCTCGGAACCCTTCTCGAGCACGCACACGCCGATCTCGGTGCCTTTCTCGGCGGCCAGCTGCTTGAGCCGGATCGCCGCCGACAGCCCGGCGGGGCCGCCGCCGACGATCACGACGTCGTATTCCATCGATTCGCGCGGGCCGTATTGCGCGAGCAAGTCCTGTGTGGTCAAAATCCTGTCTCCTCCTGCGTCCCGACCGTCAGCCGGTCAGAACTGGTCTTCCGTCAACGCGAGCACGCTCTCGCTGCCCTTCGCGCCGACGATCGACGCTTCGAGCCCGCCTGCCTGCACGAGAATGTGCTCCGCATAGCATTGCGCGATCGCGATCTTCGCGTCGAAGAACGCCGGGTCGCTCGCACGGTTCGCCTGCGCGGCCACCAGCGCGCGTGCCATCTGCCATCCGCACAGCACCACGCCCGCCAGCTTCAGGTACGGCACGCTGCCCGCGAACACCGCGTTCGGGTCCTGCTTCGCGTTCGCCACCACGTAGTCCACCACCGACGACAGCGCCCGCGCGCCCTGTTCCAGCTGCACCTTCATCGATGCGGCCGCCGCGCCGTCCAGCCTGCCCAGCGCCGCCACCGTGTCGCCGATCTCCGCGATCAGCGCCTTCGCCACCGCGCCGCCGTCGCGCATCGTCTTGCGGCCGACCAGGTCGTTCGCCTGGATCGCCGTCGTCCCTTCGTAGATCGCCAGGATCCGCGCATCGCGGTAGTACTGCGCCGCGCCCGTCTCCTCGATGAAGCCCATCCCGCCGTGCACCTGCACGCCCAGGCTCGCCACGTCGTTCACCATCTCCGTGCTCCAGCCCTTCACGACCGGCACCAGATACTCGTAGATTGCCTGATGACGGCCACGCGTCGCCTCGTCCGAATGGCGGTGGGCAATGTCGCTGTGCGCGGCCGCCACGTACGCCAGCGCCCGCGCGCCTTCGGTCAGTGCACGCATCGTGCCGAGCATGCGGCGCACGTCCGGGTGATGGATGATCGTCACCGACTGCTTCGCCGAGCCATCCACCGGACGGCTCTGCACGCGATCCTTCGCGAACGCCGCCGCCTTCTGGTACGCGCGATCGGCCACGCCGATCCCCTGCATCCCGACCCCGAAGCGCGCCGCGTTCATCATGATGAACATGTATTCGAGGCCGCGGTTCTCTTCGCCGATCAGGTAGCCGATCGCGCCGCCGTGGTCGCCGTATTGCAGCACCGCGGTCGGGCTCGCCTTGATCCCGAGCTTGTGCTCGATCGACACGCAGTGCACATCGTTGCGCGCGCCCAGCGAGCCGTCGTCGTTGACCAGGAACTTCGGCACGATGAACAGCGAGATGCCCTTCACGCCTTCCGGCGCGTTCGGCGTGCGCGCCAGCACCAGGTGGACGATGTTGTCCGCCATGTCGTGCTCGCCCCACGTGATGAAGATCTTCGTGCCGAACACCTTGTACGTGCCGTCGCCCTGCGGCTCGGCGCGCGAGCGCACCAGCGCCAGATCGGAGCCCGCTTGCGGCTCGGTCAGGTTCATCGTCCCCGTCCATTCGCCGGAGATCAGCTTCGGCACGTAGCGCTGCTTCTGCTCGTCGGTGCCGGCCGTCAGCAGTGCCTCGATCGCGCCGTCGGTCAGCAGCGGGCACAGCGCGAACGACAGGTTCGACGCGTTCAGCATCTCGATGCACGGCGTCGCGATCAGCTTCGGCAGCCCCTGGCCGTCGTACTCGGCCGGATGCTGCAGCCCCTGCCAGCCGCCTTCGACGAACTGGCGGAACGCGTCGCCGAAGCCCGGCGTCGCGGTCACGACACCGTCCTTCCAGCTGCTCGGGTTGCGGTCGCCTTCGACGTTCAGCGGCGCCAGCACCTCGCCGCAGAACTTCGCGGACTCGTCGAGCACGGCCTGCGCCGTGTCGTAACCGGCATCCTCGAAGCCCGGCAACTGCGCGACGGCGTCGATACCCGCGAGTTCCTTCAGCACGAACAGCATGTCCTTGACGGGGGCGTTATAGCTCATGGTCGATGTTCCAAATCAGGCGGTGAATGAGGCGCGCTACCGGGCCGGTACGGCAAGACCGGCCGGACCCGGGCGACGACGTGACCCATCGTAATGCCGCAATGGCCGGTTCCCGTTGTCATATCCGGCCCACATGGTGACAAAATCGGCCACGGATTACGTAGGCGCGGCCGGAAACGGTCGGGTGGATAAGGGTTTGGCCGGAGCCGGTTTCGATGAAAACGGTGAGCAATCGACGTGCCGGCCGATGAGGTCGAAGCGGCGCAGCATGCCGGCGGCAACGGGAGCCGGTTATGGGAATCGCCTATGGGAGCCGGCCATGGGAGCGAACGAAGGAAGCCGGTTATGGGAACCGGCTTGAAAAAAACGCGCTACGCGCGCCGCCGATACGTCCCCGGCGTACTCCCCGTCCAGTGCCGGAACGCGCGATGAAACGCGCTCGGATCGTCGAAGCCGATATCGGCGCCGATCGCCGCGATCGTGTCGGGCGTGCCGATCAGCCGCTGGATCGCGATGTCGCGCCGCAGTTCGTCCTTGAGCGCCTGGAACGTCGTCCCTTCGGCGGCAAGATGGCGGCTCAGCGTGCGCACCGAGCAATGCAGGTGCTCGGCCGCCTGGTCGATCACGGGCAGGTCGGGCAGCGCCGCCGACAGGTATTGCCGCACGCGATGGCACACGAGCTGTTCACTGAACGATTCGAAGATCCAGTCGCCGGGCGCGCGCGCGAGAAACTTGCGCAGGTTGCGCTTGCTCTGCCGGATCGGCGCATCGAGGTAGTCCGCGCTGAAGCGCATCAGCGTGCGCTCGCAGTCGAACTGCACGGAGCCGGTGAAGAAGTACAGGTGGTCGACCGCATGGCGCGGCCGCGGGCACGCGAACTCGATCCGCAGCAGCGGGATCTTCTGCCCGATCAGCCAGGAACACACGCCGTGCACGAGCTTGAGCATCAGCTCCTGGCCGAGCGCGCCGATCGGGCCGATGGCGTCGTTCGGGCGCAGCAGCACCTGCGCGACGAGACCGTCGCGCTTCGATTCGACGAAGAAGTCGTCGAGCAGGATATGGAAGAACTGGCCGAAGCGATGCAGCGCCGTTTCGAGGTTGCGCGCATCGAGCAGGCTCAGGCACAGATACTTCAGCGTGCCGCCGCGCAGCGGGCGCGAGAAGATGCCGGGCATCTCGTCGTCGAGGTCGATCGCGAGCGTGCGGTACAGCGTCGAGAACTGCTCCTCCGTCACGCGTGCATGCGGCTCGCCGAGCAGCTCGATCGGAATGCCGGCCCCGCGCAGGTAGCGTTCGACCACGTCGCGCTGCGCACCCGCGCTCGCGAGGAAACCGTTGACGAGCGAGATCGGCACCGTCGCGCTCGGCGACGGCAGCGCACGCCCGGGCTGGGCGGAAAGTGAATCTGAGCCGGTCATCGCGTCCCCGTCGATCGAACCGCTCGCATTGTACTTGAGCGGCCCGCGCGCCTGCTTCGGGGCCTTCGGCGCGCCGGGCCGCGCCGCCGCGGCCGTGCGGCGCTTCGGCGCCATCAGTCGGTGCGGCTGAGTTCCCGGCGCAGGATCTTGCCGACCGTCGACTTCGGCAGCCGGTCGACAAAGCGGACGAGCTTCGGCACCTTGTAGGCCGCGAGGCTCTCGCGGCAATGCGCGACGAGCTGCGCCTCCGTCACGTCGGCATCCGGCGCCGGCACCACGAACAGCTTGACGGCCTCGCCGGTGCGCGCGTCCGGCACGCCGATGCATGCGCATTCGGCGACGCCCGGCAGCGCGGTCGCGACGGCTTCCACCTCGTTCGGGTACACGTTGAAGCCCGACACGATGATCATGTCCTTCTTGCGGTCGACGATCCGCAGGAAGCCGGCTGCGTCGAACACGCCGACGTCGCCGGTGCGGAAATAGCCGTCCGCCGTGAACGCGGCCGTATTCGCTTCCGGCTTCTGCCAGTAGCCGGTCATCACCTGCGGCCCCTTCACGCAGATCTCGCCCGCTTCGCCGATCGCGGCCTCGCGATCCTGGTCGTCGAGCAGCTTCACGTCGGTCGACGGCAGCGGCAGGCCGGTGCTGCCCGTGAATGCGTCGATCGACTGCGGGTTGAACGACACGACCGGCGACGTTTCCGACAGTCCGTAGCCCTCGCGGATGAAGTTGCCCGTCACCGCCTTCCAGCGCGACGAGATCACGTCGATCACCGCCGCGCCGCCGCCGGCCGACAGCTTCAGCCGCGACCAGTCGACTTCCTTCAGGCGCGGATGGCCGGCGAGCCCCGCGTACAGCGTGTTCACGCCGACGAACACGGTCGGCCGCGCGGCCTTCAGCACGTCGATGAACGCGTCCATGTCGCGCGGGTTCGCGACGAGCCAGTTCTGCGCGCCGATCGCGAAGTAGGACAGGAAGTTCACCGTCAGCGCGAAGATGTGGTACAGCGGGATCGCGGTGACGACGACTTCCTCGCCCGGCACCCGCGCGTCCGCCACGATCGCCGCGAACTGTTCGATGTTCGCGACGAGGTTGCGGTGCGACAGCGCGGCGCCCTTCGACAATCCGGTCGTGCCGCCCGTGTATTGCAGCAGCAGCAGGTCCGCGCCGCCCAGCGCGGCCGGCTCGCACGCGAGCGATTCGCCTGCGGCGATCGCGTCCGCGAGCGCGATCGAACCGGGCGGCAGCGCGTCGCACGCACCGGCCGGCGCATCGACCACGCCCAGATCGCCGCGCCCCACGCTCAGCACGGTGCGCACGCGCGTGCCGCCGACCACGTCGGCGAACGTGCCCATCGACCCGCCGCACACCACGGCGACCTCGACGCCAGCGTCGTTGAGCTGATGCTCGAGCTCGCGCGCGGTGTAGTGCGGGTTCACGTTGACCTGGATCGCGCCGATCCTTGCGACGGCGACGAACACGACAGGAAACGCGAGCACGTTGGGCAGCATCACGGCCACGCGATCGCCCTTGCGCACGCCGACGACCTGCTGCAGATACGCGGCCAGCGCGCTCGACAGGCGGTCGACATCGGCATAGGTCAGCGTGCGGCCGAACGCATGGAACGCGGGACGATCGGCGAAGCGGCGCATCGCGTCGTCCAGCAGCGCGCTGACGGAAGGATGGCGATCGGCGTCGATCTCGGCGGGGATCGAGCCATACGACCCGGTCCAGTGTCTCTTGCTCATATAGGTATCCTTGTGCGGCCGCACACGTCGCCGGGGGCGGCCGAGGGCAGCCAGTCGAGCGTCGACTATCGCTCGGCGGCCGTGCTTTGCAAATGATCGGCGCGACCGCAAAGATGATCGAAACGGACATGTGGGTCGTTCGCGCGCTTTACCGCGCAGGACGCAACGCCCTGCCGCGTGTCGCGGTCACTTCGTTCGTGACACATCCTCGCGATGGGTTTTCGATGCAATGCGCGCACGTGCCACGCAAGACGGCGGCAATTTGAATGCACTTGATTCAGATGATTTCCACTTCGTCAATATCGAACGATCCGCTCGAGGCATTCACGATGCACTACAACGGCTTTCTGATTTCCTGCCCGGCGGACGACTGCGCGGTCCGGAATGTTGCAAAAGGTCAGGCGCATTAAACCTCGGCACGATTGCGCCATCGGAAAACGAAATCCATTCGATCTAATTCACCGCCATACATTCTGATATTGACGAAACAAATCTTCACCATTAGAATAATCCCACTACTCTAAAACCGAGAGGCCACATGGGTTTTCATACCCAATCGATTGTTCGCAGAGGCCGCGAACCAATTGATTTTTCTTCGATGCCGCAGCACGGCAACTCAACTGGGGACTTCCGAGACGGCTTTCGCACCGCGCTTCATGGCGGGGCGCGCATTTACTCGGCTGATCAAAGTTAATCATCGCATTTCACTTTTTGCGTTATCAATCGATCGCAGCTTTGCGTATCGAGTTGAGATCAACGCCGTATTCCTGCGCGCGACGGGATGTCACCGGGTCGAGCAAGGGCTTGACGGCGCGGATTCGTGATTGCGTGGATAACATGCGTTTTAGCTGCGTCACTTATGTTTTGCATCTGCTCCAATAAATCCATCGACGAAATCGTCGCCGCCCAGGCGGATATCCCCTTGCCATTCACGGAAATGCTCGAATGCTATTCGTCGTGCCTGGACGGCTGTGGCTCGTGTATCCCGGTGCTTCGCGAGCGCGTCACCGGAAATGAATTGCTGCTTACCGAAGGTGATTAAGGGATGCTTTATCCAGGTTTATTCGAAAGTCTCGAGCGCGCTCGCTGGGATTTGTGCACCGATGTCCCTTGGGGGGATTTCAATCCGGGCAAGGTGACGGAACGCCACCTGCACGGCATCAAGATGAACGCCATCCTCGAATGGTCGGCCATGCCAACCGCCGAGATGTTCCTGCGAGACAATCAGGAAGACACCGATTTCTCGGCGTTCATCTCCATCTGGTTCTTCGAGGAACAAAAGCACAGCCTCGTCTTGATGGAGTATTTGCGTCGCTTCGCGCCGGATTTCGTGCCGACGGAGTCCGAGTTGGGGTCCGTACGGTTCTCGTTCGACACGGCACCCGCACTGGACAGTCTCGCCTTGCACTTTTGCGGCGAGGTGCGCCTGAACAACTGGTATCGATGCGCGAGGGAATACCACAGCGAGCCCGTCATCCGCGCAATCTATCAATTACTGGCCAACGATGAAGCCCGGCATGCGCGTGCATACTATTCCTATATGCAGCGCGCCATCGCACATCATCCCGACGCCGCAAGGCGCGCGTTTTCGAAGATCGGCGTCCTGATGACGAACCCGCGCATGAACCGGGCGATGCATCCGACGAATCTGCACGTCAACAAGACCCTGTTCCCCAATGACACCGTGAACGGTCGGTTGCCCGATCCGGAATGGCTTGGTCAATGGTTGGACGGTGAAATTCGTTTCACAGCAGACTGGGAAACGAAGGTGGAGCGCGGGATACTGTCCAATCTTTCCTCGCTGCTGAACGAGCCGTTCGACACGCCGCACGCACTTCGCAAGTATCAGAAATCGCTGGTCGCCCACGACCCGCATTGAACAGAAAAGAGTGATCATGGCCAGCAAGGCAGACATCGCATACCACTATGATGTTGATAATTCGTTATACGAACTTATCCTCGATAAACGATATCGTGCGTATAGCTGCGCGGTTTGGGACGGCGTATCGACGCTCGAAGAAGCGCAGCATCAGAAACTGGCCCGTTTGAGCCGCTTCGCCGGGATCTCGTCGGGACAGGCAGTGCTCGATATCGGCTGCGGATGGGGTGGCATGATGCAGCATGCACTCGCCGACGCCGGGGCTGCGTCCGCGGTCGGCGTAACCTTGAGCGAAGACCAGTATCGCTTCGTGTCGGATCTGAACGATCCGCGGATCGAAGTGAAGCTTACGTCGTGGAAGGATTACGCCCCCTCGTGCAAATTCGATGCACTGGTCTCGATTGGCGCCTTCGAACACTTCGCGTCGCTGAACGATCGGGATGCCGGTCAGCATCGCAGTGTCTATACCGAGTTCTTCCAGTGGTGTCGCTCCGTGTCGACCGATCACGCCCGCTTGGGGCTGCAGACCATCGTGACATTGCGCATGCCGAGGAATCTGCAAGAAGTGCGCGACACGCGATACCTGCTCGAACGCGTATTCCCAGGCTCGGCGCTGCCCGCGATCAGCGATATCCAGGCTGGCGTCCAGGATGCCTACGAAATAGTCGAGGCAAGGCAGATCGGCCTGGATTATGCGCGAACACTGGTCAACTGGCGTGAGCGGCTGGTCCGTCATCGCAGCGAAATCGAAGCCCGCTTCGGAACGGAGATATACGCGCACTACGATCGCTACTTTCTGGCAGCGGAAAGCAGCTTTCGTGCAGGAATCGTCGGCTTGGTCCAGATGAGCCTGAGTCCCGTGCAGAAGATGGTTGTCTTTCGCCGATGAGTCGCGCCGCGTTCGCAGACCAGCCGTCAGGGCTCGCGGTCGAGCTGGAGTTCCGCCCGTTGCCTTACGAGGTCGACTTCACCGGCTTCGTCAGCAATACCGTCGCGCCGCGCTGGATGGAGGCCCTTCGCGTCACCCTCATGGCGCGCTGCTGTCCGGAATTCGATTGCGGTGCACCGGAGCACCTGTCGGTCATAGCCGAGACCCACGTCAAGTACTTGAAACCCGTCCGCTACGGCGATGTGCTCCGCGGGCGCGCCTGGGTCGAATCCGCTTCCTATTCACGGTGGGTCGTCGCTTTCGCTTTCATGTGTACCGACAGTGACGAAGCGTTGCTGCAAGCGACGCAGCATGGCGCCTTCATTCATCCGCTCACCTTGACACCCATACGCATACCGCGGTCCGTTCGCGAAGCGATCGCCACCGTTCAAGCCGTACCTTCAACCCACCGAGCCTAAGCATGTCCAATCAATCCATTCTGGAAAAAGTTCAAATCATCGTCGCGCATGCGCTGGACGTCGCACCGGCCGACGTATCGCCAGGAAAGTCCTTCCGTCGCGACTTCAGGGCGGACTCGCTCGACAGCGTCGAAATCATCATGGCCATCGAAGACGATTTCGGGATCGAGTTCGACCAGGATACGGCAGCCCACATCGATACGGTCGGCGAACTCGTCAACGCGATCGAGCACGTTCAAGCGCGAAAGTGCGATGCTTCGGCATAAGCAAAAAGCCGAAATGATGCAGACGTCTGGAATTCAGCGCGCCGAACGCCTCGGCATAGTCAAATTCCGCGTATGGCTGCTGCATGCGGCATCGCTGGCCATATTCGTCGTCCCGTTCACGTGGGGCCTGGCGGCCGCGGCAATCATCGGCTTCTTCATACGCGTATTCGCCTGGGAGGGAGGCTCACACCGATATTTCTCGCATCGCGCCTTCAGTACGTCGCGTGCGTTTCAGCTGGTGCTTGCGTTGCTCGCCGCCGCCGGCGGGCAACGTGGGCCGATCTGGTGGGCTGCGCATCATAGGGAGCATCACCGACACTCGGACCAGCCAGGCGATCCTCACTCCCCGGTCCAGCGCGGCTTCTGGTATGCGCATGTCGGCTGGGTGCTCGATCAGGACAAACTCGACACCGATCTCGACGGTGCGAAGGATCTTGCTCGCTTTCCGGAGTTGGTATGGGTCAACAAATATCACTACTTGTTTCCCTACCTTCTGCTCGTCGGCATTTTCCTGCTCGGCCAATACACCGCAGTGTTCGGGCGCACCGGCCTCGGTATGAGCGCGGTCGTCTGGGTCTTCTTTCTGAGCACGTTGTTATCGCTGCACGCCACGTTCGTCGTCAACACGCTAACGCATGCCCGCAAGCCGGGCTGGATCAATCAGCGCCGTTTCGACACGCCCGATACCACGACCAATTCGTGGCTGCTCGCGATCCCGACGATGGGCGCATCGTGGCACAACAATCACCATCGCTATATGAACTCGGCGCGCGCGGGCTTCTATTGGTGGGAACTGGATCTGACGTACTGCGTGCTGCGCCTGCTCGCGGTGATCGGCATTATCTGGGACCTTCATCCCGTTCCGCCCAAAGTGCTGCATGAAGGGAAGCTCGGCGTCGCCGAGGCGGCACTCGAACGCACATCGCAAAGCAAATACGGAAAGCAACGATGATCAACGATGTCACGCTGGCTGGAAGTCCACTCGCCATCAAGCTCTACGTCCATCTACTTAGGGGCGCCTTCCGGCTTCTACAACCGATCGGCCCGGGCCTCGCAGCGAGGCTCGCGCTCAAGATCTTTCTCACGCCGCCCGCGACCAGGGCGAGCCGCTGGGAACGGAAGTTCGAACAAGAGGGTACGCTCGATTTCGTAACGATCGGCAATAAGCGCTTGCGCGTGCTGACTCACGGCACCGGCGACAAGACCATCCTGCTTGTTCATGGATGGGGAAGTCGCGGCACCCATCTCGGCAGCTATGCCGACGCGCTCTCGAAGCAAGGCTACCGCGTTTGTACGATGGATGGCCCCGCGCACGGGCAATCGACGGGCAAGGGTACCGACATGATGGAGTTCGCACAGGCAATCGCCGCGGTTTCGGCCCACGTCGGGGGCGTCGATATCGTCGTAGGCCACTCCTTCGGAGCGGCTTGCACGCTGTTGTCGATCAGCAGGTTCGGCCTCGCCGCGACGAAGCTGGTGCTGATCAGCTGCTTTTCCGACGCCGTATTCATCACCGACTCTTTCGCGCGATTTTTCCGGATAAAGGCGTCTGTCATTCACGCAATGCGCGTACGACTCGAACGGCGACATCGGAATGCGTGGCGTTGGGACCAGATAGCGCCGGCGCGACTGATCCGTGGCTTCGATCGGCCGATACTGTTGATTCATGACGAGGACGACGACGAGGTGCCGTTCCGACAGGCGCAGGAACTCCATTCGAACCACATCGACGCAAGGCTTTTCTCGACACGGAAACAGGGCCACCGGAAGATCTTGCGCGACAAGACCGGCATTGCGGCCACGCTGGCCTTTCTGAACGAAGTCGCGTAGCCTCGTCGCGATTCTTCACTGCGGAAGCGCATCACCTCGATCTTCTTGCTCTATGTTGACGCTATATAAATACGCGCTTGGTCCGATCCTGCTGCTTCAGGCGAGCTGGTTGCGCCGAACCGCGCTGCGCCTGCCCGAGGCCAACGGTCCCCGCGGGGGGGCCGAGGGCGCGGATGATGGCTCGACGGAGCCCTTGCGCATTCTGGTGGTCGGCGATTCGTCGGCGGCAGGCGTGGGCGTGGACGAGCAGGAGCATGCACTGGCGCAGCCGGTTGCACGGCTCCTGGCACGCGCCACGGGCCGGCGGGTCGAATGGCAACTGATCGCGAAGTCCGGAGTCAATACGGAGGAGGCGTTGAAGCTGTTGACGGGCAGCAAGATCGGGCCGGCCGATTATCTCGTCACGGCACTCGGCACGAACGACGTCACGTCACAGCGCAAGCCGGGGCAATTCATCCGCGACTATATCGCGCTCGCGGATCATCTCGGACTGCACACCGGCGCCGCCGGCATCGTCGTGACAGGGTTGCCGCCGTTGCACATCCTGCCGGCCGCACCGCATCCGCTGCGGTGGTACCTCGGCCGCTACGCCGTTCGACTCGATCGGGCCTTGCAGCGCTGGGCCGACCTCCATCCCGCGCGACGCTACGTGTCGCTCGAGTGGGCCGCGAATCCCGCCGAGATGGCAATCGATCGGTACCATCCCGGGCCGAATCAATATCGTCGATGGGCCGAACTCGTCACCGAGAAAATTCTGACGTTGCTCGGCGAGACGAACGCGCCTTTACACGCGGGAAAGTAGTCGACATCGGCCAGTACGGATCGCCGGAGGGCGATTCAGTCACGTTGCCCGATTGCGTTGCCCCTGCCAGGTGTACGGACAACTGCCGGCGGGCGGCCGCACTCAGGGTGAACCCTGTGGCGACCCGGCGCATTCAGAGGCAGAATCGCGTACCCGGAACCGGTATCGAACCGGACTCAAGACTCAGGATTCGCTCATGCTGCGCGATGCGCTGTTGAAACCGGCGGATTCACGGCGCTCAGGCGATCGGTCGCCCGGCGCCGCGCTGCCCGTCATGCTGCGCGAGAAGTGCTTCTCGCCGGCCAAGCTCGCGGTCCTGCTGCAGGTCGCGTCGGACCTGGGGCTCGACACCGGCGCGGTGCTGGCGGGAACCGATCTCGATCCCGCTGCGGTCGCCGATCCGTTCACGGTGACGTCGTCGCAGCAATTCCTGACCGCCGCGGGCAACGCGATCCGCGCATATGGCAATCCGGACCTCGGCGTGCGGGTCGGGCGCCGGCTACACGCGTCGAGCTACGGGATGTACGGCTACGCGATGCTGTGCTCGGAATCGATGGCCCACGCGTTCGACTCGGCAGTCAAATATCACCAGCTCGCGAACCGCATGCTCGAGATTCGCTGGGTCGTGCAGGACGACACGGTGTCATGGCTGTTTCCCGATCGGGAAACCCTGCCGCTGCCCTGCCTCGACGAGTCGCTGTACCGCTTCCTGATCGACATGCAGTTCGCGCTGCACGTGACGATCATCAAGGATGTGATGGGTGCGTGGTGCGTGCCGGCGCGCGCACAGTTCACGCAGCCGGAGCCGCCGCATGCGGCGTTGCTGTCCGACGCGCTCGAATGCCCTCTCGCGTTCGGCCAGCCGCGCAACGTGCTCGACTACCCGGCTGCGTGGCTCGCGCGCGCGCCGCAGCTCGCGAATCCGATCACGGCCGCGCAGGTATCGTCGCACTGCGCGCAGTTGCTCGACGAATTGCGCAGCCAGTCGGGCATCACGCGACGCGTCTACCAGGAGCTCACCCGCACGCCGGGACACTTCCCGGACATCGACGCGATCGCGGACCTCCTCTGCATCACGTCACGCACGCTGCGCCGCAAGCTCGAAGCCGAAGGCACGTCGTACAGCGAACTGCTGACGAGCGTGCGCAAGGCGCTCGCGATCGACTATCTCAGCACCACCACGCTCAGCATCGAGGACATCGCGCTGACGCTCGGCTTCAGCGATGCGGTCGGATTCCGTCACGCGTTCAAGCGCTGGACCGGCACCACGCCGAGCGACGTGCGGCGCAAGCGCGGCGGCTGAACACGAACGACGACGCTGACGAATTTCAGCGCGCGTCGCCGGCCACCGGCGACGCGACCGCCAGCGCAAACTCGAACACCGCGCCACGCCCGGCCCGGTCGACGAGCCGGATGCTGCTGCCGTTGAGCGCCAGCATCCGGTGCACGATCAGCAGGCCGAGCCCGCCGCTCGTCACCGAGCCGCCGCTCATCGGCCGCTGCGGCCGCTGGAACAGCCCTTCGCGGCGCGCCGCCGGAATCCCTTCGCCGGTATCCGACACGGTCACGACCACGCGGTCGCCCCGCGGCTCCAGCGCGACCTCGACCTCGCCGTGCGAAGGCGTGTGCCGCAGCGCGTTGTCGAGCAGGTTGGTCAGCACGCGCTCGATCATCCCGAGATCGGCCGACACGACCGGCACGCGCGGCGGGATCCGCGCATGCAGCACGATGCCGCGCGCCTGCGCGGCCAGCTCGAATTTCTGGAACACGTCCTGCACGAGATCGACCAGCGAGAACGGCTCGCGCTCCGCCTGCACGCCGCCCGATTCGAGCCGCGCGAGCTCGAACAGCGCCTGCGCGAGCCGGCCGACCTTCGCGCTCTGCGCGAGCGCGATCGACAGGTAGCGCCGCCGTTCGGGTTCGGCGAGCGCGTCGGACTTCAGCGACAGGGTCTCCAGATAGCCGTGCAGCGACGTGAGCGGCGTGCGCAGGTCGTGCGAGATGTTCGTGATCAGTTCGCGCCGCTGCTGGTCCTGGTGCGTCAGCGCGCGCCACTGGTCGCCGATCCGGTCGGCCATCTGCGCGAACGCGGATTCGAGCACCGCGATTTCGTCGCCGCGCCGGCCCGGCGGCGAGCGCGGCACCGGCGGCTGCGTGTCGGGCACGCCGTTCGCGTCGAAACGTCGCATCGCGTCCGTCAGCCGGCGCAGCGGGCGCGTGATGAAGCTGAACGCGGTGAGACCCGCGAGCAGGCCGAGCAGCGCGACGACCGCCATCGACCACAGCGTCGTGCGCAGCACGTTGCCGGCGTCGACGCGCGCGGCCAGCCGGTCGTGCGCCTCGCCGAGCAGCACCACGTAGATATAGCCCGACGGCGGCTGCCCGGCGCGCTGCAGCGGCGCGGCGCTGAACACCTTGCGCGCGTCGGGGCTGCGCGGATCGTCGCCGAGGATCGGCAGCGGCTGGCCCGCGATGAACCGCTGCACGGGAGCAAGATCGACGCGGTCGCGCTTCACGTGGCCAGGCGGCGCATCGTCGCCCTTGATCCGCCCCGCGTTGTCGAGCAGGTACACCTCGACGCTCGGGTTCACGCCCATCAGCTGGCCGAACAGCGTGCGCACGGCGTCGGGGCGCAGCCCGTTCGCGTCCATCAGCGGCGCGCTGTTGGCGATGTTGGCGGCCAGGTCGCGCGACAGCCCCTGCACGACTTCCTTCTCGCGCATGTCGTTCGCGCGGATCTGCAGCCACGCGGATGCGCCGGAGCATGCGAGCAGCAGGATCGAGAACACGAGCGACAGCCGCTGGGTGAGCGTGAGTTTCATGACGCGTCCCGCTGGCCCGGCGCGGCGAGCTTGTAGCCGCGTCCCCACACGGTGAGGATTCGCACGGGCTCGGCCGGATCGGCCTCGATCTTCGCGCGCAGCCGGTTGATGTGGGTGTTGACCGTGTGTTCGTAGCCTTCGTGCCGGTAGCCCCACACGGCATTGAGCAGGTCCATCCGCGAGAACACCTTGCCCGGGTGCCGCGCGAAGAAATACAGCAGGTCGAATTCGCGCGGCGTGAGGTCGATGCGCGCGCCGTCGACGCTCGCCTCGCGCGCGATCGGGTCGATCGACAGCCCGGCGATGTCGAGCGTGCCCGCGTCGATCCGCGAATCGCGCGCGAGCGCATCGACGCGCCGCAGCAGCGCCTTCACGCGCGCGACGAGTTCGAGCACCGAGAACGGCTTCGCCAGATAGTCGTCGGCGCCGAGTTCGAGGCCGAGGATCCGGTGCACCTCGCTCGACCGCGCGCTCGTGATGATGATCGGCGTATAGCGCGTCATCGCACGCGCGCGCCGGCAGATTTCGAGGCCATCGACGCCCGGCAGCATCAGGTCGAGGATCAGCGCGTCCCAGTTGCCCTGTTCGAGCAGGCGCAGCCCTTCGGCGCCGTCCGCGCTGTGCACGACTTCGTAGCGCTCGTCGCGCAGGTGCAGGCTCAGCACGTCGGCGATGTCGGCGTCGTCCTCGACGATCAGGATGCGTTTCGGATGGTCCATGGCGGTGGGCGGCAGCAGGTCGGGCTCGGGTTCGGTAACGGTTGCGACAACGGTTGTCGGGATTGTCGGTTGCCGGGGGCGAATCGCGGCGCAACGCCGCGCTGCCGCCATTGTGCAAAATTTTGCGGCGGCGAGTGATCACAAATCATTTAACTTTGGATCGTGTCTGTTCCGTGAGCCAATGCCTGTAAGGCTTTCCGTTCCAGCCCCCAATACAGCTACGACAATGCGCTGGCCGAAACGATCAACGGCCTGTACAAGACGGAACTGATTCATCGGCGCGCCCCTTGGAAAACGAGGGAATCCGTCGAACTGGCAACGCTGGAATGGGTCGCCTGGTACAACCTTCATCGCCTGATGGAACCGCTCGGCTATATCCCGCCTGCTGAAGCTGAGGCAAACTACTACAGGCATCTCGGAAACGTTGATGAAGTGCCTGCATTAACTTAAACCAACTGGCCTCCACGATTCCCGGTGCGGTTCATCTGGAGATTCTCAAGCCTGGAAGAGCGCATGAACCTGCGGGCACAGCACTATGCCGCAGGACTATGGCCGCCTGACGGCGGCCCCCAGCAGATCGAGAAGGCGGCCTCGACGATTTGCCTGCCTGAAGCGTGGTCGCCGATGTGCTGAGGTCAGTGAGAGCGATGTGCAGATCCTGAGCACGTCGCTCAGCGACTATGGATAGATGGGAGCCGCATGCTGCGGAACCAGCACAGACTATTGGGACGGAACGATAGTGATGATGTCAGAAAATCCAGCGATCGCCCTCGTCGGGCCGGGGGCCATCGGCACGACTGTGGCGGCGGCCCTTCATGAGGTCGGACGCACACCGACCATTTTCGGCCGCTCAGCGCACGAACACCTGGAACTGCGCTTCGACGGCGGTCATATCGTGGTACCTGGACCTGTGCGAACCAATCCGGCCGAGGTCGAAAATACATTCGACCTGGTTTTTGTCGCGGTGAAATCAACACAGGTGGACGCGGCAGCGTCGTGGCTTTCTGCCCTGTGCGGGAAGAAGACTGTTGTCTGCGTGTTGCAAAACGGCGTTGAACAGAAAACGCTCTTCGCGCCTTACGTGCCCGACAGTCTAGTCTTACCTTCGGTGGTATGGTTCCCTGCCCAACGCGAACCTGACGCCTCGGTCTGGCTACGGGGCAAAGCGCGCCTTACATTGCCAGACACGCCGGAGAGCAGCATCGTCCTTGCGGCGTTGAGAGGCACGCGATGTTCGGTCGACGTCGTGGCCGACTTCACGTCCGTCGCGTGGCGCAAGCTTTTACAGAACGCGGTCGCCGGCTTAATGGTTCTCGCGGGGCGTCGCGCTGGCATGTATTCCCGCACCGACGTTGCCGGGCTGGCTCTAGCCTATTTGCAGGAGTGTCTTGAGGTTGCTCGGGCAGAGGGTGCGACGCTGGGCGACGAGGTCCCGCAGGCGATCGTGGATGCATTCCGTAGTTACCCGGCCGACCTGGGCACTTCGATCCTCGCCGACCGACAAGCTGGCCGTCCCCTTGAATGGGACAGCCGAAACGGAGTCGTGCAGCGTTGTGCTCGATCACACGGAATTCCTACGCCGATTAGCGATCTGGTCGTGCCACTTCTGGCAGCCGCGAGCGACGGCCCGGGTTAAGATTTCCCGTCGATCTGATTTCGATCTATCGTGCCGTGACTCGCCGCTCTGTCGGCCGCTGCGTCCATGTTGGATAAAGCAGTTCGGCGCGATTCTTTGCAGCGTCGCCCGTAAAAGTCACGCGTGGCTCGTTCGCCCCGAGACCGAACAGCAGGCTACGAGGAGTATGTCCTCGCGCGGCAATCGCTCCGATACCGCCGATGAACATTTCTTTAGCCGCCACGCGGCGAACGCGAGACGAACTTGCGCGCACACCGGGAACCCAGCGGACGACGGCTCAGCCGTAGCACGCGACCGCTTCCCACATATCGGGTAGTGCGTTCGCTTGAGGAATCATACCGCCCGGCCAGGAGAAGCCAATTTCTCTATTTTTTTCGATTCCGGTGATTTGGAGATTTTTTTCTACTTGTTCGGTGCTCTGATCAACACATACATTTCCGAAGCGCAGGGGCAGGCCGGCGCGCTCGCCTGGCACCGCGCACGGACACGAACACCGACACGAGCATCGTGAATAGTAACGACCCGCCGCTCGAGCAAAGCCCGGGGGAGCCCTCGTCGCACTTTCGCACCGCTTTCGTTGAACGCCCCAAATACTCCGATGCGTCCTTTCCGGAAGCAACGATCCTCGCGAACGCCCGTTCGCTCGTCGGTTGCCTTGGGCCGGCGGCCAGCGCGTCGCTAGCGCGAAGTCAGCAGAATCTTCAGGATTCCTGCACGGCAATCCCACCTCAGAAATTGTGGGCCAATCCGATCATGAACATGTCCTGGTCCGTGTTGTTGCCGGTCGCGACACGGTTGAAGCGGAGATTCGCAGTCCAGTCCTTGGTAAATTCATAGCCGATCTGCGCGCTGAGAAGCGCAGCAAGCTTCATCCGGTTGGACGGCGCACTCTTGTCGTATGCAAGATAGGGGCCGACTCCGGCACTGAGACTCCATCTGCTCAAGATTGGCGCAACGTACCAGAGTTGGGCCGCAGCGCCCCTTCTGGCAGCGACGTCGTTGACGCCCTCGTAAACGAAGCTTGCCGAATATGCCCAGGCATCGCCGATCGGTCGTTTGAGCTCGACCATGTACCCCTTCTGGATGGGAACCCGCGGCCGGTTCGTTTGCGAGGTTCCGGCCCAGACGCTCAGCTGAGTCCTGCCGTCGGACAGCGACGGATGAGGGTCGCCGCCGAATCCCGAGCCGATGCCGAACAGCACCATATCGGATGAGTGGCCGCCCGCGATCTGAACACGGTTGTACTGCGCCTTGAGATAGATGCCATTGGGCGTAAGCTCGTAGCGTAACGCAGCCGACGCGCGGATTCCGAGACGCTTCTCGTTGCGCGCCCCATCACCGACGTGTGTCGTGTTCATGCTGAAGTACGGACCTGCCGCAAACTCGAGCGCCGTCCTTCCGCCAAGCGGCAAGCGCGCCGCGCCGAGCAGCGCGAAACCGTCGCGATGGTTGTCCGTCGGATGGCCTTCGTTCAGGTAGGCGACGAACACCGACGCGTAATCGTTCAGTGCCTGGCCAAAGCCGACTTCGTAAGCGCGCCAGTGCATGTTGCCGCCCTCGCTCGCACGGCCATTCCCATAAACGGCGTATGCGTCGAGTGTGCGTTGCCCCGGGGCGGGCCCGCTCGACGGGTCCGGCGCGCCTTCATCGGCATTCGCAAAGCCTGCGACAGCCAGGCCAACGGCGGCAACGAACGCATAACGGAAGCGAACATCAGAGTATTTTCCCATTCCGGCACGCTCCAGCAATAACAATGGCAACAAACCAGAGGATCGAATCGCGCCGCGATCTGCAGGCGCCGGTATCCCTGGCGCCTTATAGCGCTCGCCGCGAGCGCTCACGCCTGGCCACCTCTCCGACGACAGTCGGCCATCACCGCGTGGCGGCCGGTGCCGCCGGCTCGACAGCGCGCCTGATGGATGCCGAGGTGTCCATCACGTCCATGTCGAGGTTGCTTTGGGCGACCTGGACCGCCTGTTGGCCGGTTCGTTGCAGTGTTTCGCAAAACGCGCTTGGCGGCAATCGCGGAATCCAGCGACGCGCCGGCGGCCTTGGAGCCGGCGGGCGCACTTTTCGCGACGTCCGCCACCGGCGTCCTGACTGATTGATCCTCATTTACCGGATCGTCATTTCCAGAAACCGCGAGCGATCGCGCAGCGGATGGCCGTCAAGTGCCGGCGGCGAGACGCGGGCCCGCGCCAAGCGTAGTGAACTCGGCTTCAGGCCGTAGCGACGGCAGCGCGTGTACCCAAGGATCGATGCCCTGCTGCTGCACTTCTTCGAGAAACGCAACGCGCGTGCTCCAGTAGCTTGCTCGCAATTTCGCATCGATGACACGCTGCTCGGCAGCGAACAATTCCATGCGTGCAGTCACCAGCATCGACGCGGCGGTTTTTTCCGGCGTCGGGGCGTGACGCATCGCCCAACGGCTGATCCAGTTCACCATGCTGCCCCCCGTAAGAATGGACCCGAATTGGGCAATCGCGATCGGCCGCGCGCTTGTCACGCTGCGTTGCGGCGGCCACCGAACGTCGCCACTCGGGTTCCAGGCGCCATCGACACCTCGCATCGATGGCGATCGCCGCGGCATACGCGCGCGGCTTATCCATCCTTTGAACACTTTCCGGTTTGCGCGATACGGGTTTGCATCCTTCGACACGTTTCATTCTTGAATCCGTGCATCGCACATGCGACTGTCCATTTCCATAGAAGCAGTGAATACGCTGGCCACGGACGGCACCGTGAGCCTGGTACTGATGGAAGCAGCCGGCTTGAACGTGGCGAACGTGGTGTACGAGATGTTGTTCGACGATCACGACGTGAAGATCAACTGCGCGGTGGCCGATTTCGTGGTCACCAATGGCGCGCTCAGGACGCTGCGCGGTGTCCCGCCGCCGTTGCGCCGGCAGGCGATCGCGGTGCCGCCGCCGCGGGGTGCGCGGGCGACGGGGACGCTGCGGCACCAGGCCCGGAAGGCGGCTGCGGCGCGGACGTGTGCGCCGCGGCCGGTGGCGAAGAAGAAGGCGGCGACGAGGACGGTTGGCCGGCGCCGGCCCCCCCTGCCGAGCCTGAAGCGGCGGAACCGGAAGCCGCAGGCGCCGCGCCGGGCGGCGGCCGCAGCCCGCCGTCGAGCGAGGTCCGGCGGGCGGCCAGGTCGGCCTGTTCGGCGCTGCGCTGGGCGGCGCGATCGGAGGACAGGCGCGCCGCTTCGGCATCCGGATTGATCGTGTTGACGCGGATGCGCTCGACGTCGCCCACGCCCGCCAGCCGGTTCAACGGCACGTAGTCCGTACGAAACACCAGTTCGACGCCGCTCGTCAGGTTGACGTCGGCGTGCGAACTCTCGGTCGTCTGGGTCCGGTCGGTCGACACGTAGCCGATCGTGCTCTGCACATTGGCCTCCGCGCCCCAGGGCCCGAAGCGTGCACCCCCGCTCACGCCCACCGTGTTGCGCGTGTCGAATTGCGAGCCGCGGTCGTTGGCGGCGGCGCTGCTCGCGTCGATATGGAAATTCATCGCGGCGTTGAGCCGCCCGCTTTCGATGACGATGCGCTGCAGGCCCATCTGCACCATCGTCGCGAGCAACTGCTGGCGGTTGCGGGCCAGCACCTGCTGCGCGAGCGGCACCAGGCGCTCGGGATCGGAAGCCGGGACCGCGTCGCCCGGCCCCATTCCCAGTGCGCTGCGCAGCGCCGCTTCGGCCGGCGGGGACGCGCCCGGGCGCAACGTCAGCCGAGTCGCGGCATCGCGCTCGGCCTGCAGCTCCTGCTGGCGCTGGCGGCGCTCGTCCGGCGGCAGGCCCGCCAATTCGTCGGCATCGTCCGCGGCCTCGTCGTCGCCGGTGACCTGGTAGGCGGCGGGGAAATGCTCGGCCAGCCACTGCCGCGCGCCGGCGATGCCGACATTGCTGTCCGCGAAGCCTTCGGTGGTCTGCGCGACGTTGCGGATCAGGTCGACGAACGCGGTCAGCTGCTGCTGGTTCGAATCGTTCATCGCCTTGAAGACACCCGTGATCAGCTCGGTCACGAAGCGCGGGAACGACACCGCGTTGAGCACCGCCCGGGTGGTGCCGGCCATCCGGTCGATGGCGGTGCCCGAATAGTCCGAGCCGGCGTTCTGCGCGACGGCCAGCGCTGCACCGGGACGCGCCGCGAGTGCGTCGTGGTCGAGCGCGATCGAGCCGATCCGCACCAGCCCGGACGCGAGATCGCGGCGCGTGGCCGGATCGAGGGCGCCGAAGCCCTGCTGCGCGGACAGCAGTTCGCGGACACGGTGGCGAACGTCGGGCCGCAGCACCGGCGAACGCGCAGGGCGCGCGGCCGCCGCCATCTCAACGGCTCCGCCGCGCGTCGCGCGTCCCGCGACGCATGGCGCGCAGCCGGGGTGGCGACGGCGCGTCCGCCGCCCTCGGCATCCCGGTTGTGCCGTCCGCATCGCGACGGCCTGAGCGACGAGGTTTCATGTCAGCGTCCGAGTGCCGCCCACGGGTTCTCCGGCGCGGCCGGCCCCAAAGCCGGCGGCACGCCGCGGCCGGCGTCCGGCGCGGCAGGCGCCTGGCCGTCGGGTTTCTCGCCGAGGCCGAGCGTTGCCTCGATCCATTCGGCGGCGGCGGCGATCACCGGGTTGTCGGCGGTCACCAGCGGCGCCGCGCCGCCCAGCGCATCCGCGACGTCCGCCAGCCACGCGATCACGGTCATCCCGGCCCTGCCGCGCCGAACATGGGCGGCGGGCTGGCGCAGCGGCTGGCGCGAGAGCCGGCCGATGCCGGCGACCACGCCCCAGATGTCGTGCGCATCGAAGCCTTGACGCATGTCGGCATGGCCGAGGATCGCGAACGCGTCCCTGAGCATGCCGACGATCTCGCCGGCCATGAACGCGGTCACGCCGGTACACGCGGCGCCGAGGTTCTGCGCGAGCGAGCGGGCGGCGTTGCGGACCCGCGCCTGGTGCCCGAGATCTCCGCGCGGGTCGGCGCCGGGCGTCTCGTCGAGTTTGTAGAGCGCCTCGCAAAGCGCGAGCATGCACTCCTCGAACTGGACGTTGCGCTCGGCATCCGCCGCCGCCGGGCCGTACGCGGTGCCGAACAACCGCGAATAGAACGCCGCGCGTTCGCCGGCCGCCAGCTTCTCGGCGCGGTGGCGCCACCAGTTGGCGACCAGCGGCCCCGCGCCGCCGAGATCGACGCCGACGGCGCCGCTCGCGGACAAGCCGGCGAGCGCCTCGACCGCGGGGATCACGCCCGCGGGCTCGAGATCGGCCGCCAGATAGAGCGACGCGAGCGCCCGCAGCTGCGCCTTGTCGACGCGCGCGGCAACGGGATCGGGGATCGCGATGTCGCCGAGCTCGTCGAGCGCGAAGGCCAGGCCGTGCGCGGTCGCGCGCTCGACGAGCCGCTCCCCCGACCGGATCGCGACCGCGAGCCCGGCATCCGCCAGCGGGGCGATGAGCATGCGCGCCATGATTCAGTGCTGCCCGGCCGGCAAGCCGGCGGCGGGGGCCGGCTTGTTGGGGTTGTACGGCGTCGAGTTGCCCTGGATCACCGACATCATCTCGGGCGTCGCCATCTTGTCGAGCGGCAGGTAGTCGCTCTTGAAGTTGACGCGGACCTCGCCCGAGAGCTTCGCTTTCACCTCGGCCTTGGATTCGCTGGTGTCGTCGAGCGCCGACCCGACGGTGGCCACGTGTTCCTGCTGCCCCTCGAACGCTGCGTCGGCCGAATAAGGCGTGTACCAGCTGCCGTAGTGGGCGCTGAGCGATTCCTTGTATTTCTGGCTCTCGCGGTCGTGCATCGACGCGGTATAGGTGCGCTTCGCGGTGTCGCTGGCGCGCATGTCGAACACCACCTTGGCGTTGATCGACCCGTCGGTGACGACGATGCGATTGATGCCGAGCATGACCATCGACGACAGCAGCTGCTGGCGCTGCTTCGCCATCTGCAGGCGCGCCGCGGTGACGAGGCGCAGCTCGGACTTGTCGTCGGACAGGTCGGTCACGGGCGGATCGAGGTTGTAGTTGCGGCTGATCTCGGCGAGCCGCTGCTGCGCGTTGTCGCCCTGCGCCACCAGCCGCGACGGAGCCGCGGCGGCCGCCGCGCCGGCGCTGTCGGCGTCGAACGCGTCGGCGCCGTCCTGCGCCTGCACCGACAGCACGTCCGGGAAAGAATCGGCGAGATAGTCGCGGCCGGCCCCCTCGCTGATGTTGTCGCTCATGAACTGGGCGGTGGTCTTGGCGACATTGGCGATCAGCTCGCCATACGCGCGCATCTGCTCGATCGAGCTTTCGACGATCGCCTGGAACACGTTCTTGATGAGGCCGCCGACGAATTTCGGGAAATCGACCTTCTGCACCATCTGGCCGAACTGCTCGACGCCCTGCTTGACCGCGCCGGCCTGGAAGTCCTTGCCGGCGAAGCCGGGATCCTGCGACAACTGGCGCTTGGTCGCGGTGACGGGATCGTCGGCCAGCGCGGCGGCGGCCGGCACCGGACGCGGTGCGGCGACGGGGCGCGCGAGGCCGGTAGGCGGCAGTTCGCCGTTCGCCTCGCGCTCGGCGATCTCGGCATGCACGCCGTTGGGATCGGCCAGGTACGCGAGCACCCGCACCGTATCGGCGGCGATGCGGCGGCGTTCGTCGTCGGGCAGGTCGAGGAACGACGGAATCGCGGTCAGCAGGCGGCGCACCTCGGGGCGCGTCGCGTCGAACGCGGCGGCGCTCGTGGGCGGCCGCACCGGGTGAAGCGCGTCGGGGGGAGCGGACAGGCGCATGGCTCAGTTTCCCCTGGCCGGAGCCGGCGCGGCAGCCGGTGCAGCGGCCGGAGCCGCTGCGGGTGCGGCGGCGGCCGGGGCGGCGCCCGCCGGCGTTTTCGGGCTGGGCAGCACGTTGGGATCGGCCGGCGTCGCGTTGCCGGTGATGGTGGCGATCATCTGCGGCGTCGCCATCTTGTCGAGCGGCAGGTAGTCGCTCTTGAAATTGACGTCGACCGCGCCGGACAGCTGAATCTTGGTCTGCATCGCCGCGTTGCTGGTTTCGGACGCGGCGGTCGACGCGGTGATGATCGGCTTGTTCTCGTATTCGTAGTCGCCCTTCGCGTAGTAGTCGGCGCTGTACTGGCGGCCGTTGTCCTTGTCGTTGCTGGAGTCGTACTTGCCGCCGCGATCGTAGGTGCCCTTGCCGGCATAGGTCGTCTGGACGTTGCCGTCCTTGTCGCGGGCCAGGTCGACCGCGGTGGCGCTACGCTGCTTGGAGAGCGTGTCCTGCGCGCGCACGTCGTAGATGATCTTCGCGGAGATCTTGCCGTCGGTGACGACGATGCGGTTGATGCCCATCAGCACGATCGAGGCCAGCATCTGCTGGCGCTGCTTGGCGAGCTGCATCTTGAAGCGGTTGACGATGGCCAGCTCCGAGGCCTCGTCCGACAGGTCGAAGGTGTCGCCGTCGCCCATCTGCAGGCGGGCGCGCACGGTCTTCGACGCTTCGTCGGGGTCGACCCCGTCGCGCACCTGCACGCGCGGGCTCGGCGTATCGCCGCTGTCGTCCATGCCGATCTGGAACAGGTCGGGAAACTGGTCGACCATGTGATCGCGCGCCTGGTTCTCGGTCACGTGCTCGTCGGCGAACTGGCCGAGCGATTTCGCCACCTGCGCGATCATTTCCTGATACGCCTTCATCTGCTCGATCGAGCTGTGGGTGATCGACTGGAACACGCCGCTGATCAGGCTCGCGACGAAGGTCGGGAACTTGACCTGGTTCAGCAGCTCGCCCGCCACCGCGGCACCTTCGTGCGCGGCCGACGCGGTGAACTTCGACTTGCCGATGGCCTCCACCGCCTGGTTATGGGTCTGGAAATCCGCCTCGTGCGCCGAATGATCCGTGTTGTCGTCGAGCGCGCGCGCCGTGGCGGTGCCCAGACCGCCCGGAATCTCGTGGCCGGCAAACCCTTCGGGCCGGGCCAGATAATCGGCGATCAACGCGGTGTTGCGGGCGATGTCGCGGCGATCGGCGTCGGGCATCGCGTTGAAGGCCTGCGATCGGGTCAGCATCTGCGCGACGCCGTGGCGCACTGCGTCGGCCGGCACCGGCACCGGCGTGTGGCGCGGGGCGGCCGCGGCGGCGCGCGGGGGCGGCGCGATCGGCGTGGGACGGGCAGCTTGCGGGAACATGGCGACCTCGCGGAAAACGCGTGACGAAGCGATTCGGATTCAGCTGGCCTGGGCGAACGCGTCCACAGGCAACTCGAACTCGATGGGGCGCAGGTAGAGGCTCACCCGCGCAGGGCTTGCCGCGTCCGTGCGCAGGCTGATGATCGAGAAGCGGCCCGGCCAATGCGCGTCCTCCGGCGTAAACGCGCCCATCCATTGCTCCAGCGCCTGCAGCCCGCGCGGACGCTCGGCGAGCCCCATCGTCAGCAGGCTGAGGAACGCGGGCGGCACGTCGGGGATCGCCGAGAGCAGCACGTAGAGCTCGAAATCCGGCCCGTCCGGTCCCAGCCCGAACGCGAGCAGCGCGCCGTGCGGCGGCAGGTCGAACCGCCCGCCGAGCACCAGCCCCAGGATCTGCATGATGCCGGGCAGGCGATGGCCGAGGCCAAGCGCGTCCATGACCGGCTGCAGATCGGCGAGCCGCAGCGCCCGGGTGCACGCGAACGTGAGCCGCTGGCCGCCGAGGTCGCGCTGGGCCGCCATCGTGGTGAACAGCGGCTTGAGCCCGGGCACCATCTGCAGCGCGGCCTGGACGATGCCGGCCAGGTCGCGCGGCAGGTTCTCGATCGTGCCGGCGTCGCCGGGCAGCTCGTAGTACACCTTGGACGCGTAGAGCCCGTCGCGGTCGTAGCTGGAGCCGAAGAACGCGCCGTAGTCGAGGTTGCCGCCCGGTCGCGCGAAGCCCCGGAACGGCTCGCTCGCCTGGTCGAACCAGTGCAGCGCTTCGCGGCCGATGAAGTCGCGGATCAGCTTGCGCATTTCGCGCGTCGACGCGTCGCGCCGGTCGATCGCCGACGCCTCCGGCGGCAGCGGCTCGATCGTGAAGCGCAGCTTGCCCGGCTGGCTTTCCGAGAAGCTGGGTTCGAACGGCACCGCCATCGGCATCAGCGCGTTGTCGCGGAACCGCAGATCGTCGGCGCCGTCGCCGAACGTGCGCAGGAACAGGTCGCGCGACGGTGCGAAAGGATCGGCGGTGCCGAGGCTTCGCGCGGCGCTTTTCAGGCGGCGTTCGACGCGGGCGACGACCGGCTCGCGGATTGAGGTCAGGGGCATGGCTCGGCTCCGGCAGGGTTCGGGGATGGCGCAGCGCACGCAACGCCGGTTCAGTGCGGGCGGTTCGAGTAGTAGCTCGCGCCGTTGTGCGTGCCGACGCCGTAGCCCGCCTTCACCGGCACGCCCGTGCCGAGGCCGATGCCGGCGCCGATATCGCCGACGCCGTCCAGCATCTCGCGCGCCATCGCCGGGATCGGCACCGGCTTCGACGTCATCTGCGGCGCCTCGCGCGGCTGCGAGAACTGCTCGATCTGCGTATCGGTGGTCGCGGTATCGGCCAGCCACAGCTCGCACGCGTTGACCAGGTCGTAGTCGGTGGGATCGACGGTCGACTTGTGGTTCGACGAGACGTCGGGATTGGCGATCTGGTCGATGCTGAGCAGCGGGCCGGTCGCCTTGTTGACGCGATCGACGTTGTTGGCCAGCCACGCGGTGATGATCGTGCCGCAGGTCGCCAGCGTGCGATAGCGCGAGCTGGTGCGCGCGCCGCCCAGATCGTAGGTCGCGACCTGGTCGATCACCTGCCACATGTCCTTCGCGCCGTAGCAGCCGCGAATCTCGGGGTCCTGCAGCAGGTCGATCATGAACTTGACCTGCGACTGGATCTCGCGCGCGGCGTAATGCGCCATGCCGTAGCCGTGCAGCGAAAGGTTGCCGGCGAGATCCCGGGCGGCCTTGCGCACCTGCTGGTGGTTGATCGGGTTCGGCACGCTCGCGCGCAGCAACGAGTCGACCTCGGTCTGGCGCACGAACGACGACACCGACGACACGAAGCGGATCCACAGATCGTTGAATTCGCGGTTGCCCGCGGTATTCGGATCGCCGCCCGGCACGCCAAGCGTGATCGCCGCGAAGTTCTTGCGCTCCTGCTCGGAGATGCGGTTCGGCGTTTCGCGCCAGTAGCGATAGAGCAGCTTGCCGGCATTGCCCGGGCCGATCGGCAGCGTGCCGTGCTGGAACTGCTCGACGATGCGGTCGACGACCTGGAACACCTTGAGCTCGTCGAACATCGCGGCGACGATCATCGGGCCCATCACGCGCACGTTGTCGGCGACGATGTTCGCGTCCTCCAGATCCTCGAGGTTCGGCAGATCGATGCCGAGATCGGCGATCGCGTCCTGGCTGCCGATGTTCTGGACGGTGTTCAGCTCCTCGTTGATGCGGCGGCGCAACTGCGGCTCGTCGGCCTGGATCTTGCGGGCCTGCAGGCCGCGCATCACCCGCGCGAATTCGGTGGCGACCACGCCCGGCTGCTGGCCGTTGCGGCCGTCGGGATCGCCCTCGATGCACAGCAGCGCCAGCACCCGCTGCGCGAGCGCCCCGTACGAATTGGCTTCGCCCACCGCCGCGAAGAACTGGCGGGTAAACGCGTTCATCAGCCCGCTGCCGTCGTCCGGCACGATCCTGCCGTCCGCGACCTTCACGGGCGGCGGCGTGGCTCCGTCCACCGCGAGGATGCCCAGCACCAGCGCGACCAGCGTGATCGCCGCTGGCTCGGGATCCGCGCCGTTCGCGCCGTTCGCGCCATTTGAGCCGCCCACGCCGCCCTCGCCGAATTTCAGCTGGCCGGTTTCCTCGGAAAGCAGCGGCGGGTTGATCAGCGACTTGCTGGCGAGCAGCTCGCGGGTGGCGACGAACAGCGGGTCGCAGACCTCCGTCTCCTCGCCGGACGACGTCTTGCTGCCGTAGACGACGTCGAGAATGGCCTTGCACAGGGCGAGCTGCTGCCGCTCGGCAGCGACCAGGGGCCGCTTCAGCGACTCGAGCCGGTTGACGATATCGACCAGCCCGTCGCGTGCCCGGGTCTCGAGGTCGACGAGGTCGAGGAAGCGGACTTGATGATTGACATGAAACATTTAACTTCTCCTTGAAATCCGGTCGGTTCGAGGGAATGAACGGGATCCGGTGCGCAAGTCAGCCGTCGTCGGCGCTTCCTTCCTTGTCCGTGCAACCGTCGTCGCCCGCCGCTTCGTACGCGTCGATGCGGCCGGACAGCGCCTGCAGCGCCGCCGCCGCGTCGAGAATGCCGGCGCCGCAGCCGTCGGCCGCGCCGGGCGCGAACGGGCGGGCGGTGGCGACCAGCAGATCGCGCACCGTCGCGCCGTCGAGCGGATAGGCGCGGCGCTGCGCATACGCGACGAGCAGCGCCGCGGCGCCCGCGACGAACGGCGCGGCAAAGCTGGTGCCGGTTGCAAGCTGATAGGCCTCGATCGCGCTCGTCAGCACCCGTTCGCCCGGTGCGCACAGCGCGACGTGCGGACCGCGCGTCGAGAACCGGGTGGGCCGTCCGTCGTCGCCCACCGCACCGACCGCGATCACCTGCGGATAGGCGGCGGGCCAGTAGCGGGTGACGCTGCCGTTGTTGCCGCTCGCGGCAACGAGGATGCAGCCGCGCGCGGCGGCATACGCAATCGTGTCGGCATGCGGTTTCGGGCGGTTGGCGGCGATCGTCGCATCGTCGGTGCCGAAACTCATGTTGATGACCTTGGCGCCGAGGTCGACCGCCAGCTTGAGCGCGCGGTCGAGGTCGGCGATCGCGCCGAGCCCGACCGCGTGCGCGTTGCCCGGCAGGCGGGCGGCCGCCAGCGCGCGCATCGGCAGGATGCGGCAATCGCCGCCGAGTCCGCGCGGCATCGCCACGCCCTCGGCGGCGATGATGCCCGCGCAGCCCATGCCGTGGCCGACGAAGCGATCCTCGGGAAAATCGCCGCGATGGCCGTGGCCGCTCAGCAGCTGCACGCCCGGCGACAGATCGCCGGGCTCCAGCCGCACCGTGTCGGCGCCCGCGCGGAACGCGTGGGCGAATTCGGGATGCTGGCGGGCGATGCCGCTGTCGATGAGGCCGACCGTGACGCCGCTGTCGCCCCGCTCGATCGCATGCGCGTCGGCCATGCGCACCAGCGCGCGGGCATCCTGTGCGAACCGCGCGGCCGGCGGCACGGGCGCCAGCCGGCCGGGCGCGTCCATCGGCACCATCGCCACGTAGTTGGGCGTCACGCTCTCCACGCTCGCGAGCTGCGCGAGCGAGTCGCACAGCGCACCGATCGGCGTGCCGGCCGGCACGCGCAGCAGCAGCGTGCGGGCCATGCCCGTCGTCTGTTCGACCGCGTCGTAACCGTGGTGCGCCTGCCCGGGCACCCAGCGCCCGGCCACCGCGCTGAACGGGCGCACCGCGAGGAAGCGGCCGGCGAACGCGACCACGATGCGGTCGACCGGGCCGCCGTCGATGCATTGCGCGGCGGCCAGCGCGCCGCGCGTCACGTCGCGGATCGACGGCACATGCTCGGGCGCTTCGCCGAGCGCCAGCTTCAGGAGCAGGCTGGTCGGCAGGCTGAACTGCCGCTCGCCGGGCGACGCCCACGGCGCGCCGAGTGCATGGATCGTCATGGCCGCGTCTCCTCCTGACCGGGAACGGCGGCCAGGGTCATCGGCCTGGCGGCAGGCGCCGGCGGCGGCGCGAACGCGCTCAGGTCGAACGCCACGGCGGCGGCATGCCGGCTCGTCGGCGACACGGCGAGTTCGCCGGCCCACTGGTCGTGACCGGGCGCGAGCAGCAGCTCGTCGTCCGCCGATTGCAGCACGGCGACCGGGCGATTGCCGATCCGCACCAGCGGCGCGTGCCCGCCGTTGACGAGATTGCGCCCGACCACGCGCAGCAGCGGCGACGCATCGGGCAGCGCGTCGGTGGCGGGCGCCACGGGCTCGACCCGCTCGACGCTCGGCGCGGACGCCCGGTCGAGCGCCCGGCGCAGCCGGTCCACGGACAGGTTGGTGACGCGGCCGATCGCATGCACCATGTCGCGCTGCTCGGCCTGCCGAAATTGCCTGACCGTGCGCACGCCGGCCCATTCCAGCCGCTTGCGGTCCTCGGCCGAAAGCTCGTCGCCCAGCGCGTCCAGCGGCTGGTCCTTGCTGTCCTCGGACAGCGCGATCGCGTTCTCCTCGATCGCCGGCCGCGTGATGGTCGTGAAGACGAGATGGAAGGTGCTGCTGTCGGTGTCGCCCGGGCCGGCGGGGCGAATCCAGACCTCGCTTTCGACGAATTCGACATGGGCGCGCAAATCGAGGTTGACGTCCTTGATCGCGAAGGTCAGCGGCAGGTTCAGGTTGCGTGCCTTGATCGCCATCGCCGCCTGCGCGTTGTCGAGCTGGCTCTGCACGGCCTGGATGAAATCCTCGAGGCGCAGGCTGGCGTTGCTGTTCATTGCCCCGCTCCATCAATCGGCACGGCTTCGAGGACGATCACGAGCCGCGCCGGCTCCGGATCGAAGGCCGTGCGGGTCAGGAACTGCGGCAGGTCGCCGACCAGCTCGATGCCGCCGGCGCCGCGCGCGACGCGCAGGTCGAGCGGCAGCTCCATGGCCAGCGAGCGCACCTGCAGCCCCTGCGCCGCACCCGCGGTCAGCAGTTCGGCAACGTCGGCAAACGCGCCCAGCGTCTCGCCCAGCGGCCGCTGCGAAATCATGCCGGTTCTCCTCGAGTGGATGCGGGCGCAGCCGGAGCGGCCGGAACAGCGGACGGGGCGGGTGCGACGGGTGCGGCCGGCAACGCAGGCGTCGCCGCGGGCGCGGGCGCCGCAACCGGCGCGGCAGGCTGGGCGACCGTCGCGGCCGTCGGCGCCGGCGGCGCGATCCGCGCGGCGGGCCGGCTGTGCCGCTCCAGCAGATTGCGCGACGCCTCGTCGACGAAACGGTCGAGCGGCAGTGTCTCCGACGCGAAATTGATGCTCACCTTCCCGGTCAGCGTCGCCTTGAGATCGGTGTCGGTTTGCGCATTGACCGCAACGGTCGAGACCGTGGTGACGACGTCGCCCGACGTCCCCCGTCCGCCCCAGGTCGTCTGTCCCGACGACGGGTCGTTCGACGTCGCATACTGCACGGCGGCCCGATCGCGCGCCTTGGCCTGGAAATTGAGGCTGGCGGCGATCGTCCCGTCCTTGACCACGACGCGCTGCATGCCCAGCAGCACCATCGTCGACAGCGTCGACAGCCGATGTTGCGCAACGCGCTCGCGGGCGCGGGGCAGCACCACCGATTCGAGCGTCTGGGCATCGAACGCGCCGTCGGCCGCGCCGAAATCGGCGAGCCACGCAGGCGCGGGCGCCGCGTCGCCGTCACCGTCGCCGGGCCGGACCACCGGCGCGAGACGGTATTCGCCGCCGTCCTGCGCCAGCGTCACGTCGTGCGGATACTGCTCGACCAGCCACGCGCGCGCCTGTCCGTCGGTCACGTTCTCCTGCGCGAACTGGTCCAGCGGCTTGGCCACCGCGCCGACCAGGTCGGCGAAACTCTCCACCTGCTTGATCGAGCTGTCGACGATCGCGTCGTACGTGCCATGCACGAGGCTCGCGACGAAGGTCGGAAAGTCGATCGCGTCGGCCAGTGCCGCCGCACGCCGGCCGATGGCGTCGGTCGCCTTCTCCTTGGGGGGCGCCGACGCGCCCGGGCCGCCGGCCGGCGTCGCTTGCGGCAACGCGCCGTCCTGCCTGCCCGGGTCGCTCGATCCGGAGCCGTCGACGATCTCGCGGCCGAACGCGTCGCGAGCGAGCGCCATCACAGGCGTTGCCGCACCGCGTGGCGGCGGAGGGGGAATGTGGCGGGCCATCGCGCGTGTCCCTCAGGGGTCAGGCGGGCTGCAATTCGCGCGCCGCGGGTTGCGTGCCGCTTGCCGGGAGCGGCGCCGCGCCGTCGGCGCCGTGCACGGTCTGGAAGCGGCCGTCGCCGTTCAGCGCCACCTCGGTCACGCCGATCTGATCCTCCTCGCCGGCATGCCGGAACGTGGTGGTGATGCGCAGCCTGACGCTCGCCCGCTCGGGGGTGCCGGAACCGCGGCCGATATCGGCGCGCACCAGCGCGCTCCAGCCGTCGAGCATCTGCCCGTCGCCCGGCGAAATCGCCACGTCGCCGACCGCGCCGCCCTGCCACGCCCAGTCGATCGTCACCGGCGCCGACGTGCGGCCGCTCGGCCCGTCGATGTACGGCCAGTCGTCGAGGGCGATGCGCTGACCGGTCATGCGCGGCTGGCCGGCACCGCCCGCCAGTGCATTGGCGGGCTGGACCAGCCCGGCCAGTTGCGCAAGATCGTAGCTGCGCCCGTCGCGACTCTCGGTGCGCCGGGTCAGGCTCACGCCGAAGCCGAATTCGCCGCCCGCGGCCGGCGGCTCGACGCCGAGCGCGTAGCCCGCGCCCGCCGCGCTGCCGCGATTGATCAGGTGGCCGAACGTGCCGCCCGCATGCATGAGCTGGATCACGCCGATGCCGGCCGCGGCCTCGTATTCCGACACGAAATCCTCGTAAGTCATGATGTAGCGGCTGCCGGTCGCGTGAGTCGGCGGCAGGGTCCGCGCGCCGGGATGGCCCGGCGTGCCGACCACGCGGTCCAGCGGATCGGTGATCCGCACGAAATACGCGTCGCCGCTGCGATACATGCCCGTCACCACCACCGCATGGAAGAAGTTGACCGGCGCGCGCACGACTTCGGCGACCCAGATCGGCCCGTTGGCCTCGAGCAACCGCCGAAAGCCTTCGGGCGCGAAGCATGCATTGGGTTCGACCGTGAGACTCGACGCCCCGGCGAAGACCGCCACCTCGGCCGGCTTCAGGCCATCCTGCATCTGGCGCTCGAGGCTGATGCAGCGCGCGAGCAGCGCCGGGTCGACGCTCTGGTTGTCGCGCCAGCCGATCACCATCGACGCGGCCGTTGCCCAGCACCCCATGTCGGTAGGCTGCGGGGTCAGCTGCACCTCGTCCCAGTTCACCGTCCAGTCGTCGGCGCCCAGCGCGCGCGCGGTGCCCGGCGCGACCGACAGCGCCTGGCCGATGCCGAAGAAGCTGCGGCTCGGGATCGGCGCCTTCAGGTGGCCGACATACGCGAGCGTTCCCGGGGTCATCGTGCCGGTCGACAGGCTGGCGAGATCGCCCGGCGGCACCCAGTGCGGCGGCACGCTGACGATCGGCTTGCCCGCGTCCTGGAAGGACTGGGCGACCAGTTGCGAGCAGAAGAAGTTGTCGGTGTCGGCGCCTTCGCCGAGCTCGATGCGGCCGACGAAACGGCGGCAGCGCTCCGCCGCGTCGCCCGACAGCAGTTCGCACGCGTGGCGATCGATCAGGTAGCCGCCGCAGCGGACCAGCCCGACATAGTTGAAGCCGCGATCGAGGTAGCGCGCGGCGGCATCGGCGACCTGCCGCTTCTGCGTATCGGTCAGGCCCGGCACCCGGAACGCGACCGCGAGGCGCGCGTCGGCCAGCGCATCCGCGAGCGGGCGCAGCTGGACCCCGCCGGGAATCGCCTCGATCACCTGCCCGCCTTGCCCGACATAGAGCATCGCATGGCTGACCTCGGCGCCCGAGCCGGCACGAATGACGCCCGAGCCGGGATTGCCGGTGGTGCTGAGAATGATGTCGCCGATCTCCAGCGCATCGGTGCCGATCGACAGGCCGCCGACGCCCGGATCGAGCGGAATGTCGTCGCCGAAGCCGCGGGCGGCGAGCCCCAGCGCCTGGCCGGCCGACTGCGGCTGGCAGGTGCGGCTGTTGACCAGCCGCATGAAGTAGTCCCAGTCCCAGTTGCCGTCGGGGCACGCGGTATGGCCGGTCGAGGTGTCGGCCTCGCGATGGCCCATGATCGTGGTGCGATTGATCGGCAGCTGATACTTGTCGCACAGCGACGCGACCAGCGCCGCCGAGGTTTCGTACTGGAGCGGGGTCGGCGCCAGCGCGTCGAAATGCTGGACGGTGCCGTTGCGGCGCGGGTAGTCGGCGCCGCCGCGCTTCACCGCGATATGCTCGATGCCGATGCTGCGCTGGTTCGAGCCCTTGCAGTGCCACGCCGTGTCGGCCTCGGAAACGAACTGGACGACTTCGCCCGCCTGCCCGACCAGGTAATGCGAACTCACCTTGGACGCGGCATTGGTGAAGGTATTCACCACGTGCTGCACGGTGGGCACGTCGGCGATGTGGATGATGATGCGGTCGATCGTCCTGCTGCCGCGCCCCTCGTCGAAATTCGGGCTGGCCGCGGTGCGCGTGACGAGACTGTTCTCGCGCGCCCCCAGCGCCAGCGCACTGGCCGTTGCGGACGGCTCGGCGGCCGCTTCGTCGTCGCTGTACGGCGGCGTATCGATGCCGTACGCCTCCGGGTCGTCGCTCAGGCTGCGCGACCACGCGAGCGACGCCGAGGTGGCGATCGTGCCCGACGCGGCGCGCGATACGCCGACGAAGATGCTGACCGGGCTGCCGACGCTGACGCCGGCCGACAGCGTGACGCCGACGAATTCGTTGCGGGCGTTGAACAGCGCCGAGATGCCGCCCGCCGGGGCCTCGCCGATCATCACGCCCACGGATGTGCCGGCGCCCGCGAAATCGTCGATATGCCCGCGCAGCAGGCTGATCTGGCCGGTGACGCTCGCCGACACGATGAAGCCGAAGTCGAGCTCGCCCGCCGCGAAGGCGCCGATGTCGTCGCCATTGGCGTCGAAGATGAGGCCGACCGAGCCCGAGCCCCCGGCTTCCAGCCCGGCGCCCGCGCCCGCGCCGATCGAGACCGACAGGCCGTTGCGCATCGCGACCGGCAGCAGCAGCAGCAGCGACGCGGTGGCCGGATTCGCGCTCAGCATCGCGCGCAGCGCGGCCCGCTCGACGGTCGAGAGCTTGCGCGGCCGCGGCCAGGTAAAGCTGCGGCGCTCGCCGGCAAGGCGGAACTCGGCATCGTCGCCCATCCCCTGCGAGACGGGCGCCGGCGCGGCGGCGGGCGCCGGTGCCGGCGCAGGAGGGATCGCTGCGACCGGCGCGGCAGCGTGCAGCGGCGGCAGCGGGCCGAACCCGTCGTCGTAGTGGACGTCGTGATGCGGCGCAGCGGCCTCGACGCCCGGCTGCGGCGCGGCGGGAACGGCTGCCGGTGCGGTTGGCGCCGGCACGGCGGTGGTGCCCGGCCGGGTGCCGTCGCCGGCCCAGTTCAACAGCGGGCTCCTGACGCCGCCCCCCCCGCGCGTCGGGAACATGAGCACCCTGCGCAACCCCCGGTCGCTGAGCCCCGACAGCGACACGTACGGGCTGTCGGCATTCGGCAGGACGTCCACCGTCCACGCATCGGCATCGGGCGATGCGGCGGTGGCGAGACCGAACCACAGCCGGCCCGCGCCCGCGAAGCGCGCCAGCACCGCGGGCGGCACCATGAACACCGCTTCGCCGCGCGGGATCGCCAGCAGGCCGTCCTCGCGGCTGGTGTAGAACGTCGACGACGTGCGGCCTTCCTTGCGCACGAACAGCGCGGGATCGGTGGCGATCACCAGTTCGGCGACGCACGGCGCGTGGCCGACGCGAATCGTGAAGCCCAGCATCGGGAAGCGGTCGGTCACGACCATGCGGTTGGGATGGAGTTGCGCTGCCATGTCGTGTCCTCAGCTCTGGTTTTGATCGGGCTCGTCGCGACGGCCGCCGAGCATCGGCTTGCTGCGCGCATCGATCGCGCGCTGTTCGAATTCCTGCGGGGGAAGAATCGCCAGATCCGGTTCCGGTTCGGCGATGTCGGCAATGTCGGGGATGTCGTGGTGCGTCGCTTCGAACTGGGCGATCGAGCGCGCGAGCAACTGCGCCAGCAGCTTGGCGTGAACCGGGCTGACCGCGATGCGGCTCATCAACTGGACGTTGCCGGACTGCGGCTCGACCTGTCCGGCATCGATCAGGAACTCGAACGCGTTATGCCCGACCTCGAAATAATTCGCATAACTGGCCAGCAGCGGCCGTGGCTGGCCGGCCGGCTGCGCCGGGTCCGGCGGGGCGTCCTGGAGTGGCTCGATGACGTGCACACGGCCTCCTTGCATGGCGACGGGCGGTCTGTCCGTCGATCTTCGCAAGGAGCGGGCCAACCCGCGCGCGCTGACGCAAGCGCATGATTTGCCGTGGAATTTCCCGGTCGGACCGGAATGCGTGAAGGCTGCCGGGCTGTACCATGTGACAGCCGCGCTGTCACACTGATGCAGTGTTGCCGGCGTCCAGGTTGTACTTGGCCAGCTTGCGGTACAGCGTCATGCGCGACCAGTTCATCTGGCGCGCCGCTTCCATCTTGTTCCAGTTGGTCTGGCGCAGCACCGAGACCAGCCGCTCGCGCTCATGTTCGCCGGCGGAAAAGTCCTGCACGAACAGGCGGCGAAACGCCGGCGGCAGATCGCCCAGCCCGAACGGGCGCCCTTCCGGCGCATCGATGAACAACGCCTCGACCAGGTTGCGCAGCTCGCGCACATTGCCCGGCCACGGGTAGTGCCGCATGCATTCGAGCAACGCCGGATCGGGCCGCCCCACCCGCATCGCACGCCGCTGGTTGTGTTCGGCGACGAAGTGATCGACGATCGACGCGATGTCTTCCGGCCGCTCCCGCAGCGGCGGTATCTCGATGCGCGCGACGTTCAGTCGATAGAACAGATCGGGGCGGAAACGGCGTTCGGCGACCAGGTCCTCCAGTCTTTCATTGCTGGCGGCCACGATCCGGACGTCGACCGCGCGTCGGCGCAGCGAGCCGACCGGCATCACCGTGCGGTCTTCGAGCAGGCGCAGCAGCTTGGCCTGGACGGCGGGCGGCATCTCGCTGACTTCGTCGAGGAACAGCGTGCCGCCGTCGGCCTCGACGAAGCGGCCGGGAAACGCGTTTTGCGCGCTGGTGAAAGCGCCACGCTCGTGGCCGAACATCTCGGATTCGAACAGGCTGTCAGGCACGGCGGCGCAGTTGACCGCGATGAACGGCTTGCCGGTGCGGGCGCTGAGGCGATGGACGGCGGCGGCGACGCGCTCCTTGCCGGTGCCGGTTTCGCCGGTCACGAGCACCGTCGTATCGGTCTGCGCGACCTTCGCCAGATAGCGGCGCAGGTCGGCCATCGCCGGGCTCGTGCCATGCAGCCCGAGTGACGTCGCCTGAATGCTTCCGGTCGTGCTCATGCGCGCGCCGCTCGGCTAGCAAACCGCTGACGGGTTATGCGCAGCCCCGATTTTCATCGCCACTTTCCCCCCGCTGGATATTGAGGAACAAGGCAACCATCCTCGATGGCGATTGTCGGCACGCGTTTAATTAGTACTTGGCGATGCGTATTGAATGGATAACCGCGTGTCCCGGCGCCGGCTGATAATCAGTGTAGTGTCATTATCGATATTCGTACAACCTGCCGACTACCGGCGCTTGCGCACGAAATGCCGGCCGCCGATGCGCCGGCGCAAAAAGCGAACAGGCCATTTCACGAATTTTTCATAATGGCATCGACTGGCCAACGAGTTTGGTCCGGGCATGCCGACTATCCACGGCTGGGTTGCCCACCCCGCATCGTGCGTTATCGCATACGCGGGCGCCGTGCCATACGAATCTCAGGGATACCCTCAGCCCGTCCGACGCGCACTCCGCACCGGCTCACGCGCCGGCATCTCGACCGCAGATTGCATGAACCGCTGATCGACCGTCGCGGAGATGCGTCGTGCGGTTTCGCACAGCGCGACGCCGATCTGCCTGATCGACATCGCCCCGGCCTCTCCGGAGAGCGCCAGATATGGGCAAGCGAGGATGGCGATTGCCGAGCCCGACTTGTCGACGATCGGCGTTGCGATATCCGTGATGCCGGGAATGCGCTCGTTCGGGCGGCAGATATAGCCGTCTGCCTGATGGGTCGGCAATGCTTCGTCACTGCGCGGCTGGTTCCACGACTCGACATCGTGCCCGACGGTACGCAGCAATCGGGTTCGCACGTCTTCGTCCTGCAAAGCCAGGTACATCTCGCCCGCGGCGCTGCCGTGCAGCGGAACGCGCGTGCCGGCCCGGACCGCCAGGTTCCATTCCGTTTCAGCGCCGGCCGTTGCGATGACAACCATCGTGTCGCCATCGAATACCGACAGGTAGCATGACTGAACAGTCTGCAACGCGAACTGCTGCAGGAGCGGCGTGACAAGCGCGCCGAGCGATCGTGTCGGCGCATGATGCTGTCCGAGAAAATAAAGCTTCATGGTCAGCGCGTAACGGTCGTAACGATCCACCCTGTAGATGTACCCCCGCTCCTCGAGCACCTGCATCATCCGATACAGTTCGCTCCGGCTGCGCTTCAACGCGCGGCAGATGTCCGCCTGCGCCATTCCGTACTCGCGACCGATGAGCAACTCGAGAATATCGAGGCCCTTCTCGAGCGCCGGCGCACGATAATGCGCTTTTTTCTTGAGACCCGAACCGTCGGGATCAACCGGATCTTCGTTTGGATTCCGCATGTGAAACGATGCCTCTGGAATTCAGCTCACTTGAGTCACGCCGGCGTGACCGCGCGCGTCATGCGGCGCTGCTGCGAATGCGGGAAAAGTATCGTGGACACCGCTCACGAAGGCCGGATCGCATGGATCACGCCGCGCAGGTTTCTGGATGACGCCTCCTTTACGCGCGGCAGCGCGGCATGCACCTGGTTGCGCAATTGCGGAAGCGCCGACACGAACCGGTCCAGTACCGCCGCCAGATGCGTGGAGCGCATCGCTTCCTCGGGCTTCAGCAAGAAGCTGTCCGACAGACCGAAATGACTGAAGAGCCCCTGGAACTTGTCCTGATAGGTCAACGCGGCGACAGGCACACCCATGCCAAGACTCGCGATCGCCAGATGCATGCGCCCGGTGACCACGCCGTCCACCTGCCCTGAAATGGCCTTCAGTTCCGCCGCCGACATCCTGGTGCGCGGGTAGCAAAGCCGCTCGCCCATCGTCGCGGCCAATGCGCGATGCAGCGGCTCGAGACAGGTATCGTCGCCGTCCCGGCCGCGATAGTCGTGGGACAGCAGCACGATGCCGATCCGATGAAGCGCCGCGAGTTCGCGAATGGCTGCCTGTGCCGACGCGACCAGCGCCGCGATATCGTCGTCGCTGGCCCGGCGGATCAGCATCGGGTGAAGGTTGAATGCGATCACGATGTCGCCGGCCGCGCGGCGCGCTTCGACCCACGCGGCCGTGCCCCTGACGCAATCGGACGAGTCGTCCGGCTGAAGCATGAAGGCGGAATCCGCGACGAGCTCCGCGCTCGCCGAACTGAAACGCCTGAATCGATCCAGCGACACGCCGTCGCGAACGTTGACCAGCAGCCGGGCGTCGATCCGATCGAATGCATGCCGCAAAGGCATGTACGGCAAGCGGTTGAAGCTGAAGCCGAGAATCGTGCCGTGCACGCCGCGTCGGACCAGCAGATCCGCCGTTGCCAGCAACCTCAGCGACGTAATGGGCGAATAGTAGCCGTCCATCACGTCGGCGCCGATGACGACCACCGCGCTGGGTCGCAGTGCGGCGAGCCGTTCGACCGTGTCCGTCAGGCGCCATGGCTCGTTCCATGCGTCGACCGCATGCAAACCGAGCCGGGTCGCCGCGTCTGCTGCCGCGGGCGTGGCCGTGACGACCGACACCTTCAATGCGCCGTTCGCCTGCCGCAACCGCTCGACGACCGCGCGCAGCATCGCTTCATCGCCTTTCGAGCCGACCAGCGTCCACGGATCGCACGGCAGGATCAGCAGATGGGCGCCGGATGCGCCGTCGTCGCCCGTGACGCGTCGCGCGGCCTCGCGACGCCACTGCATGGTCAATCGCTTCACATACAACCACACGCGAAGCCGCTGTTTCAAACCGGCCAGTTTCGACATGCTCTGTTCCCCTGAATGATTCTGTGGTTTCGACGGATGCAACCGTCAGGCCGGTGCGGCGACCGGCGGCCGCCGCCGGAGCGTGTCGCGAAGCACGCGAAGCTGCGTGTCGTGCCAGGCCCGCGCGCAATCGCGCGCCGCCGCGCCCTGGGCAATCCGATGCGCGCGGTCCGTCGCGAGCCGGACGACCGCATCCGAAAAGCCCTGCGGATCGCCGTCGCGCACGACGGTCACCCCGCTCAGGTCATGCTCGCCTAGGCCGCGCGCGCCGGTCCGGGTGCTGACGATCGGTACGCCGAGCGCCATGCTTTCGAGCAGCTTGATGTTGATGCCGGTGCCGAGCAGCATCGGATTGATCGAGATCGGCGCGATCGCGAATGCGTCGCCCAGCTCGGCGACGGGGCCGTGCTTGACGATATGCGGCCCGTCGGGGACGGCCGCGGCAATCGTGCCGGCGAGATGCAGGCGGAACGCCGGCAGCCGGGCCACGATACGCGGCAGGATCTCGTCGACGAAGTATTTGACGGCGTCGCGATTCGGCTGGTTGTCGCTGCCGAGGAAGGTCGCGTCGGCATGCGCGGCACAGTCCACCTGTGGCGGAAACGCCAGCAGATGACTCAGCACCGCGACCGCCGGGGTAACGCCGCTACCGAGACGCGCCGCCAGCAGGTCGCCTTCCTCGGCCTGGATGGCCAGCGCGACATGCGCGCGGCGCAATCCGTCGCACTCCCGTTCCGGCGGAATCGAAAACATGTAGCGCTTCGCGCCGGGGCGGCCGATGAACGGCACATGCCGGTCCGCAAAGATGTCGTGCGTATCGATGACCTTGACCACCGTATCGGGAAACGCATCGAGCGCGCGCGAATAAAACACGTATTCGACGAACACGGCATCGAATGCGTGGTGCTGCTGCAGCGCGCGCAATTGTGCGGTAAAGCGCTCGCTGAACAATTCGTCGAGCCCCGTGTAGTACGCATGTCGGCTGCCGGCCGCTTTCGCGGCGAGACGACGCGCCAGCCAGGCCACCCGCTTGACGCGATACAGCGCCAGCGCCAGGCCCGCGCGGCGCAATATCGACACGCAGTCGGCACCGAACTCCCGGCGATGCGCGTCAAGGTCCATGCCGCCCGTCTGGCGCGATTCCAGATAGACGAAATGCACGTCGCAGCCGAGCGATTTGACCGCCCGCGCGAGATTCAGCACGCGACTGCGATTGCCGGCATTGACGGGAAACAGCGGAATGGGCGAGACGATGGCAACTTTCATGAGGCGTTTCCTTTGGGCGGAACCGGCGGCGGCGTGCCGCCCGGCACACCGTGACGAATGGCGATGAAGGTGCCGACGCGCACGGACTGTCCTCGCGCGAATCCGACGCCGTGGACATAAATGCCCTTCTCGTGATCGGCGTCATACGCGAACGGGCCGCCCGGGACAGGCAGCCATTCGAATCGCGCGTCGTCGAGCGTGTGCGCAGGCGTGTCGGTGCGCAGCGTCATCGGCGGGTAGGCGCCCAACCGCACGGCCGCAGCGCCAGCACCACCCGCACCGCCGCCTTCCGGCACACGCACCGACGCGTAGAGATCCCAGCGCCCGTCGCGCGGCAGCTTGTCGAGCTTGAGCTGGATTGCCCAGACGCCCGAATCGCCGCGTATCGCTATCGCGGCGCCGTCGAGCGCCGTGGGGTCGGCCACCACGCGCGCGCTGTCGTAAAGATTCACACGCGAAACATCGATCGCGCGCCAGTCGCTGTCGGCGAGGCCCGCCACGAGCGGCGGCGCAACGACCGGATGCCGGTCGAGATCGAGCAATGCGCCGAGCGCCGCGAGATTGCCGCTTTGCCGGTACTGACGAACGCCCGCTGCCGAGATTGCCGCGTCGAAACGCGCGCGCCGCGCGCGGATATCGAGGTCCCAGCCTTCCTGCGCGGCGCGCGCCGCGTAGCGGTCGCGCAGCGCCAGGATCACGAAATCGAGCGGCATGCGCGCCTGGCGAACGCGCGCGCTACGCACGGCATCGCCGTCGACAGCACGGGCGGCCGCATCGAAATCCCATTCCGACTGGCGGACGAAGTCGTACGTGTACATCGACATGCCGACCGGCGTCTGTTCGGCCAGCACGTCGCCGCTCGCGCGCAGCGCGGCGTGCATGCGATCGATGTAGCGCACGACGGCCGGGGCAGCCGCGCCGTAATAGGCGTCGCAATATTCGCGGACGAGCGTGCGCGGATCCGCAGTCGGCGTCCAGAGCAGCCGGGCGATCAACCACACGCGCAGGCTCGCGAATTCGCCGCCGCGCGACTGCCAGTCGCCTTCCGCGAAGTAGCCGTCGACGCTCGGCAGCGTGGCGAGCCACGCGATGCTGCGGCCGATCGGATAGAGATTCGGCGTCGGCTGGATGTAGCCGCCGAAGTTCACGACGTGATCCCACACGGTGACGTGCCGCGCGATGTCGCTCCATTTGCGCAGACCATCGCGCAGCGATGCGTTTCGGTCCTCATTCAGCGCGACGCCGTAGTCGACCTGGATCGTCATCGGATACACGCGAACGTAATCCGGGACCTGCATGCCGTCCGGCGGCGTGAAGCCCCAGTGATAGGCCGGCATTGCAAACCGCGCGCCGGGAACCTCCTGCCGGACCCGCGCCGCCACGTCCCGCACCATATCGAGAAACGCCGCCGACGGCGCACCGCCATGTGCGTCGGCAAACGCGCGGCTGGCTGCGTCCAGGTCCCAGCCCCAGTCCATGTCGCGGATGCCGAACCAGATGCGGCTCGGGTCGGGTTGCCGCTTCAGGCGCGTCACGATCCCGGCCGCCATCGCGGCGCGGACGTCGGCCGACATCATCGCGAGTTGCCCGCCGGCATACCAGGCGGGATGCGCGGCCGCATACCGGTCACGCGGCACGAGCGTCCAGAAATCCGCGTCGCCGTCCCGCGCGAGCCAGCTGCGATCCCACATGTCGATACCGGGCGGGGAAGCGCGATACGACGTGCCGTGCGACTCGCCGTTCAGCAGGTTGTGCGCGCGGAACGGCTTGTCCTCCCCTTCCGCGCTCAACACCTCCCGATACGCGAAGCGCGGAACCTGCCGGACGGGCGCCGTGTCGACGCGCAGCTCGGCCTGTCGCGGCACCTCGGTCGCGTCGGGCGCGAGCCACTTCACGCCGAGCTTGCGGTCGAGCCACCAGTACGCGCCGAACAGCGTGCCGCGCGGGGTTTCGCCGGCCACGACGAGGTCGTCGCCGCTGCGGCAGACGACGAAGCCGTCGCTGCCGAGCGGCGCCGCGTGTGCCGACCGGCATCGTTCCGCCGCATGCTCGCCGCCGACGACAATGGCCGGCGTCCGGTCTTGCGCGTCGTCCGACACGGCGAACGACGCACCGCTGATTCGCGACAGGTAGTCGGCAATCTCGTCCGCCGCATGTCGCGTCACGGCATCCGTCGCACCGGCGCGAACGAGGTAGCGCGCGACGCCATCCCGCGCGAGCAGCACGCGCGGCGCCGACACCGGCGGCTTTCCGGCGACGACGTTCGCGTCGTGCGGCGGCCGCACCGGCTGCGCGCAATCGCCGCCGCGTGCGGCCATCGCGCACAATGCGACAGCCGCGGCACGCACGGCGACACGAACCGGCGCAGCAGGCCTCATTACCGTGCGATCCGCGAGATGCCGGGCGGCAACGACAGCGGCACGTGGAACTTGCGGTAGAACCGCCACAGGCTGCGCAGATGATGCCGCCCCGCTCGCGACACGGGGCTCGCCGCCGACTGTCGTTGATGATCGTGCACGAGCGTGACGCCCGGCATGCCGAGCACCCGATAGCCGGCCAGCCAGGTCCGCGCGCACAGATCGACATCCTCCATGTACAGGAAATACGATTCGTCCATGCCGCCGAGCGACTCGAACAGGTCGCGCCGCACGACGAATCCCGTTCCCATCACCCATTCGGCATCGAACGGGTTGCCGCACGACCATGCATCGATCATCAGGTGCTGGTTCATCCGCGCGCGAAAGCGGCCCGAGCGGCCGAGCGCGGTGCGTCGCGCGACGATGTCGAGCCAGCTGTAGAACCGTCGCGCCGAGTACTGGCGCCGGCCGTCGGGATACTGCAGGTCGAGCCCGACGAGCCCGGCCTCCGGTCGTGTCTCGAACAGCTCCAGCACTTTCGCCAGCCCGTTCTCGCTGAAACGCGTATCGGGATTGACCACCAGCACGTAGTCGCGCCGACAGGCGGCCATGCCGAAGTTCACGCCGGAGCCGAAGCCGCGATTGCATGCCGCGCGCAGCAGCCTGACGCCGCGCGGCAATGCGTGCCGCAACCGCGTGTACGAGTCGTCCGGCGACGCATTCTCGACGACGACGATGTCGTCGGCGAGTGCGACGCGCAATGACGTCAACGACGCCACGCATCGTATCGTCAGGTCGGGCGTGCCGTAATTGACGACGATGACGCTGATTCTTCCTTCGGTTTCCATCGTGATACCCCGCGCCGTGGTTGATTGTGTCGGCCGGTTTGCCCGGCTCTGTTCGTTGACATGCGCGTCATGCCGACGCGCCGACCTGCTCGACGAGTTGCCAGAACCTGCGCGCCGACGTATCCCAGTCGAACCGGCGGATCTGCTCCCGGCCCCGCGCGACGAGCGTGTCTCGCCACACGGCCTCGGTGCCGAGCCGGCGCATCGCGACCGCGATGTCGGCGACCGACAACGGGTCGACGAGCATCGCGGCGTCACCCGCCACTTCCGGCATCGCCGACACGCTCGAGGTCAGCACCGGCACGTCGGACGCCATCGCCTCGAGAATCGGCAGGCCGAAACCTTCGTACTGCGACACGAACGCGACAAACAGCGCGCCTCGATACAGTTTCGGCATCGCATCGTTCGGCAATACCCCCGCGAATACGAGGCCGTCCGCGCATCGGTGCCGCGCGGCGTGCGCAAGCAGCGCCGGGTCGGGGTCGCCGGTCAGCATCAGACGCACGCCGAGCGGCAACAGCCCGCTCGCGCCGAATGCCGCGATCAACCGGTGCAGGTTCTTGTAGTTGCGCCGGTTACCCGGATAAAGCACGTACGGAAACGGATAGCCGAGCGTGTCGCGGTTGCGTCGGTATGCAGCGTCGGTCCCGTTGTGGATCACGTGAACGCGATCCGGCGGCATGTCCGACCAGCGGAGGAATTCGTCGCGCGTGAACTCGGACACGCAGACGATCGCGGTGCAACGCCGGTACAGCGGACGGAGCACCGTGTCGTAGTAGAAGCGGTGCGCGCGCGTATAGAAGTGGCGATGCGTGAGGTCGTGCACCACGACCACCGACGGGAAATCGGGCGACGCGGCCGGGACGAACCCGGGATTCCAGAACACGGCGTTGCGGGCCGGCAGCCGCCTCAGCGCGCGGCTCAACGCGAGCGGCGACAGCGGGTGCGCGACACTGCCGCCGACCGGCAGCGGCTCGATGCGGACGGTCGACGGCGCGCGCTCGGCATAGGCCGCCATCACGTTGTGGATGCCGGTTCCAACCGGCCAGCGCGTGTCTGTATAGACCGTGAGGGGCGCGCGCCCGGTGCGCTCGGCACGGTCGGTGCATTCGGTCGAAGCGGTGAGGATCGTGCTCATCGTTCAATCCATCCAGCCAAGCAGGCGATGCGACGCGGCGATCCAGTAGTACTTCGCACGCCGCGGATTGCGGCGCACGCATGACAGCAGGCAGCCGGCGACCGGCCGCGCGATCATGTAAAGGACGTAGGCGAGCGGATAACGATTGATGCGCAGCACATGCCCGAACCCGCGGTTGTAGCGCCGGCCGCGCGCATACGCATGCTCGTCGAGCACGGCGAGCGGTTCGGGATGATGGACGCGCAGATGCGGGTCGTAGTCGATCCGGCACCCCGCCTGCAACGCGCGCACCAGAAAGTCGACTTCTTCCCCCGCTCCCCAGCGCGTGGTCGCGCCCACGCCGAGGTCCACGTCGAACTGCCCCGCCGCATGCACCGCGGACCGGCGCAGGAAGATCGTGTACGACGTCGCGCACACCCATACGTTGAAGCGGTTGACGGTCTGCGCCGAGGTCGCCCACCGTCCTTGCGACGGCCGGCCCGCGGCATCGACGCTCATGCCCGTCACGCCGTCCAGCATTCTGTCCGCGGACAAGCGCGCCGCGACCGCATGGAGCGTCCCGGGCCGATACCAGCAATCGTCGTCGGGGAACCCGACCACGTCGCCCGTCACGGCCTTCAGGCCGACGTTCGTCGCCCGCGACTTGCCCTTGTCGGATCGCAGATGGACGATCGTCAGCCGGTCGCGATACCGGTCGACGATCCGCTCGACCCGGTCGTCCGGGTTCTGGTCGACGACGATCACTTCGAGGTCGGCGTAGGCCTGCCGCAGCAGCGAATCGAACATGCGCTCGATCTCGTCGCTACGGCCGAGCGTCGCCATGATGAGAGAGAATTTCATCGCGTAGGTCCGGACGGGAAAATGGATCGGGGCCGCAACACGCGCGGCACAGCGCGCGCTTTCCGGCGTGCCGCCCGCGGAACGAACGCGAACGACGCGAGGTAGCCGACGAACAGGTATGACGTTTCGCTCTGGTGCATCGGGTTGATCAGCGACCATGCCGCGATCGGCGCGAGCAACACCATCGCGCGCCGGCCCTGGCCGAGGCCCGCAAAGAACACCGCCCATGCGAGCAGCCCGATCGGGCCGGCCACCAGCATCAGATCCAGCGGCGCGCAAAACACGGCGCTCGTGCCCTCGCCGAGCCCGCGGACGGCGACGGCCGAGTGCGAGAAGTAATGCTCGACGAAGCCGAAGCCGTGACCGATCCAGTCGCGGCCGACCAGCTTGATCGATTCCATGAAGGCAAGCCCGCGCTCCTGTTGCAGCCGGACCTGAAGCTGGTCGCCGGTCAGTTCGCGCGTGAACATGTACAGATAGAACCCGGCCCCGGCGGCCATCGTCAGCACTTTCGCGAAAAAATGGCCGCGCACCTGCAGCAGGATCACGATCGCGCATGCGATCAACACCGTCTTCGATTCGCTCAGCAGCGTCACGACGAGTGCGAGCGCAACGAACTTCACGACGTCGGGAATGCGGCGTGACGACTGCAGGAAACAGGCGTAGGCGGTCAGGAAGAAAAACGCCGCGAACCAGTTGCGCTCCTTGAACGAACCGTGAATCGCGTTCTGCATGAAGTCGACTTTTTCGTACAGCACCGGGACGTCGAAATACTGCAGCGCGTACTGAAACGCCAGGAACCCCGCGATCGCGACATAGCCGAACGGCAACGGCCGCGTGCGTGCCCGCGCGCCGTAATAGCGGCCGATCAAATAGAACGCCGGCATCACGAACCCGAATTTCACGATCTGCTCGGTCGCCTTGAAACGCGGATAGCCGGACAGGAACGTCGTCGACAACGCGACGCCGACGAACAACGCAAAGGCCCAGATTTCCCACGCGCCGACGCGGATCCGGCGCCGCACCAGCAGCACCGGCAGCACGAGCACCGCGAACAGCTGACCGAGTTGCGCGCCGCCGATCTTCAGGAACTGGATCGAACTCAGCAGCAGCAGCACGAGCAGGACCGCGTCCGCGAGGTCGAAGCGCACCTGCGGCCCGCTCGTCGCCCCACCGAGTGACGACGCGCGTTGCCGCGGCACCTGCAGCGCGAGGCGGCTCATGTCCGTTGCCTCGCATCGCGTAATGCGATCAGCATCGCCACGGTTTGCCGGGCGGCCTGACGACGCAACGTCCAGGTTGCGCCGACATAAGCGGCGCCGAAGGCGACGATCAGCAGCGGCAACCTGACCAGGGCCGGCACACCGCCGAGGTGCGCGCCAAGCCGCGATACGATCAGCGCGCAGCCGAACGCAATCAGATACGGCGGCACCAGCCGACCCAGCAAGCGGCCGGGATCGATCGACAGCTCGACCACGACGGCACCGAAGCTGAGCGGCGTGATGAACAGCACCGCGCCGACATACAGCCACGCCAGCCCGGCGACGTCGTGCGACGGCAGGCAGACCATCGCGCCCAGCACCAGGACGAGCTTCACGACCGTCAGCCACATCGTGACGTTCGGCCGCCCGCGTGCCGACAGGAATGCACCGTTGACGAACTGGACCGTCTGAATCGCGCCGAGCCCCATCAGCGGCGTCATGATCGCGGCACTGTCGGCCCAGCGCGCGCCGAACAATACGACCGTGATGTCGTGGCTCGACACGGCCATCAGCACGAACAGCGGCGCCGCGACCATCGCGGCAAGCCCCGTGACGTCGAGGTAGGTGGCCGCCATTTTCCCGGCGTCGTGCGCGACACGCGACAGCACCGCGAGCGCGACGTCGGTCGCGGCGCGGCACAGCAGTTCCAGCGCCGTCTGGTACAGCCGCGCCCCGATCGCATAGATGCCCAGCCCGGCCGCGCCGTACAGCGCGACGACGATCAGGTCCACGGTGCGTGTCGCGCACCAGTCGATCAGCCTCGACGCAACGACGTGACCGCCGAAGCGCGCAATGGGCCAGAACGTCGACGCGTTCCGGCGGCCGCGCGGACGCCAGACCGGTCTGCGCCAGAGCCAGAGCGCGGACATCGTCATGAAGGTCGCCGCCTGCGCAATCAGGCTCCACGCACCGGCGCCCGCGATCGCCAGCGCGACCGCCACGGCGCCTGCGACGCTCACCGAGCCGAGTTGACGCATCGCCAGCGTACGGAAATCCAGCCGCCGCTTGTACAGCCCCTCCTGGAACGAACTCGCCGAACCGATCGGCACGAACACGCACGCCACCCGCAGATACGGCGCCAGGCCCGGTACGCCCAGCCACGTTTCGACGCGCCCGGCGAGGACGAACAGCGCGACCGCGAGCACGATCGCCATGCCGATCGAGCACACGAACGGCCATTCGAGATCGTCGTCGTCGAGCGACGCGCGCTGAACCAGCGCGTCGCCCAGGCCGCCCTCGGCGATCATCAGGACCAGCGACAGCGACAGCGTGACCGCGGCCGCAAGCCCGACGTCCGCCGGGCCGAGCCAGCGCGCGACCAGCAGATAGGTGACGAGCGTGACGAGCTTGCCGCCCCATGCCTGCACCAGCGCCCACGCGAGGCTTCGCACCGTGCGCGCACCGAGCCGCTCGCCGGCGGGCGACGCGCGGTCGCTCGCGGCGCGCAGCGCGATGTCGCGAATCGCGGGCTCAGTGCTCGGTTTCATACGCGTATTTCCCTTCGCCATACGCGCCGTAGACGGCCTGGCGCCGCGGCACGTCGTTCAGCACGACGCCGCTGATCGCGATGCCGGCGTTGCGCAGGCGACGCTCCGCCTCGCGGATCTCTGGCATCGAACTGCGCCCATGCCGGACGCACAGCAGCGTCGTCGCGCCGTGGCGGCCGATGGTCGCCGCATCGTGCAGCGCGAGGATCGGCGCCGTGTCGACGATGACGATGTCGTAGAGACGCGCTGCCGTGTCGAGCAGCAACTTGAAGCGGCCGTCGTTGAACAGCTCCGACGTGCGGGCGACGGCACCGCGCGCGAGCACGTCGACGCCGGCGACCGCCGATTTCTGGACGCCGCGCTCGAGCGTGCCGCTCGCGATCGCGTCGGGCAGGCCGGGCGCAGCCGGCAGCCCGAAGTGGCGATGCGACTGACCGCGGCGAATATCGGCATCGATCAGCAGCACGCGCTTGCCGCCCGACGCGAACAGCGAAGCCAGGTTCGCGCAGAGGAACGATTTGCCCGCACTGGGCTGCGGGCTCGTGACCATGATCACGTTGTGCCCCGACTCGGACATCGTGAACTGCAGCGTCGTGCGCAGGCTGCGGATCGCGTCGACGGTCACGTCCTCCGGAATTTCCGATGCGAGAACATGCGCGCCCTGTCCCGCATGCTGCTGGTTGCGCACGAGACGCCGCTGCTCCCGGCTATGCGGCACCACCGCATAGACCGGTACGCCCAGCGCCTGCTCGAGGTGCTCGGAATGTTCGACGCGGCCCCATACCGCCCGCTGGGCGAACGGGGCGGCGATGCCGAGGGCGATCCCGACACACAACGACAGCGCGACCAGCAGCAGGCGCCTGGGCTTGACGGGCTTCACCGGCAGGACCGGCAAGTCGACGGCGCGGACATTGCCGATCTCGCTGCGCCTGGCGATCTCGAGCTGTTGTCCGGTGTTCAGCAGGTTCGTATACAGCTCGGTGTTGACGCGCACGTCACGCAGCACGCCGAGGCCCTCGCGCTCCGTATCGGGCAACCTGGCTTCGAGCGCCTTCAGCTCCTTCGCCTTGCCCGCCAGTTCCGCCAGGTTGGCGTCGAGCGCCTGCACGGCCGGATGGCCGTCGGCGAACCGCGCGATCAGGTCGACGCGCTTTTGCTTGAGTTCGAGCGTGCGCGTCTCGATGTCCACTTCCTGGCCGAGCAGCAGCTTGCCCTGTTCGTCGAGATCGACCGTCCCCGTGCGCGCGCGAAACGCCGCGTATTTGTCCTCGGCATCCTTCAGCGCCTTCATGACGGTCGGCATGCTGCTCTTCAGCGATGCCAGCGTCGCGGCGGCCTCCTCGCTCCGGTACTCCTTGTTCTGCTGGACGTAGCCGTCGACCACGGCCCGCAGGATGTCCCGGATGCGGGTCCGGTCGTCGCCCTCGAGCGTGACGGTCAGGATGCCGGATTGCTTGGCCTTTTCCTCGACGGTCAGATCGTCCTGGAGCTGGGAAACCGCTTCGAGCTGCGGGATGCGCCTGAGCCGAAACGCCGTGCCCGGCCGGGCGTCGAGGGCCGCGACCAGCAGCGTCAGCGGCTGCGCCTTGTACTGCCCGTGCGCCGGCACGCCGACCTCGCCTTTCAGCACGACGTCGCCGTCCTCGTCCCTGACCACGTAGCGTCCGCCGCCTTCGGCGGTCACGTCGAACCAGAGCCCGTCCAGCGCGTCGATGCCGTCGTGGCTCTTCTTGCCGGCCGTCTCGAACGTGACGACGTCGAATCGCTCGCCGCCCCAGGCAAACCGCGACAATCCCCAAAGCGGTCGCGCCACGCCGTCGTCCCGATAGCGACGCGCGACCCAGCGGCCGATCAACGGGACATAGCGCGGTTCGGCGATGAGGTTCAGATGCTGCTTCGTGACGACCGAGTCGATCACCATGCGCGCGCGCACGAGTTCGAGTTCGGCAGCGGTCGTGCTCCCGTTGTCGAGCAACGCCGCGATGTCGTGCAACGGCGAATTGCCCGCCGTGGTCGATTCGTTGACCTGGATCGTCGCGTCGACCCGATAGACCGGCGTCGCGAATACGACATACAGCAGCCCCAGCAGGAACACGCCGGCCGCGATGCCCAGCACCATGCGCCACCGGGCCAGCACGATGTCGACGTAGGACGAAAGGGGCGCATCGTCGTACAACGCCGCGTCGTACAGCCGTGCATCGGAAAGGTCTGTCATGGCAAATCCAGTGTCGATCGGGTTCCGGCGGTTCATTTCGCGACCAGCGCGCCGGTCATGCCGGCATTGATGGCGGGCAACAGCAGCGACAGCACGCGGCTGAGTCGGACGAGGCCGTTGCCGTCGACATAAACGACGTCCTTCGGCGCCAGCCTGAAGTCGTTCGCGAGCACCATGGCGACCGGCGACTTCGCATCGAGATGAAACACGTCGGGGGTACTCGAGCCGCGCCCGCGAATCACGTAGACCTGCGCCGTGTCGGCGGTGCCGCTGTTGAAGCTGCCGGCTTGCTGCAACGCATCGCCGAGCGTCAGCGAGCCGTCGCGCAGCGGCAGCGCGAGCGTCGGCTTCGCGACCTCGCCCATCACGAACGCGCCGTTGTCCTCGCGCGACTGCACGCGCAGCACGTCCCGGTTGCGCAACAGGATGCTGGCCGGGTCGATGCGTCGTGCGACGAGCCGGGACAGGTTCAGCACGTAATGCTCGTCGCCGCGCATCAGCTCGATGCGGCTCCGATCGGCCGTCGGCTGAAGCCCGCCCGCGCGATCGATGGCCTCGATCAGCGTCATCGGCACGTCGTTGATCGGCTGGACGCCCGGATTGCGCACCTCGCCTTCGACGTAGACCTGCTGGCTGCGGTACGACGTGACGCGCACGGTGACTTGCGGGTCGCGGAAGGTTTTCGTCAACGCGACGCGGAACGCATCGCGAACCTCGGTCGTCGTCCTGCCCGAGACCGCGAGCGTGCCGACATAAGGAAACTGCACGCTGCCGGTTTCATCGACGACGAAGCCGCCGACGGGGTCGCTCTGCCGTTGTGTCGACGACGACTGATTCGTCGGCGCCGCCGCGGAAAGTTCGGGGTGATCCCACACCGTGATCTGCAACACGTCGCCGGCGCCGATCCGATAGCCGCCCTTCGCGCGCTCGCGCAACAGCGCGTCGACGTGCCCGGTCGAGTCGCTGTCGTCGCGCATCGATTGCAGCAGGTTGACGTCGATTTCCCGGATCGGCACATCGAGCGACTGCGCCGGTTCGCCGTTTCGCGCGCTGGCCACCGGCAATTCCTGCGAGCCGGTCATCCGCATGCCGGGCGCAACGGCGCATGCCGTCAGGAACACGGACAGCACGAGCGGGGCCAGCGCGCGGCCCCGTCTGCTGCCTGTCGATACACCGTCGAATGATTTGCCCATTGCTGCCTCGTATGTCGCGCTGTCGTCAATTCCGTCCGTGGCACCGTGCTCGCGGATGTGTTCATTTCGTCGCGTGAGGGTTTGGCCTGCTTCGCCCTCATGCCGCACCGCCCGGTCGATCACCATGACGAACGGGACCAGGGCGACGCCATGCCCGGCCAGTCGTCTGTCGCGTTGTCGTTCCCGCCGCGCGGCCGAATCGGGACGCGTGCCGCGCCGCGCGTGCGATGCGCCGCCGGCATGCCCAGCGCGTCGATCGACAACGCCCGCATCTGCCGCTCGATCGGCAGCGGCGCGTAGTTGCCGACCGCCGGCGCCGCGACGCCCGACGCGACCGCCGGCTTTGCGATCGATCCGCGCCACGGATTCGAGGTCTGGGACGCGCTATCCGCGAGGCCCGCGATCCACCGCGGCGCGTTCGTCGAAGGGCGCGCTACCGGCGCATTGCCGTGCGCAGCCGATGCACACGACAGGCCGATGAGCATCGCGAGTCGACCGACATGGCGTCGCATCAGCCGTGCCCCCGTGCGGCAGCTGCGGGAATCCGCGCGATCCAGTGCGCCACCGCGCGCTCGATGTGGCGCGCCACGGCATCGAACACTTGCGCCGACTTGCCGACCGGATCCGCGATATCGCATTTCGCGGCATGGTCGAGCTGGAAGACGCGACCGCGCGCGAACGGGTAACGGCGCTCGATCTCGCGACACTGCACGAGCGTCATCGCGAGGATCAGCTGCGATGCGCGCACGTGGCCGAGATGCACCGGTTGCGCGATATGCGACGTGATGTCGAAGCCGCGTTCGCGCATCACGTCGATCGCGGCCTGTGCGGCCGGCCGGCCCGCCAGCGCGATCAGTCCTGCACAACGCACCTGCACGGACGGCAGCGCGCGTGCCAGCATCGCGCTCGCCATCGGGCTGCGGCATGCGTTGCCGTCGCAGACGACCAGAATGCGTTCGATCATGGCCGGGCTCAGTACGCGTTCGGATGGACGAAGCCCTTCAGCACCGTGGCGGCGACAATCTTCATGTCGAGCCCGAAGGACCAGTTGCGCAGGTAATAGAGGTCGTGCTGGACACGGCTGACCATCTTGTCGAGGTGATCCGTCTCGCCGCGATAACCGTTGACCTGCGCCCATCCGGTGATGCCCGGCTTGATCCGGTAGCGATGGATGTATCCCTCGACGAGCGGCCGGTACAGATCGTCGTGCTCGATCGCGTGCGGTCTCGGCCCGACGACCGACATGTCGCCGCGCAGCACGTTGAAGAACTGCGGCAGCTCGTCGAGGCTGGTGCGACGCAGGAACGCGCCGACGCGCGTGATGCGCGCATCGCCCCGGGTCGCCTGGCGTACGATGCCGGCCGGTTCGGCGTGCACGCGCATCGTGCGGAACTTGTAAATCCTGAACACCCGGCCATCGGCGCCTTTCCGGTACTGCGTAAACAGCACCGGGCCCGGGGACGACAGCTTGACCGCCAGCGCGATCAGGCCGAGCAGCGGCGCCAGCGCGACGAGCGCTGCCGCCGCGAATACCCGGTCGAACAGCGCCTTCTGCATCAACGCGTGATGCGACATCGGCGATGCGACGAGGTTGATCGCCGGCATGCCGACGAGATCCATCATCGTTCCACCGAGCAACGCGATGCTGCACATGTCCGGCATGAAGCGGATATTGATCAGATCGTCGCCGAACGTCTTCAGCACGCGCCGGATCGTCCGTTCCTCGGAGATCGGCAACGCGAGCCAGATTTCCGTCGCGGCTTCGGCACGCACTGCCGCGGCGAATTCGGTGAAATCCGCGATCGCCGGGATGATGCCGCTGGACGATCCCGCGGGATCGTGGAGCACGACGGCGCGAAACCCGCTTGCCGGCGACAGCGCAAGCGTTTCGATCACACGCACGGCATGCGCGCCGTTACCGACGATCGCCACCTTGCGAAGATTCAGGCCCGCGTGCCTGACGCGCGCGAGCATCGTATAGGCAGCCAGGCGAATGACGATGAATCCGCATCCCGCGATCGCCGTCCAGTAGACGAACCACAGCCGCGACACCTGATCGGCGCGATGCATCGCGAACAGCAGCACGAGGTTGCATGCCTGCACGGCGACCCATGCGGCACTGATGCGGCTGATCATCGCGATCCACGACCGCCCGCGCCACGACTGGTACACCTGACATGCCGGAAAGACGGCGAGCGTCAGCATCGCGACAAACGGGACGACCATCGCGTCAGGCCGGCCGAGCGTATCGCCATCGAACCGCACGTGCGACGCGGCCGCCGCTCCGAGCACCACCACGAGCGCATCGAGCAGGCGCGCGATAATCGACTGAAATCCGAACATGGATATTCTCCAGGCGGCGCATGGTGGCGCCTTATTTGCGGTCAAACGCGTCCGTGCCGCTCACCACGCCGACGGACATTTCCCGAGCGACGCCGGACATGCTCCGCCCTCGGTATCCCGATGCATCGACAACACTCATCCCGGGCGTCATTGGCCCGTCGATGAATTAATCAAGAAATTCGCATTCCTATATGAAATTGAATGCGCCTTTATCGAACCGACGGTTCAATTCACGCCGGGAATCCAGACCGCGGACGAACTACCGGTTACTTGGGCTCACGCCCCCGCGCCGATGCATGGCCGCCGCAAGGACGCGTCAACACGATTCGGCATGGCAATGGAAATGCCGCGCCCGAACCATCCTGAATGGATCGGCGAATGGACGCGATTTATCGATTGAATGTCCGGAATCGACCGCTTCGCCCCCGCGTCGCGTCCGGATATAGGAGTGTTGATCTGATTCATGATTGGTCTAGCGTTATGGTATTAACTACTTCTGCACATGGCATTTGACGCACGATCCGTGCCACCGAGACGTTCTCTCGTGCTGCAGCGCGGAAAATCCTCGATAAACCAATGACCTATGTCCCAAATTTGAAAGGTATGAATAAATCAAAATAATCCTGTGTAACGTTTGCGCGACTGCGGCGTTCGCAGACGTTACGTAACGACACGCCGTAACGCGGCCGACATGAACGGCATTCGGGAGGCTCAGGTCGCTGTCATGTGCATTGCCATCGACAGGCGCACGTCTCTTCCGCGCGCGCTTGGCCGTGCGAGTCCGGGGCTGGGGCCGGGCCCGGTCAGGGCCGCAACGACCACGGACCGATTTCGTTGCCGACATGCGGGAGAGGGATGCGGATGCTCGCGAATAAGGGCTGAATCGAGGCGAGTCATTTCTCGAAGCAGGATCGGGCTTCGAGCTTCAGTTACCGGAAATAGAGGTAGACATTCGAGTTCTGACACGGCATGAGCGTTGTTCCCGATTTCCGCCGGGAAATGGCCGATGCGGCAAGAGAGACGTATGGCGCGCTTCTTTCATCGCCTCCGGGCGATTTTTTTTAATGCGTGTGCCTTTTATATCGACAGGGGCATAATTTCCGGCTCACCTGCGGCCAACTCTGCGGACACCCCATCCCGGGCTTGCAGCTTCGAATGCCGCACGTTCATTCCGCTCTCCGAACGGGTACGCTCGTACCGATTCGACACGACGTCGACATTCAGACGATCGCCCCCGCCGCTTCGGCATCGCCTGCGAGCCAGTCGTTCATCACGCGCGCATCCGCCTGCCGGTCCAGCGACAGACACACGTCGCCCAGTGCATCGACTTGCGCGCGGTCGAGCGCCATGCCCGCCAGCGCCCGATATTTCGCCAACAGCGCCGCGTCCGACAGCGGATTGCGCGGGTCGCCGAGCGCGATCGGCACGTGGCGCGATTCCCGCCGTCCGTCGGTGCGATGCAGGATCACCGTCGGCTCGTCGAGATCGCCGAGCGCCGGATCGACGTCGACCCCGATGCGCGCGAGCAGCGCGGTCACGCGCGGATCGGTGCGCCGGTCCGCGCGATACACGCCGATCCCCGTGTCGCCGAATGCCAGCGCTGCCGCCACCGCGTACGGCAGGCTCATCTGCGCGGACGACAGCGTCGACAGGTCGCGACCGCCGCACATGCGGGCCACGAACGCGCTCGTGCGCACGACCACCCGCTCGATCTCACCGGCCTCGACGAGGCGGCAGTCCGCGAGCTGCAGCGCCGCGTCGACGGCCGCATGCGCGCTGCGGCACGATGCGTGCGGCTTGATCGAGCAGCGCATCAGCTTCCAGTGCGCGCCGAGGCCGTCGGTCAATGCGTCGGGCACATGCGACTGTGCGGCGAACGTGTTGAAAAAACCGCCCCACACGTCGTCGAACACGTGCGCGGGGCCGCTCACGCCTTCGCGCGCGAGCAGCGCCGCGAGCACGCCGCCCTCCGCCGCACGCCCGGCGTGCAGCCGCTTCGTCTGCGCTCCGTCGTGGATGAAGCCCCACAGGCCGCCCGCGAAACTCGCCGCATGGCCGAGCGCGTCGCGCGTGCGCGCGGCGTCGAGCCCGAGCACGCGCGCGCTCGCGGCCGCCGCCCCGAACACGCCGCAACTGAGCGTCGAGTGCCAGCCCGCCCCGTTGTGAACCGAGTAGCCGCCTGCTGCCTCGAGCACGCGCCGGCCGACGTCGTAGCCGAGCACGATCGCCGCCACGCATTCGCGACCCGTCACCGGGCGCCCCACGCACGACAGCGCGGCGAGCACGGCCGGAAGCACGACCGCGCCCGAATGATCGCAGCCGCCGGAATCGTCGAGTTCGAGCGCGTGCGCGGCAATCCCGTTGACGAACGCCGCATCGCGCGCGCCCGCGGTCCGCCGCGTGCCCCACAGCGACGCACCGCCCTGCGCGACGGCGCCGGTCAGCGCACGGGCGCTGCGCGTCTCGACGGCGGACGTGCCCGCCAGCGCGGCACCGAACGTGTCGAGCACATGACGCTTGGCCTTCGCGACGACGTCGTCCGGCAACGCGTCGGCGGGCGTCTGCGCGACGAACGCCGCGAGCCGCGTGGCGCGCGTATCGGCTGTCATCGTCATCGCGCCGACTCCTCCGCCACGCAGCGCGCGAAAACGTCGACCGGATGTCCCGGGGCATTGACGGGCGCTTGGGCACGCCACCAGCGCGCGACGTCGCGCCCCGTCGCGAACCAGACGTCGCCCGCGTCGCGCAGATGCGCGAGCAATGCGCGCAGCAGGTCGATCCGCCCGGCCGTGCCGATGATCTCGGGATGCAGGCGCAGCACGCAGCACAGCCCGAAGCGCCGAAACCCGTCGACGTCGCGCCGCCAGTTGTCGAGCACGTCGCGGTACGCCGCGATGCGCGGCTGACCGGCCGGCACGGGCGGCGACAGGTTGAACTCGAAGTACGGCTCGTCCTCGAGTTCGTAGTGCAGTGGCAGCTCGACGAGCCGCGCGCCGTCCGCGCCGCCGTCGCCGCGCGGATGCACATACGGCAGATCGTCGCCGCGCCACGACGACGACCACGTGAAGCCTTCCGCGACGAGGAAATCCGCAAAACCATCGGCCCAGTTGCCGGTGAACGAGCGAAAGCCCTGCACGTCGCAGCCGATCGTGTCGGCGAGTGCCGCCCGCCCGGCGCGGCACGCGTCGATCTGCGCGGCAAGCGGCAGCGCATCGAAATCCTCGCAGCGATAGCCGCTGACGCCGAGCTCGTGGCCGGCCGCGGCGATCGCGCGCACCGCTTCCGCATGCGTTTCGGCGACGATGCCCGGGACGAACCAGCTCGCGGGCACGTGAAACGCATCGAACGCATCGAGCAGCCGGTCGACGCCGCGCGTCGCGCCGTAACGCCAGACCGACAGCGATTTCTCGCGGCCGACGATGCGCGGCTCGCGCGTCTGGATACCGTGAATGTCGTTGAAGTCGACCGTGATCGCGACCGCGCATCGCGCGCCGCCCGGCCATGAATGGTTCGTCGTCACAGGCCGCTCCGTTGCGTGGGTTGCGCGTCTCGCGCGTGCTGCGCAAGCCACCAGTCGGCCACTTCGCGGCAGCGCGCGAACCATACGCCGTCTTGTGCGCGCATGTGACCGAGCCACGCCTCGAGCAATGCGATGCGGCCGGGCTTGCCGCACACCTTCGGATGCAGCAGCGTCGTCAGGCACAGTCCTTCGCGGTATACGCCGTCGAATTCGCGCGTCCAGTTGTCGAGCGTCGCGCCGTAGCCGGCGATCCGGTCGAGCCCGGCCGGATAATCGGGGTTGCGGTGATACGCAAGCGACGCGTAGTCGTCGGTCTCCCAGCGGCCGGGTATCTCGACGAGCGGCGCCTCGCCGTCGTCACCGTGCAGCAGGTACGGCCGGTCGTCGCCGCGCATCGAGCTCGAATAACGCACGCCGGCTTCACGCAGCACGGCGACCGTCGCCGCGCTCCAGTCGCCGGACGGCGTGCGGAACCCGACCGGCCGCACGCCGAGCGTACGCGCGAACACGTCGGCCGACTGCGCCATGATCTCGCGCTGCCGCTCGGGCTCGAGCGTCCAGAACGCTTCGTGCCGATAGCCGTGGTAGCCGATCTCGTGGCCGCGCTCGACGATCGCCGCGCATTGCGCGGGCCAGGTCCGCGCGACCCACGCGGGCACGAAGAACGTCGCGGGCAGGTCGAACGCCGCGAGCATGTCGAGCAAGCGGCCGAGCGCGCGCCACGGCCCGTAGCTGCCGAGCGTGAAATACGCGGGGTTGCGCCAGATCGACCCGTTCAGCATCGCGTCGCCGGTCGGGCCGTCGAGATCGAACGCGAGCGCGACGCACGCGCGCTTCGCGTCCGGCCAGCGGGGAGCAAGGGCCGTCATCACACGCTCAGTGGGTGCCGTTGATCATCGCCTTCGTCACCGCGTGCTCCTGCAGCCCCCACTTCGCCAGGATCTTCTGGTAGGAACCGTCAGCGATCAGCTGGTTGAGCGCCGTCGTCAGCGCGCTGCTCAGCGCGGTGTTGCTCTTCGCGACGCCGATGCCCGTGTATTGCGACAGGAACGGCTTGCCGACCGGCGCGTATGCATTCTGCTCGAGGCCGTTCTGGTACGGCAGCGTCTCGCCGCCCTGCACGGCCGCGTCGATACGGTTCTGGCGCAACTGCATGCGCGCGTCCGACGAGCCGTCGGTGCCGACCACGACGATCGCCGGCTTGCCGGCCTTCACGCAGTTCTCCGCGCTCCACGCGGTCGTGTTGTCCGGGAACGACGTGCGCCGGCTCGAGCCGACGCGCTTGCCGCACAGCGCGCTCATCTGCGCGAACTCGCTGGCGCGCGCTTTCAGCGTGTAGAACTGCGGGCCCGTCTCGATGTAGTCGACGAACGTCACCGCATCGCGGCGCGTCGGCAGGTCGGTCATGCCGGACAGGATCATGTCGACGCGCTGCGTCGCGACCGCGCTCATCATCTGGTCGAAGCTCGTCTCGACCCAGTTCAGCTTCGCGCCCATCTTCGCGGCGAGCGCTTCGCCGAGATCGACGTCGAAGCCCGCGAGCTTGTCGGTCGCCGGGTCCTTGTATTCGAACGGCGGATAGTTCGGCACGATCGCGACGTTCAGCGTGCGCTTCGCGCCCGCGGCCTGCGCGACTGCGAAGGAGGCATGCAGCGCGAACGCGCCGAATGCGACGGCGGCCAGCGTGCGGGTCAGGACGGATGCTTTCATGGGGAGTATCGCCTTGTCGTGGTGGGCTTGTATCGTTGACGGTGGAATCGTTCGGGCGCTTCGGTACGGGGCGCCCGGCCCGGTCATGCAATCACGGCCGAGATGAAATCGCGCGTGCGCGCGTGCGTCGGCGCGGACAGCACCTGGTCGGGCGGCCCGCTCTCGACGATCCGTCCGCCGTCCATGAACACGACGCGGTCGGCCACCTCGCGCGCGAAGCCGAGCTCGTGCGTGACGACGATCATCGTCATCCCGCTCTTCGCGAGATCGCGCATCACGGCCAGCACTTCGCCGACGAGCTCGGGATCGAGCGCCGACGTCGGCTCGTCGAACAGGATCAGTTGCGGATGCATCGCGAGCGCCCGCGCGATCGCGACACGCTGCTGCTGGCCGCCCGACAGCTCGACCGGAAACGCGTCGCATTTGTGCGCGAGCCCGACGCGCGCGAGCAGCGCGCGCGCTTCCTCCTCCGCTTGCCCGCGGCGGCGCTTGAGCACCTGCACGGGGCCCTCGGTCAAGTTCTCGAGCGCGGTCTTGTGCGGGAACAGGTTGAAGCGCTGGAACACCATGCTCGTCGCCAGCCGCTGGCGCGCGACCTGGCGCTCCGACAGCTCGTGGAGCCGGTTGCCGGTGCGGCGGAAGCCGGCCAGTTCGCCGTTGACCCACAGCGCGCCCGCGCTGATCGTCTCGAGCTGGTTGATGCAGCGCAGGAACGTGCTCTTGCCCGAGCCCGACGGCCCGATGATGCACAGCACTTCGCCCTGCGCGACGTCGAGCGTGATGCCGTGCAGCGCCTGGAAATCGCCGTACGACTTGCGCACGTCGACCGCGCGAACGACCGCGTTCGTCATGACGTTCTCCCGATGGTTGAGGGTCGTGTCGTTCATGTGCGGCCCACCGCGCGACCCGCGCCGCGCGCGAAGCGCCGTTCGACGCGCGCCTGCGCGAGCGACAGCACGGTGACGACCGCGAGATACCAGATGCCCGCGACGATCAGCAACTCGATCACGCGGGCGTTCGCGTAGTAGATGTTCTGCGCGTTGTGCAGCATCTCCGCGTATTGCACGACGCTCGCGAGCGACGTCAGCTTGACCATGCCGATCAGCTCGTTTCCGATCGGCGGCACGATTACGCGCATCGCCTGCGGCAGGATGATCCGGCGCAGCGCCTGCAGGCGCGGCATGCCGATCGATTTCGCGGCCTCGTACTGGCCGGTGTCGACCGACAGCAGCCCCGCACGCACGACTTCCGACGTATACGCGCCCTGGTTGATGCCGAGCCCGAGCACCGCCGCGAGGAACGGCGTCATCACGTCGACGGTCCGGAATTCGGCGATACCCGGAATGCCGAGCGTCGGGAACACCAGCGCGAGGTTGAACCACAGCAGCAGTTGCAGGATCACCGGCGTGCCGCGGAACAGCCAGATGTAGCCCTGCGCGATCGCGCCGAGCACCGGGTTCGACGACAGCCGCATCACCGCGGTGACCACGCCCAGCACGACGCCGAGCGTCATCGCGAGAACGGTCATCACGATCGTGTTGCCGAGCCCCGTCAGGATCGAGCGTGCGGTCAGGAACTGGCCGACGACGCGCCACTCGATCTGTCCGCGCGCGAACGCGGCGGCCACGTAGGCGAGCGCGGCAACGATCGCGATCGACGCGACATAACGGCCCCAGTAGCGCCGGCGCACGCGCACGAGGCCTGCGGTATCGTCTGCCGCGGCGCCGGCCGGCCCGGGTGCGCCGTCGAGACGGCTCGAATCGGATGCGCTCAGCATGACGGCCCCCGGTAGTCGGCCGCCCAGGCGGCCTGGCGTTCGATCGCACCGCTCAGGCGGCCGATCTGCTCGCGCACGCGCGCGGGCGACGTGCCGCCCGCGCCGCCGCGCGCGGCGACGGCCGCGTCGAGCGTCAGATGCGCGCGCACCGCCGGCGCGAGGCGCGCGTCGACGGCCTGCAGTTGTTCCGCGCTTGCGTCCGCGAGCTCGATGCCGTCGCGTTCGCACGCCCGCACGAGCGCGCCGGTGATCTCGTGCGCTTCGCTGAACGGCACGCCCGTCAGCGCAAGCCAGTCCGCGACCTCGGTCGCGAGCGTGAAACCGAGCGGCGCCTGGCGGCGCATCTCGTCGACATTCACGCGCATCGTGCGGATCATCCCCGCCATCGCCGGCAGCACGAGTTCGAGCGTGTCGATCGAATCGAACGCGGCGATCTTGTCTTCCGCGAGATCGCGGTTGTACGCGAGCGGCAGCGACTTCAGCGTCGCGAGCAGGCCCGTCAGGTTGCCGATCAGGCGCCCGGCCTTGCCGCGCGTCAGTTCCGCGATGTCCGGGTTCTTCTTCTGCGGCATGATCGAGCTGCCCGTCGCATAACCGTCGTCGAGTTCCACCCAGCGGAATTGTCGCGACGTCCACAGGATCACTTCTTCCGACAGGCGGGACAGGTTCACGGCCAGCATGCTCGCGACGAACGCGAATTCGGCGACGTGATCGCGTGCGGCCACCGCGTCGATCGAGTTCTCGCACGGCGCGTCGTAGCCGAGCTCCTGCGCGGACAGCTCGGGCCGCACGCAAATCGCCGAGCCTGCCAGCGCGGCCGCGCCGAGCGGCGAACGCGCGGTGCGGCGGTCCCAGTCGACCAGGCGGTCGGCGTCGCGATACAGCGACTGCGCATGCGCCAGCAACTGATGGCCGAACACGATCGGCTGCGCGGGCTGCAGGTGGGTGAAGCCGGCGGTCACCGTGTCGACGTGCCGGCTCGCCTGGCCGACCAGCGCCTGCTGCAGGTCGAGCACGCCGCGCACGAGCTGGCGCGCCTTGTCGCGCAGGTACAGGCGCAGATCGTTCGCCGCCTGGTCGTTGCGCGAACGCCCGGCGCGCAGCTTGCCGCCGAGCGCCGGCAGCCGCTGCGTGAGCACGCGCTCGAGGAACGTGTGCACGTCTTCGTCGGCAAGCGACGGCGCGATCACACCGGCCGCGTAGTCGCGCGCGATGCCGTCCATCGCGGCCAGCAACTGCGCGAGGTCGTCGTCGTTCACGATGCCGGCGCGGTTCAATTCGCGCGCATGCGCACGGGAGCCCGCCAGATCGTACGGCACGAGACGGTAGAAACTCGGATCGGAGCGGGACAGGTTCTGCAGCGCGTCGGACGGCTCCGACTGGAAGCGGCCGCCCCACAGGCGTTCGATCGGTTCGGTAAGGCTCATTGCGGTCGACCTCGACTCGGTTGGATTGCCCCCACTGTAGGCATTCAATTTTTTTTGTTGTAGCGAGAAATTGGCTCCGCTTAAATGAAGTTTTTCTCAGCACCGTCGCCTTCGACGCGCCCGCCGATGCGCAACCGCCTGCCCCCGCTGAACCCGCTTCGCGCATTCGAGGCCGCCGCCCGGCGCGGCAGCGTGTCGGCCGCCGCCGACGAACTGCACGTGACCGCGAGCGCGGTCAGCCACCAGATCCGTATTCTCGAAAGCACGCTCGGCGTCGCGCTATTCGTCCGATCAAAGGCGCGCGTGAAGCTGACGCCCGAAGGCGAGGCGCTGCTGGAACCGGTCGGCGCCGCGTTCGACTTGATCGCGAACGCCACCGTCAGGCTCGATTCGCCGGCCGCCGTCGGCGATCTCGTCGTGTCGACGCCGCTGTCGCTGACGTCGCGCTGGCTCGCCCGACACATCGGCGATTTTCTCGAGCGCTATCCGGGCATCCATCTGAAGGTGATTCCGTCGAACGACGAACGCGAGATCTATTCGACGGACGTCGACGTCTGCATCCGTTACGGGGAAGGCACCTGGCGCAATCGGCACGTCGAGCTGCTCGAGCATCCGGCGCTGTTCCCGGTCGTGAGCCCGGCGTTGATGAACGGGCCCGATGCGATCCGCAAGGTGCAGGATCTCGCCGGGCGCACGCTGTTCTGCGAGCATGCGGGCTCGTGGATGCGCTGGCTGGCGGAAGCGAACGCCGACAAGCTGCCGGGCATCCGCATCCTCGAAATCGGCAACGCGCACATCGGCGTCGAAGCCGCGGTGCACGGGCAAGGCGTCGCACTCGGCGACAGCCTGTCCGTGCGCGACGACCTGATCGACGGCACGCTCGTGCGGCCGTTCAGCGCAACGGTGCCGTCACGTCATGCGTACTATCTCGTCACGCGTCACGAGCTGACCGGGACGCCGCTCGTGACCGCGTTCACGTCGTGGCTGCGAGCATGCCTCGCGTGATGCGCGTCGTTGCTTGCGGCAGGGTTTCGGTCAGGAAATGAGATTCGCCAGGTCGTCCCACACCATGACGATGTTGTGCGACCGCCAGATCGGCCCCGCATCGACGTACTCGCCGGCAAACCGCGCATTCAGCGCCTCGTAAAAGGCAATCGCGGATTCGTTTCCGTTGACGACACTCAACGCGGCACCCCGATACCGCAGCCTTCTCAAATGCGTTGCGAGTTGGGCAAGCAGCTTGCGGCCGATGCCGCGACGCTTGAATTCGGGATCGACATACAGGAATTTGATCTCGCCACGGCCGTCGAATATCGGTTCCGACGGCGCGCCAGCCGCGCCGATTCCGACGATCCTGCCGTCGGTCTCCGCAACGAGCACTAGCTGGTCGCCGTCGTTCGACGCCAGCTTTTCCTGCCATTTCCTGCCGCGATAGCGCTCGTCGAGCACGGCATGCGCTTGCGTCGGTGCGAGATCCCGATAGGTGTGCCGCCAGACCTTGACGTGGAAATCGGCGATCGCCTGTGCGTCGTCGATGTTTGCGGACCTGATGGATATTCCAGTCATTGAGGACTCCCTGTCGGGTGGCTTTGCGCCAGTGGGTGCGGTGTATGCAGCGGATTGTAACGATCCTGGCAGCGATGTCGAATGACCGCTGGTGGCCCGCGGCCGGCCACCGGTCACGATCTCCGAAGGCCGGCGGCCGACACGTCCGTCGTTTCGTACTCCCTCCTTCGCACCAGCCAACGGCCGCTCACACGGCGAGTTCGAAGGACGATTGCGCCACGACCCGGCCGTTGACGATCAGCTCGACCTCATGCCGGCCCGCATAGTGCCGGCGTGTAGTGAAATCGCGGATCGCGCCGACTGTGCCGACGCATCGCCATTTTGCTTCACGTAGGTCAGCAGTCTTTCCCGGCCGGCGCACCCGTGCGGGACGCAATCGACGTGCGCGGAACGCGAACCGCGAGCGGGCGTACGGCGTTCATGCGTCCGTTCGCCGCTGCTCGCGGGATGGATCGTGCGAATCGCCGCTGAAGAGCCTGTTTCGCAACTGACCGACGACGAACGCACCCGCAATCAACGACAGATACCCGGCAACGAGGAGATGCCGCCAGCCGTCGAGCGCGGCGCGGTGCGCAACCAGCGCCGCATCGGGCGCCGGCACGGCGAGACTTCCTGGCACGATCGCACGCGTCATCTGCACGAATCCCGCCGCCGACAGCACGGGCAGCAGGACGAGCATCGCCAGCAGCACGAACTTCGCACGCCGAAAAAATGCATGGCGGCGCAAATGAAACCACAGCCCGAGACTGCCGTGCACCCAACCCGGTGCGAGCAGCGCGATCTGCAAGCCCTGTGTGCCGCTCGTCAGGAGCGATACGATGACCCGTTCGTAGTTCGGCTCGAAGCCGTAAAACGATGTCGCAACCCGCGTCCCGACGACGTGGCGTATCAACAGCATTGGCAGGCTGAGTCCCGCCCACAGACGAAGCCATTCGGCGGGCGGCAGCGCCCAGTGTCGGCGGCCGTAGATGGTGCGGATCGCCAGCGCGAAATGCAGGCCGGCCGCGCCATACAGCAGGATCGTGCCGGGCGCGCTTTGCCACAGCCCGATTGCCAGATGCAGCGCGCGCTCAGCGATATCGATCGACCAGATGCCGAGCGCGTGATTGACCATATGGACGGAAATATAGAGCCACAGCAGGATGCCGGAACCGAGTTGCAGCCTTCGCGCGGCCGTATGCATCCCGTCTTGCGCCGACGCCGTTTTACCGGCATCGGAGTCGATCGCGTTCTGCGCGGGACGCGGCGCGCGGTTGCGCCGCGGCGGGCGCATGCCGATGCGATCCTGGAACAACGATGGCCGCCATGCCTCGTTCACCTGCGGGGCACCGTCGCGATCGCGCCGCGATCGGCCCGGAATGTCCCGGGTTTGCCTCTCCTTGCCGTTCATTGGCGCCTCCCCTCGATGCGTCCGCCGCTTGATCGGCATACCGCGGAGCGGGCCCGTTTATTCCGGCGACGCGCGACATCCCGCGCATGAAGTGCATCGCACGGTTTCGGGAATAGGCGCGGTGCTCGCCGGGTATACGGTGTGTGAGCACGACGGATGACGATCGCGACGCGTCGGCGCCCTGCACATCGAAACGAGCGCAGTCAAGGAGACCATCATGTCCAACGTTCTGTCCCACTGGATTCTGATCGGCTGCGACGCTTACGACGAGTATGTGTTCGTGCCGTGGCTCGATAAATCCGTCTATCGGAGAACGGTCACGCTGCGTCGGGTCTGCCTGTTGTGACGGAAGCGGTTCCGGCGCACCTCGCCGCCCCCGCCGGACAATCCGGACCAGAATCCACGCTGCTTGCCGCGTCAGCGCCACCCCAGGCGCAACAGTACCTGTCACGTGCCGCGGAGCCGACGGCGACCGCGTCCACGACACAAAGTGGAGTTACCCCCGTAGTCGCGGACACAGCCTCACGCCATGCTCGATGAATCCACCGCGCGTCGAAACTCGCGTAGTGAGCGATATTTCAGTGCGCTACGGGGATGCTTCTCGTTGCAATGCTCGAACGCAATGGCCGACATTCCGCACGGCCGTCGCTGCATCCGGTTTCCGCATGAAGGCCCCATAGTCGCGCTTCATCGTCTTCACGAAGCTCTCGGCCATGCCGTTGCTACGCGAGCCACGACTTGATGTTCGCCTGCATCGCGCCGATCGAGATCCCGTAGCGCTCGTGCAACGTCGGCAACGCGCCCGCGGCGAGGTACGCATCCGGCAGCGCGATGTGTCGGAACGGGAAGTCGAGCGGCTGCGTGCGGCAATCCACCGGTAACGGGGTATGAACACGGTAAGCGTAAGCCCTGTCATAAGCATTGGGTAATAAAGAATCTCCTGCTTATTACGTGATTACCGGGAACGAGCCGGAGGAGCAACGGAAGCGGCTACGCTACGACCTGGTTGCTTCGGCGGCGATCTCGCAGAACACGGTCGACATGAGGCACCGATTGCTCACTGGATCGGCGGTGCCGCGCCCAGCTTCTCTGACAACATTCGCTCGTACACACCAAAGTGCAGATCGACCTCCTTTTGCGTAACGTGAGTGACCGTGATGTCGATCTGGTCAGGTAACAGGCCCAGCACGACCGCGACGGCGGCTTCGAGTTGCGGTGCACAAACCTTGTCCTCCACCATCGTCGTGCCGACCAGCACGTCGTAGGTCTTTTCCTGCCGGCACACGACCTCGACGAGTCGCGCCCGCGCGCTCATGTTGTTGTCGATCGCGAGCCTGACAACCTCCACCACGGTGCGCATCGTCTCGGTCGGAAAGCCCTTTGTCGAGCGCAGCCGGATACGATGCCTGCCCAGCGTAAGCCAGTCCGTGTCGAATTCCATGGCGTCCTCCATATGCAGTTCCAAGCCGCTGCGATGATAGGTGCCAACGCCGAAATTTCAAGTGCAAAAAACTGCCGCCGCCCCTTGAAATTTTCCGCAGAGTTCCTATCTTGAGTTTCGCTCAGGCAGACGCGCGGGCCCTCTCATTCCGCGCGCTGCGTGTTTCGATTTGTTTGCCGGCAGCCCGGCAGGCGAACTGGAGCGCGTAGGCCCGTTCGCCTCCCGGCTGCACTCAAGGAGGATATGATCATGAGCGATCTTTACTTCGGAACCGACCTCTTCAGTGAGTTTGACCGTCTGCAGCAGCAGATGGCGCAACTTTTCGGCGGTTTCCCGTCCAGCATCCGCGCCAGCCGTTTCGGTGCGTTTCCTCAGATCAACATCGGCGCGACCGACGAGTCGATCGAGATTGTCGCCTTCGCCCCGGGAATCAACGCAACCGAACTCGACGTATCGGTCGACAAGGGCCTGCTGACCATCAGCGGCGAACGCAAATCGACACAACCCGACACTGGCAGCGAGACGCGCACCTATGCGCAGGAGCGCTTTGCCGGCACCTTCCGGCGCGTCATCGAGCTGCCGGAAAACGCCGATCCCGATAAGGTCCAGGCGCGCTACGAAAACGGCTGCCTGTCGATCAGCATCGGCAGGCGCGAATCGTCCAAGCCGCGCGCCATCACTGTCCAGTAATCCAAGGAGCCGATCATGACTGACACGACCCAACTGGCTGAACGCGGCCCATCCTCCGTAGCGCGTCGCGACACCGAACAGCCCACGCGCCGGATCACGCTCACCCCGGCAGTCGACATATACGAGGACAGCCAGGGCGTCACGCTGTGGGCCGACCTGCCCGGCGTGACGAAGGACAAGCTGGACGTCAAAGTTCACGACAGCAGCCTCTCGATCGAAGCCGAGGCAGCGGTGACGACGCCGGCGAACCTGCGGCTGCAGCATGCCGAGGTCCGCGAACCGCACTTCGCCCGGACGTTCACGCTGTCACCGGACTTCGACACGTCAAAGATCGAGGCGAACCTTCAGGACGGAGTGCTGAAGCTGACGATCCCACGCCGCGACGAGGCGCGCCCACGGCGCATTGAAGTCAAGACCACCTGACCCGCCAGCAAGGGCAGGTCAGGTGCATGGGCGGCAGCGATCGCGCTGCCGCCGCCGCGAGAACCAGGAGCAAGAGGCCCCGGTGCCTGAGGTCACTCAGGAGTCCTGGCCAGGGCATGCGATCCGCATCCGCACGATTCCCGTGCGACAGATCGTGCCACGCATCCGCCACGCTCGAAACAGGTTGATGCTGAATCGGAGGACGCTATGAATACCGATCTGAAAAAGTGGAACCCCTTCAAGTTTCTTCGCGGGGCTGCCCGCAAGTCCGATGCGGAAGGCCCGGAAAGCCCGCCGCCAAGCGAACCGTGGCGGACCTCATGGCCTGACATTCCGCGACTGTTCTCACGCGAGCCGTGGCGTGCAATGGAGGAGTTCTTTCACGACCCGTTTGCAGGCCGTGGCGTGCTCGAACGATGGTTTGGCGACTTCAGCTCATCGCGCTTCCAGCCGCGCATCGACGTCGTCGATGAAGGACAGGTGCTGCGCGTGACCGCCGAACTGCCCGGAATGGAGCGCGAAGATCTGAAGGTGAGCGTCGAGGATGGGGCAATCGTGCTGCGCGGAGAGAAAAAGCAGGATGTGCGCAGCGAGGAAAACGGCTGCTACCGGCTGGAGCGCGCCCATGGAAGCTTCGTGCGCACGATCCCGATGCCGGAAAACGCCGACCCCGATCACACCCTGGCCAAGTTTGACAATGGTGTACTCACGTTGACCGTGCCGAAATCGGAGCCGGCGCAGTCCACGAAGCGCACGATCGATATCGGCTAGGGCAAGTCCGCAAAGTCGGTCCGCACGAATTTGCGACCTGGCTGCTGGTTCGCCAGGCGCCGGACCAGCTCGACATGAATCGCGCCGAGTTCGACGCGCTGTTCGAACGCCAGCCGGTATCGCCGGGCTCGCTCCGGGCGCAACGCTCTGTAGGAGGTGTCACATGCAAACGGACAATGTCATGGAGTATCACGGCTGTGAGGTCCGGCCAGTGGTAACCGCCACCGGAAAGGGGCGCTACGCAGCTGCGGCCATCGTCACCGACCGGGCCGGCGAAACACGCACGCTCGGCGTCGATGGGGACTTCGCCCACGCCCGGGAGGCCCGCGATGAAGCGCTGGAGCTTGGCGTCGCATGGATCCAGCAACGCTCGGTCGTTTCGGAACGGTATGTCCGACGGATCTAGCGCGCCGGTATGAAACTGCGGGCCGGACGCATGGTGGGTCCGGATATCGGACACTTCACTGCGCGCTGAATGTGCATTCGTTCCCGACCGCGACGCAATCGGCATTCCAGGCGGCCGTCGACCGGGAGGCGCCGGCCGCAGAGTCTCCGAGTTGCGAGCCGGCTCGCATATACGATGCGCACCGCGCACGCCCGACTCGGTGATCACTTCATCAAGCCGGTAGAGACGGCCACGCGCGACGCGTCATTGCAACGTGTCGCGCGCGACCTGCTGCCGGATGCCTGGCCTGCGATGTGCGTGGTTCATCTTTTCGCGGTTCGCGAACCCGCAGTGGAGGTATGAGTCCAGTGCCACCATTCATGGTGGTCCAGATTTCTAAGCAGTTCCGCGCGACGATGTTCGCGGCGATAGCGGTTCATTGCGGCAATTGCCGCAAACGCCAGCACGAACGCGCCGACCACGAACCCGACCCATGCTCCGCTCATAGCAGCCTCCGTCATTTTCGGCCAACTCGGATCACTCAACGCATTCGCGACACCGCTCTCAGGACAGCGCGGCCCTCTGCGGTAACCTGGACACGCCGACAACCCGATGCCGGCTGATCAAGGGCGATCAGGCGATGCTCGATGAGCGTGACGAGTTCGTCGCGATCCAGTTCGATCTGATCTGGCGCATCCCGAACGATCATTAAAGTAGTAATTTCGTGCGGACTTAGCATGGTCTGCATGGAATGTTCGTATCGGACAATTGGATTGTGTATACATGCGCGAACGCATGCCTCCCGCTTTCAACGTAACGAGGTGCTCGAGAGTTTGTAACGCCCTCACCATTTCCTGCGACGATTCAATGCGAAATTTAGTGGGCACATTCTAACGCGCTCGCATCCATTTCGGTCCGCTACCTCATAGGTGGATGCCCTGATTCGGAAACGTTATCATTGATCTAAATTAAGAAAACATGCGAAATGGTATGAATATATAAATACCACCGTATTTCATATAATCACCAAATCATTCATTTTTGAAGCTGTCAGATAATGCAGGTCGATATCTTCAAGAAACATTCTCCTGCATTCATTCGAAATCCTCACATTCGCTGTATCGCCGGAGAGAAACGGCCAGTGCGTCGACATCGCTTTGATAGCTTGAAATCACATCCGCCCGCTCCGGAAATCGTTCGCGTTGCAACGACAGTGTCTCCACGGCTGCGGCATGACGCCTGACAAGCTGCCCGCGCGTCACCCATTCGTCATTTCCGCCGGTGCAGGACTTGATGTGCTTCAGCACGCCGTCGCCGAGCACCTTGAGCGGCGCGTGCCCATTGATGAATTCCGCGTAGTGTCCCGAGAAAAACCGCTCCCACTCGTTCCCCTCCGAGTCGTGCCGAAACGCGACGATATGCCCGCCGAGATCGACCAGGTAGCGATAGGACAAATTCTCGTGCGCGTCGGGTGAAGTCAGCTCGGCAAACCTGTTCGCTCGATGAAATCTGTCGGCGAGCGATCCGGCGCCATCGGACAGATGCGCGGCAAGGAAAAACTGGGCCGCGCCGGATGGGCAGCCGTTCTGAGGAATAAGGAACGTCACATGGCTGCCGTGCTGCAATGCGAACGTGTAAGTCGCAAGTATGCTCATTACGATTTCCTCTTGATCCTCATGAAGACGATCGCACCTGGACGCTATTTCCCGGATCACTCGTCTGCGGGTCAATCTCAGTAGCAAGCGATATGCCATCGCAATGCACTCGATTCGCACGGCGATACGAACCGCCGGAATACACGGAAAGTCGCCGTGAACGGATGAAAATGTTTCAGCGTTGATACGTTTCGCACGGCTCAAGCGCCTGCACACGTCGCTCGCCCTTGTCGAAACCTTCGGGGTCGATGCGGAAGGTTCCCCTTCCCGATCCCATTGGGCTCGCCATTTCCCGACTCGCCTGCCCGGTTGCAACGCTGAAACAGACCGGTTGGCCGGTCGAAGCGCATTCGGGAACACGAATTGCGCCATCGTTTCGGTGCAGCCCAACCCGGGAGTGAAAG